>JASHPH010000418.1 GCA_030038255.1 Candidatus Sulfotelmatobacter sp. | reverse complement strand
GTATTGCCCTCGCTGAAGTGGGCGAAGCCGCCGCCGAGGCTCACCCACGGCGAGACCGCGGTTGTAGGAAATAGATTCAACCGGGCGGCGGGAGTGAAGAACAATTGCTTGTAGTCGGAAGGGACAACCGAGTTGCCGGTGTCGCCTGCGTTCAACTTTTCGTCGGGATTGTAGGCCACCACCACTTCACCGGAAAGCGAGAAAACCGGGGTCACCAGAAACCGGCGGGCATATTCGCCTTCGACGGTCAGTCCTTTGCCGGAGTGGATGATGGGATCGAAGTAGGTCGCACCCTGGATGCCCTGGTCGCTGATGAACACGCGGCCGATGATGCCGCCGACTTCGTTTTTCTCCTCCTGGGCCACTGCAGACACTGCCAGCATGGTCACCACAGAAAGGACCGCAATCCAGAGTCTTCTGCGAGACATTCTTCGCCTCCTGCGAGGTGCTTCCCTTTTGCTTACGGCGGTAAGCCCCTAGCCTAGCACGACAAGCGCCGTTTTGAATCAACAACTGGCTATCTTTTGAGATGCCTATGTGGAAGTCTGCCAGGCGCAAGCCACGACAGAAGCCCAGTTTCGGGATGGTAAAATAGAAAGATTGCATGCCGCTGAAGGATCTCACTGTCAGTTCACGACTGGAACCATCTTTGGAAAATCCTCAGCCTCAGCGCTCGGCTGGTCGAGACCGGCTCGATCCGGCAAGGACCACAAAGATCGGCTTCGTCAGCCTCGGCTGCCCAAAGAACCTGGTGGACAGCGAAGTCATGATGGGCTTCGTGGCCCAGGCTGGAGCTGAACTGACCCGCCGCGCCGAAGACGCCGATGTGATTGTGGTCAATACCTGCTCTTTCATCGAGAGCGCGCAGCAGGAGTCTGTGAATACTATCCTCGAGATGGCCAGGCACAAGACTGAGGGGAAAGCGAAGAAACTGGTCGTTGCGGGATGCCTGGTGGAGCGCTTCCGCAACCAGATTCGCGAAGATATTCCCGAAGTCGACGCCGTCGTCGGTACCGGAGAACTGGAGAAAATTCTGGCCGCGACGGGAGTCGCTTCAACTCCTGCTGCGCCCAGCAATTCGCCCCTCGTCGTGCTGCCTTCCCGCCCCGAGGGCGACGACCGCAAAGCCCAAGGCCGCTTCTCGCGCGAATCCTGGGCTCGCGAATCATGGAGCGGTACCATCGGCGATCTTCCCAACTATCTCTACGATGATTCGACGCCCCGCGTTCTGGCGACCCCGGGCCACATGGCGTACATCAAGATCGCCGAAGGCTGCGATCATCCCTGCACGTTCTGCATTATTCCGCAGTTGCGCGGGCAGTTCCGTTCGCGGCGCTTTGAATCGGTGGTCGCCGAAGCGGAAAGCCTTGCCCAGCGCGGTGTCCGCGAGATTACACTCATCGGCCAGGACACGACCTGCTACGGCGAAGACTTCGGCCTGAAAGACGGTCTGGCGCTGCTGCTCGAAAAGCTGGCTCGCATCGAGGATCTTCGCTGGATCCGTTTTCTCTACGCCTATCCCAACAAGATCACCGGGAGGCTGCTCGAAACCATCGCGCAACACGAAAAAATTTGCTCCTACATGGACGTGCCTTTGCAGCACGCCTCAGCTTCCGTGCTGAAGCGCATGAAGCGCGGTGGGGGAGCCGATGTCTTCCTGCGTTCGATTGCGAAAATGCGACGGACCGTACCCGACCTGACGTTACGCACGTCGTTCATCGTCGGCTTTCCCGGCGAAACGGAAAAAGAATTCGAGGAGCTCTGCGACTTCGTCCGAGCCGCGGAATTCGACTGGATGGGAGCGTTTGGGTACTCCGATCAGGAGGGCGCCACGGCGTATTCCCAAGAGAAGAAACTGTCACCGCGGGAAATCGAGCGCCGGCGCAAACACCTGATGGGCATTCAGCGCCAGATCAGCAAGAAGAAGAAAAAGACCCTGATCGGGCGCGAGTTTGATCTTCTGCTCGAAGGTGAATCGGAAGAGAGCGAACTGCTGCTGGAAGGCCGGACGGCGATGCATGCACCGGAGATCGACGGGAAAGTCTTGGTGAATGATTTCCCCGAAGAAATGGCGCCCGAACGCGGCCGCTTTTACCGCTGCCAGATCACCGAGGCGCACGACTACGATCTGGTAGCGAAGATCGTATAGAGCGGCGATTTTCTGCGCCGTTTTTCTCCAACCGCAATCGGAAATCTTCCTTCTACAATAAGAATTCCTATGCCCCGCAAGCGCTCGCTCAAACTCCGCTGCCCGATCTGTAAAAAACCGGTGACGAGCACTGCGCCAGACTTCCCTTTTTGCAGCGAGCGCTGCCGCACGCTCGATCTCGGAAAGTGGGCCAGCGGAGCATATGTGATTTCGTCACCGGTGAAGGATGCCGAGGAGGGAATCCACGACAGAAATCCCGACGATCCTGAGGGTGACGCATGAAGGCGGAATCCGAATCCGTCGTACGCAGCGGAGGGGGCATCGATACTTCTAGTCCCGCGCCACTCTGGGCAACTCTCGTCGCCACTTTCTTTGGCATTGGCCGGATGCGCCCCGGGCCCGGCACCTGGGGATCAGCTGCAACCGTGTTGCTCTGGGCTGGTCTCGCATCGCAACTCGATCCTGCTCTGCGCATGCCGGTTGGGATCGCGCTGGCCGTGGCCGTCACGCTGATCGGCATTCCCGCGGCGACACGTGTAGCGCGAGCCTGCGGCAAGAAAGATCCGCAATTCATCGTCATCGACGAAGTTGCCGGCCAGTTGATCGCTCTCATCGCCGTTCCTCTCGCGTGGAAAACTTTTCTCACGGGTTTTATACTTTTCAGAGTGTTCGATATCGTCAAGCCCACGCCGGTTCGGCAACTGGAAAAGCTGCCGGATGGGAGTGGAATCATGCTCGACGATGTTGCGGCCGGCTTGTACGCGCTGGCCGTGACGCAACTTCTGCTGCACTCTCATCTACTTGGTAACTAGCAAATGGGATTTTCCGATCGGATCCTCGGCAGAAAAAGTGTTAACGGCGAGCCGCGCATCGACACCGTTTCTCCCTCCGCCGCCATCACCGGCGGCGAAATTCGCATCAGCGGCTCGGGCCTTCGCCCACAGGAACTGCAGCGGCCAAAGGTGCGGTTTGGCGATATCGAAGGCTCACTCGTGGTCAGCTCGGACGCTTTCTTGATTGCTCGTGTTCCCGAGGGCGCAACCTCCGGCCCGGTCGTGGTGGCGACCGATGGTCACGTCAGCAACTCGCAGACGGTTCGGGTCGCGGTGCCCATCGTCGAGACGCTTCATCCCGTCACTAATCCCGCGCTCGACGCTGAAGGCAACATCTACGCCACATTTTCCGGTTCGCGCGGCCAGAAGGTCCCCGTTGCCGTCTTCAGAATTGACACCAACTACGAAGTAAAGCCTTTTGTGGTTGAGCTGATGAACGCCACTTCCATCGCGTTCGACCGCCAGGGCCAGATGTACGTTTCTTCGCGCTATGACGGCGCGGTCTATCGCGTGTCGCCGAACGGAAGCATGACCACTTACGCCGAAGGCATGGGCGTGGCCACCGGCATCGCCTTCGACCGCGAACAGAATCTCTACGTCGGCGACCGCAGCGGCACCATCTTTAAGATCGCCCGCGACCAGCAGGTGTTCGTGTTTGCCACGCTCGAGCCGAGTGTGTCGGCCTATCACCTCGCTTTCAGCCCGAAGGGCGACTTGTTTGTGACTGGGCCGACCACGTCGAGCTACGACCGCGTGCACAAGATTGATCCTAACGGTAACGTGAGCACGTTTTATAAAGGTCTGGGGCGGCCGCAGGGCTTGGCTTTCGACGTCGATGGTAACCTCTACGTTGCCGCATCGCTCGCGGGCAAACGCGGAATAGTGAAGATCACACCCGACGCCGCCAAGGCCAGTCTGGAAGTCGCAGGGCAGGGTCTTGTGGGTCTGGCTTTTGCTCCGGGGCGCAGCGTCATTCTTGCCACCACCAGCAGTATTCACCATCTCTCCTGGAACATTCAGGGCTTGCCCCTGCTGCCGGAATAGATTCCCGCTTTTCATTTACACTTTTCCCGTGAATGCCGAAATCATCGCAGTGGGGTCTGAGATGCTCACGCCCTACCGCATGGACACCAACTCTCTCTACCTGACCGACCAGCTCAATCTGCTGGGCGTGGATGTGATTTTCAAGAGTGTGGTCGGTGACGATCTGCGGCGTTTGGTCGCGGCTGCGCAGCATGCACTTTTCCGCTCGGACATTGTCATTTTCAGCGGTGGCCTTGGGCCAACTGAAGACGATCTCACGCGCGAAGCCGTAGCCGAATCACTCGGCGTAAGCCTGCACCGAGACCCCGAAGTCTTGCATGGGATTGAAGAGCGCTTTGCCTCGCACGGCTGGAAGATGGCGCCCAACAACGCCAAGCAGGCCGACATTCTCGACGGAGCGATTGTGCTGCCCAACGCGAACGGCACCGCGCCAGGGCAGTGGATTGCAGGACAATTCGATGGACGTGAGTACATCGTCGTGCTCCTGCCTGGACCTCCGCACGAACTGAAAGCTTTGTTTGAAAGCGAAGTTCGCGAGCTCCTGCGCGCGAGAGTTCCTCCGGCGTTTCTCGCCTTTCGCACATTGAAGGTCGCGATGTTGGGCGAGTCGCACGTGGACGCCCGCGTCTCGCCTATCTACAAGCGTTATACCGATGTGGAAACTACGATTCTCGCTGGGGCGGGCGAAGTCGAACTGCATTTCAAAACGCGCGCCACCAGTCCGGAGGCCGCGCAGCAGCGAGTCGATGAAGTCGCCGACATGGTCGAGGGCGAACTCGACGACGCCGTTTATTCGCGCGACGGCCAATCGCTTGAGCAGATCGTCGGCTACTGGCTGCAAATGCGAGGAGCCACACTCGCGGTCGCGGAATCGTGCACCGGAGGCTTGCTGGCCGAGCGCATCACATCGGTTAGCGGCAGTTCTCGCTATTTTCTCGGTGGCGCGGTGGTTTACTCGAATCAGCTGAAGACCGAACTGGCCGGTGTGCCGGCAGAGATGATCGAGCGCCATGGCGCGGTCAGCCGCGAAGTTGCTGCCGCGTTGGCCGAAGGCATCCGGTATCGCTGCGAGTCGACCCTAGGCGTCGGCATCACCGGCGTGGCCGGGCCTACTGGGGGTACGCCCGAAAAACCCGTGGGGCTTGTATTCCACGCCGTCGCCAGCGACCGTGGCACCGAAGTCGTGCAGCGGCACTTCGCCGGCGACCGCAAGCGCATTCGCCGCTTCGCCTCGACCATGGCTCTCGATATGGTGAGAAGGAAATTAATGTAGGAAGCAATGAGCAATGAGCGTTGAGCAATGAGCCCAATAGGAAGCTCGTACTCACTGCTCACCGCTCATTGCTCGCAGCTCGTTATGCGCCTTTTCGTTGCTATCGATATTGCCGACGAGGTTCGTGATCGCATCGTGCGCTTTATGGAAGGCGTCGAGCCATTCGCTCCTGACGCGCGTTGGGTAAGACCGGAATCGCTGCATGTCACACTCAAGTTCCTCGGCGAGCAGCCCGACCCCGCAGTCGAAGGGATTCGGCAGGCACTGGCGGGCGTCAGCGGACACGCGGTGGAAATTCATTTCAGCGGCTACGGGTTTTTTCCGACTGCTAAGTCAGCCCGCGTCTTCTGGCTGGGCATGGAAGCCGGCCCGCAATTGGCAGCACTCGCCGGCGCCGTCGATGACGCCACGGCATCCATGGGCATTCCAAAAGAGGAGCGCGCCTTCAGCCCGCACTTGACTCTCGCCCGCGCAACCGGACGTTCGGGATCGCCGCGCTGGCGCAAAGGGGACGCTCCCAATCGCGCATTTCAACGGCTGCAGGAAAAACTGGCCGGGCTGCCCGCGCCGGAGTTTGGTACCATGACCGCCCGCGAGTTTTTTCTGTATCGGAGCGAGCTATCGCCAAAAGGATCGAAGTACACAAAGCTGGCGCAGTACGCTCTCCAGTAACGCTGCAGAATAGGAATGATGGTGGCTTGGCTTCTCATCGCCGTTACGAGTTATCTGCTTGGATCCATCCCGTTCGGATACATTCTAGTGCGCATCTTTCGCGGCGAGGATGTTCGCCAGAGCGGCAGTGGAAACATCGGCGCCACAAATGTGGCCCGCAGGTCGCCGGCACTAGGGGTGCTGACTCTAATCCTCGATGCTGCGAAAGGCGCCGGCGCAGTCGTGCTTTCTTACATCATCGCCGACCATCTAGATGCCGGGCCTCCGACCTACCAGCAACTGGCGTGGGGTGCTCTGTTGGCAACCGTGGGGCACATGTTTCCGGTGTGGCTGAAGTTTCGCGGCGGCAAGGGAGTCGCCACCGGCCTGGGATCGTTCGCTTTGATCGCTCCTAAAGCCGCGCTGGCAGCGGTGTGCATATTTATTGTTGTTGTGCTTGTATTCCGCTATGTGTCTTTGGGATCGATTATTGCGGTTGCAACTTTCCCCGTTTTGGTCTGGGTCATCCATCAATTCGGCGTCCCTCCCGCTGGTGTGTGGATGATTGCAACGGCCTCCCTGCTCATCATTGCCAAGCACCGCCAGAACATCCGGCGCCTGCTGGCCGGCACGGAAAATCGCTTCGGAGCCAAGCGCACATGAGCGAGATCGCGGTCATCGGTGCCGGCGCATGGGGCACAGGCATTGCCATCGTGCTCGGACGCAGAGGCACGCACCGCGTTCGGCTCTGGGCGCACGAACTCGACGTTTGCCGATCCATCACCGAGCGGTGCGTCAACGAAGCATTTCTTCCGGGCCGCCAGATCCCCGACTCGGTCACAGCGACGAATGATCTTGCCGACGCACTATGCGGCGCGCACATCGTTGTCAGCGTCATGCCGTCGCAGCATTGTCGCGGACTGTTCGAAAAAATGCGCCCTCTGATTCCGGCACAGGCACAGATCGTCAGTGCCACCAAGGGACTTGAAGAAGGCTCGCTGATGCGCATGACAGAAGTGATTGCTCAAGTGTTGGGTCGTGAAAACGCATTCGGCATCGGCGCGCTCAGCGGACCATCATTCGCCCAAGAGGTTGCCCGCGGCGATCCGACAGCTATCACCATCGCTTCGAGCGATGCCTACCTTCTGCGGACGGTGCAGCAGGAGTTCAGCGACCCGAGTTTTCGCGTCTACACCAACAGCGACGTGGCCGGCGTCGAGCTAGGCGGCGCCTTGAAAAATATTGTCGCCATCGCCGCCGGCATCTGCGACGGGCTTGGCCTTGGCCACAACTCGGTGGCAGCCCTGATCACGCGCGGCCTGGCGGAAATGACAAGGCTGGTCGTCGCTTGCGGCGGCCGTGCCGAAACCATGGCCGGACTGGCCGGACTCGGGGACCTCGTGCTTACCTGCACCGGAGGACTGTCGCGCAATCGCAGCGTCGGGGTCGAACTCGGCCGCGGGCGCAAGCTGCCGGAAATTCTTGCCGGCATGCACGGCATGGTCGCGGAAGGAGTCTTCACGACGACCGCGGCAATCGGGCTCGCTCACACGCGTGGAGTAGAAATGCCTATTACCGAGCAGATGCACGCTATCCTGCACAAAGGCAAGTCCCCGCGCGAGGCCATCCACGAACTGATGACCCGCAGTGGCAAGAGCGAAGCATAAATTTCGGCAGCATTTCCTTGCCAAACCCGCATCAGACATGCCATCTGACAGGTACTTTGGTAATGCCAGCCTGTCGCCATTCACCATTAAAATTTTAGGGATACTGTGAAATTGGCCGTCGCTTCGACTTCGGCGTCCGCGAGTTGAGTGAAGGGAGAGCCTTGTCCTCCAGCACTTCCAGCCACGCCCGCATCCCGATTTTGTACCTGATTCTCGGTGTGCTTCTTGTCATCAGTACGGTGCCGATGTACTTCTACTCGGCACAGGTCGAGTCCATCAACCGTGACCGGCTGAAGACCAACGAGATGCTCCTGCAGAACACGGTGACGCGCTCGCTGGCCGACGATCTCTCGCAGCACGAACGCTCGCTGCGCATGATGCTGGCCAATCTGTCGTCAGCGATTCAGGTCGCCAGCGGCGGCGATATCGGCGGGAAAAATATCGAGACACCCGAACTGCGCGCACTGCTCGAAAATTTTGTTTCCTCTTCGGATGAGATCGCCTACGCTACGTTGATCAACTCCGAAGCAAAAGGTATTTCCGCAGGACGCATCACGCCCGACGCTTTTCTGAACCGTGAGCTCGAACATGCCTACGCCGCGGCCCGCGACGGGCGCGCCTATAACGGCCAGGCGCTGTCCGTGGGTGAAGGCAAATCCACGCGGACCGTGTTTCTCGTCAGTTCCCCGGTCATGTACGGCTCGCGCTTCCTAGGCATGATCGCCTCGGTTGTCGATCTGCAATTCCTGATCCGCCGTCTGCAGGAAGTCAGCGGCGGCGGCCTGACGCCTTATGTCGTGGACGCGCAGGGACGCCTCGTCGCCGCGGCCACGCCCGAGTTCGCCACTGGCCAGGACATGAAGAATCTGGAGATCGTCCGCAACTTTGTGGAGGGTGGAAACAAGGCGCAGCTGGCCGCGACCCGCGAATTCACGGTCAATAATGGCTCGGAGAAAATCGAAATGCTCGGCACGAGCAGCCCGGTCATGGCGCTCGACTGGGCCGTCATGGTACAAAAGCCGCGCCGCGAAGCTTACCGCGGAGTATATGAAATGCAGCGCACCGCCCGCTTGCTGGCGCTTCTGGCAGTGCTGTTGAGCATCGGCGTCAGTATCTTCGCCGCCCGCCGCATCACCAATCCTCTGGAGATCCTCACGCAATCCAGCCGGGCCCTGGCCAAGGGCGACTTCTCGCAGCGTGTGCATCTTTGGAGCCGAACCGAAATCGGTGAACTCGCGCAGACTTTCAACACGATGTCCGAGGAGCTCGAGCGCTTCGTCGAAGACCTGAAGCGCGCCGCCGATGAAAATCGCGCCTTGTTCATGGGCTCCATTCAAATGCTCGCCGGAGCGGTCGACGAAAAAGATCCCTACACCCGGGGCCACTCTGACCGCGTCACGCGCTACTCGATGCTCATCGCCAAGGAAATGAAGCTGGACCACACGTTCATGGAAACCTTGCAGATTTCAGCCCAGCTGCATGACGTGGGCAAGATCGGAATTGAAGATCACATTCTGAAGAAGCCGGGCGCGCTGACCGCGGAAGAGTTCGAAGTAATGAAGACGCACACTACCAAGGGCGCCAACATTCTGCGCCCGGTCACGCAGCTGGCGGAAATGCTGCCCGGTATCGAACTGCATCACGAAGCGCTCGACGGCCGTGGATATCCCTACGGCTTGAAGGGTGATCAGATTCCGCTGCTGGCGCGCGTTATCGCCGTAGCCGATACCTTCGATGCCCTCACGACCAATCGTCCGTATCAGACCGCGCACACGCCCGATCAAGCGCTGCAAATCATTCAGAACCTCGCCGGCAAGCGCCTCGATCCCGACGCGGTCAAGGCTCTGCTCGCGGTCTATGCGCGCGGCGAAATCCGGATCCAGCGCTTCACCATTAAGCGGCCGATCGCTCCTATGCCTGCCCCTGTGGTCGAACCAGAATCCGTCGCGGTCGCCGAAACTGCTGCCACGCAAGCCGCCCTCGCCGCGGACGCAGCCGCGCTTGAACGCACACGGGTCTAGCCTCGCAGCCGATCCGCGCTACCTCGATCTGCTTAAGCGCGTCGGCTTGTCGCCATAAAGGTCGACGCTCTAGAGTGCGGCTACGCGCCTCTGCACGACCAGGAAGTACAGCGCTACCAGAATCAACAGGAATCCGTTCATGCCCAGCACCACAGGCGCGGTGAACGCCGGAACCAGCCAACTGGTGGCCAGGTTGCCCATCGGCATGCCGCCCCGGAATGCGAAGTTGTAAACGCTCATCACCCGCCCGCGCATTTCGTTGGTCACGATCAGTTGCACCAGCGAAGTCACCGTGGCGAACACGGCCATCATCGAGGCTCCCACCAGCACGAGCATGGCGTAACTGATGGGTAGGAATTTCGACAGGGCAAATCCCGAGATCCCCACGCCCAGGCAAATCAGCATGGTCAGCGCGAAACGGCCCTTCTTCCCGATGTTTCCCAGACCGGCCACTCCCAGCGACCCGCAGATCGAGCCCACTCCCATCAGTGAGAGCAGATTTCCATAAGTTTCCGGACCGCGATGAAAAATGTCCTTCACGAACACAGGAAAATACGTCCGCATGGGCATGCTCAGGAAAGTCATCGTGAACGCCAGCACGATCACACCGACCATCGCTCCGTGGTGCCAGATAAAGCGGAATCCCTGCATCAGGCTGTTGAACATCGACTCCGCCGACTTCTCAGGCAGGAACCGCGCCGAAATAATGGACAGCGAAATGATCGGCGCGAGGAACGACAAGGCGTTCAGCCCGAAGCACCACTTCTCGCCCAGCCGGGCCAGCGTTACACCGGCCAGCGCCGGACCGATCGCCACCGCCAGGTTGAACTGAATCGAGTTCAGCGCAATCGCATTCGGCATGTCCTCGCGGTCGACCAGCGTTGGAATCAGCGCCGAATACGCCGGGCCCCCGAACGCCTGCGCCAGCCCGGAGACGAACGACAGGCACAAAATCTCCCACACTCGCACCACGCCGGTGGCCACCAGCACGGTCAGAATCGCAGCGCTGGCCATCTGGATGTATTGGGAGATCAGCAGAATCTTGCGCCGCTCGACGCGGTCGGCTACCACCCCGCCAATCAGCGTGAACAGAAAAATGGGAAGGCCGCCGAGAAACTGATCCAGTCCCAGCAGAAACGACGAATGGCTGAGCCGGTAAATCAGCCAGCCCTGGGCCACGATCTGCATCCATGTGCCAATGCTCGACGTGCAGGCGCCAATCCACATCAGGCGGAAATCGCGATATTGAAATGCCTTGAAGACTCTGCGGAATGTGGAAGTGTCCATGTGCTCGAGCGGGGCCAAACTCCAGCAGTCTATCTTCGCATGACCACCTGTGGTTGGATGGCCCGAGGCTCGCTGACGACTCGAAAAGACGCCGCGCGAAGACTGGGGCGGGCGTTCCTGCATGCACGCTGCCCGTATAATCATTCCTTGGCCCCGTTATGATTCAGACCCTTTTCGGCAGCCTCGAAGAAGAACAAAAGCCCAGTTTTCTGGACCGCATGAAGCAGGCGGTCACGCGCACTCGCGAGAACCTGGCCGATCGCATCGATGCGGTGGTCTCGATAGGCAAGGAAATCGACCGCAGAACGCTCGACGATCTCGAAGCCACGCTGATCAGTGCCGACCTCGGCACCACGACCACGCAGCAAATGCTGGCCAAGCTGCGCGACAAGGCCGATCGCAAGCAGATCAAAGACGTGCAGGAACTCAAGCGCCTGCTGAAGGAAGAGTTGCTGGCGATTTTGAGCGCGGCGAGTTCGCGCCCGGTGAACAAAGTGGACGGCACGCCGGAAGTCATCCTTGTCGTCGGCGTCAACGGCACGGGCAAGACCACAACCATCGGCAAGCTGTCGCAGGTCTTCCGATCGCAGGGAAAAAACGTTCTGCTCTGCGCGGCTGACACCTTCCGCGCCGCCGCCATCGAGCAACTGGAAATCTGGGGTCAGCGCACTGGCACGGAAGTGATCAAGACCAAGCCCGGCGGCGACCCCGCGGCGGTTCTCTTCGACGCGTTGCAGGCCGCGGTCGCGCGCAAAACCGACTACGTGGTTGTCGACACTGCCGGCCGCCTGCACACCAAGAGCAGCCTTATGGCCGAACTGGAAAAGATGCGGCGTACGGCGCAGCGTATCATCCCCGGCGCGCCGCATGAAACTTTGCTGGTGATGGACGCGACCACTGGCCAGAATGGCCTGCAGCAGGCGCGCGTGTTCACCGAGTCGGCGGGCGTGACGGGCATCGTCCTGACCAAGCTCGACGGCACGGCCAAAGGCGGCGTGGTGGTCGCCATCTCGCGCGAGCTCGGGCTTCCCGTGCGCTATGTCGGGGTGGGAGAAAAAGCAACTGATCTTCTGCCCTTCGATCCGAAAGAATTCGTGGATTCGCTGTTCGAATAAGGCGGCGTTGAGGAATGCGATGTCAGCGGTTTTCGGTGTCTTGATTTCGCTAGCCGCGATCGTGCTGGTGTGGCGTTTTGTGGCGTCTTTGGTTCAACCGGGCCAGCCGGCTGAACCGATCGACGCCGAACCCATCGACGATCCGTTTTCCCGTGTACCCGCCTTTCGAAAAAAGCCTCCCAGAGGGCGATCCGGCGCGATGGCTCTGGCAGAGCCGGATGATGACCCACCCGCAGACTGTCTGCCGCCGCGCCGCTAAATTCCTTTCGTAACGGCCGATTGGAATGACCGGTGTGCTGTTCGGCGTGGTAGATTTTCCCTGCATGCCCGCCCACTCTGCCGACGAGCAACTTTTGCACCACGCTCTCGAACTGGCGCGCGCAGGAATCGGCTTGGCCTCGCCCAATCCATACGTTGGCGCGGTCATCGCCGACACACAGGGAAATGTCGTCGGCACCGGAACCTATACTTACGCCAGAGTGAAACACGCCGAGATTCTTGCCCTGGAATCCGCTGGTGCAAAGGCCCGGGGCGGCACGCTCTACATCAACCTGGAACCGCATGCGCACCAGGGACGCACACCTCCCTGCACCGAAGCCCTCATTGCCGCGGGAATTCACCGCGTCGTGGCCTGCATGCCCGACCCGAATCCCAAGGTCAGTGGACGCGGCTTCGAGCAGTTGCGCGCCGCCGGCACGCACGTGGAAGTCGGACGGCTGGAGGAGCAGGCCCGCCGCGTGAACGAGGCATTTGCCCGTTATATCCGGCACGGCGTGCCTTTCGTGACGCTGAAGGCTGCCATGACGCTTGACGGCAAGATCGCACCGCCGCGTAGTGAGGACCGTAGACCATCGAAGGAATTCTCCGGCCACTGGATCACTGGCGAAGCGGCTCGGGCACATGTACACGAACTCCGCCACCAGCACGATGCTATTCTGGTTGGTGTGGGAACGATTCTCGCCGACAATCCGCTTTTGACTGACCGCAGTGGCCGCGCGCGCCGCCGGCCGCTGTTGCGCGTGATTCTCGATTCACGCCTGCGCCTGCCGCTGGATTCGCGCCTCGTCGACGGTACGGCCCGGGAAAAAGCCGACGATGTCCTGGTTTTTTGCTCAACGGCGAGCGAGCAAAAAGTGACTCAGCTCGAAAAGCTCGGTATCCGCGTCGAAAGTCTACCGAACTCCTCCGCGGAGGGTCGGCTTGACTTGCACGCCGTTTTGCGGCGACTGGGTCAGCTCGAAGTCATCAGCGTGATGATCGAAGGCGGAAGCAGGGTGAACGGCGCAGCACTCGCGGCAAACGTGGTGGACAAAGTTTTCCTGTATTACGCGCCCAAGATTCTCGGCGGCGAGGGATCAGTTCCGTTCGCAGCCCACTCAGAATTTCATCACATGACGGAACCCGCGCGCCTCAGCCATATTCACCTGCACCGCTTCGGCGAAGATTTCGCGGTCGAGGGATATCTGCGAGATCCATACGCCGAATGAAACCGGCCGTCACCACAGGCGGCGCCGAAGTAAGGAGAAACCCGGAAAATGTTCTTCTCTGTATCTCCTTGACTCCGTGGTGAATTAACATATTGCGTTGTTCTGGAGGTCTTTCATGTTCACCGGCATCATTGAAGAAGTCGGACGCATCTCCCGCCTCGAGCAGGGCGGCGAAAACCGCCGCATCACCATCGCCGCCGAACGCACTCCGAAAGAGCTCGGCACGGGCAACAGCGTTGCCGTCAGCGGAGTCTGCCTCACCGCTCTGGACATCAAACCGGGCTCGTTCTGCGCCGATCTTGCTCCCGAAACCTGGGCCCGTACTTCGTTCTCGCGCATTCACGAAGGCGCCCTGGTCAATCTCGAATTGCCCATGAAAGCCGACGGCCGCTTCGGCGGCCACATCGTGCAGGGTCACGTGGACGGCGTGGGCAAATTGATCGCCTTCGAGCGCATCGCCGATTCCGAGAATTGGTGGCTGCACATCGAACTGCCCGCTGACGTTGAGAAATACACCGTCTTCAAAGGCTCGATTTCGATCGAGGGCATCAGCCTGACGGTCGCGAAGCTGGAGAAGAACCGCTGCACCATCGCCATCATTCCGCACACCGTGGATATGACGAATCTGCATTCGCTCAAGCCTGGTGATCCCGTGAATCTCGAAGCCGACCTGATCGCGAAATATGTCGAGAAGATGATGGGGCGCGATGCCGAGAGCTCGCTGACCATCGAAGAGTTGGTGGAGCAGGGATTCTAACTCGGGCTTTTCGGCTGGCTTAGATCCGCCAGCTTAGCTTTCGTCGCGCGCAGATAATCCGAGGGCGCGAGCAAAATCTGCAGGCCGCGCAGTCCAGCCGAGATCGAAACGACGTCGAACAACTCGATGGTTTCATCCACGTAGACAGGAAACTCGCGCTTGGCGGCGAGCGCAGTTACTCCGCCACGAATGTATCCCATCAACCCTTGCAATTCTTTGACGTGCACCAGCTCAATCTTTCGCTCCCCGGCTGTGGCCGCCAGCGCCTTCAGATTCAACTCCTGGTCGCCCGGGATTACCGCCATGCACACCCCGTTGCGCTCACCGCGTGCCACCAACGTTTTGAACACCTGCTCCGCCGGTAGCCCGATCTTTGTGGCGACGGTTTCCGCGGCCAAATCGTCCGGATCGACCTCATACTCCCGCAGTTCGTACCGGACTCCCATCTGATCGAGCAATCGAACCGCATTCGTTTTCGGAGCCATGAAACTGTCGTAGAGTAATCCTTGGAGAGCTGCGGAGCGTTTCGAATGGCGACAACGCGCTCTCGATGCAATCTTTCTAGTCCCCTCCTAGGCTTCAATCTTCAACTCATCCAGTTCGAGAAATTCCTGGATGATCGGATGGGAATCTTTCTCCATCTGCGCATAGGTGCCGAAGAAGATCGCTTTGGCTTCGTGCAGGAAGACGACGCGATCGGCCAGCTTTTTCGCCAGGCGCATGTCGTGGGTGACGACGATGCTGGTCAGGTTCAGCTGAATTTTGAGCCGCTTGATCAGATCGCCGAGCAGTTGCGCCATCAGCGGATCGACCATCGTCGTCGGCTCATCGTACAGAACGCATTCCGGACGCGCCGCCAGCGCCCGCGCGATCGCTACCGAACGCTTCATTCCGGTCGAGAGATCCGATGGCAGCAGGTCGCGCATCTCTTGCACGCCGACCATCTGCAGCAGGCCGTCGACGATCTGGTAAATCTGTTCTTCGTTCAGTTCGCGCGATTCGCGCAGGGGAAACGCCACGTTCTCGCCGACCGTGAGCGAGTCGAACAGCGCGCCATTCTGGAAAACCATGGTGACTTTCTTGCGGATCTGCTCGAGTTGCTCTTCGTTGTAGTCGGTAATGTCCTCGCGCGCAACGATCACTCGGCCGGAATCCGGCTTGAGAAATCCCATAATGTGATGCAGCGACACCGATTTGCCGACGCCGCTGCGGCCCAAAATGCAGACGGTCTCCGCGGGCTTCACGTCGAAGCTCACACGATCGAGCACCACGTTGTCGCCGAACGCTTTCGAAACCTCGCGAAACTCTATGTACGGCCCGGATTGTGTGTCGTCTGGCATGGTTCGATCTTGTCATCCTGAGCGGCGTTCTTTGCCGCGAAGGATCTATGCATCTGCATTGATGGAGCGCTGCCTCCCGCTTCGGCCAGTTCTTCCGGCGTATTCAGATTGCGGAACATTTCCGCCGAGAAGCCCGCAGCCTCCAACTCCTGTTCGCCGATCGTTTGCACGCGCACCTCACTGAACAGCGCATCAATCTTGTTTTGTCCCGCGCGCAGAGCTTTCTCTGCAGAGTCGGCAAACTCGCGGCGATAAACCGCGCACAATGGCTGCCAGCCCCCGCCAATTCGCGGAATCGTTACGCTCGCCGCGGCATTTCGCGCCCGGCTGATCAAATACTCGAGCAGTTCCCGCGTCACAAACGGCACATCCACCGCCAGCATCAGATTTAGTTCCGTCTGCGATGCGCGCAGCGCGGCATGGATCCCTCCCAGCGGTCCGCAGCCGGGAAATACGTCTTGCACCAGTGGAGCAAACGCCGCGAACTTAGCCGCATCGCCAACGATGCTCACATCGCTCGTCACCGACCCCGCCGCGTCCAGCGCGTGCGTCAGTAGTGTGCGGCCATCGAGCATGACGAACGCCTTGTCCGCGCCCATGCGAGTGCTCTTTCCCCCGGCAAGAATGAAAGCCGCCACGTCGGAGGCCTGATCGCCCATGCGCCGATCATACACGGAGCTGCTAACCACCTGCGTCTTGCCCATTTGCCTCTCTGCCCGCATCCCCCTGCACGAAGGTAACCTTCTCAAACTGCCCCCTTCGCGCGATGATGGCCTTGCGTCCGAGGCGCTTCTGACCCGGAAGTAACCAATCATGCCGCAGAAATTCATGGATGTGCTTATGTTAGGGCGCTGCTCCCACGAGTTCTCCTGGCCCCGCCGCGGGGCCGACGGCGACTATTACCAGGTTTGCCTGCTCTGCGCCGCTGAATACAAGTACGACTGGACCACGATGAAGCGCACCGAGCGCGTGGAGCGAAAGCCCGAAACCGGAGTTCGCCGCAGCCATACGCGAGAAAAGCGGCCGTCGTGGGTGCCGCGTGCCCGCCGGCTCAAGCTCGATATTCCGTTGCGCTACCGCGTCAACCGTACCAGTACGTGGTTTGAAGGCATCATCGAAAACATTAGCCAGAGCGGCGTCCTCTTCTATGGCCCGCAGCAGCTTCCAGTGAATGCTCTCATCGAGATGGTCTTCGAGATGCCTGAGGAAATCTCCGGGCAGAAGAATTCCAACGTCGTCTGCCAGGGCCGGGTGATGCGCAACAAGGGCCTGAACGAAAAGGACGCGCCCGAACCTGAAGACGGCAAAGTCGGCCTGGCGGCTTCCATCGTCGACTACAAATTCATCCACTAGCCCGAGCAACGCGGTGCAGTGTTTGGACGTAGTGCTCCGTGCCCGGGCACTCTTCGTCGCTTGCCTTTTTCGCGTACACTTCCCTCTGCGCGAATCGTCTCATGCCTGCCATCACCGCACTATTGCACACGGAAAACGACGCACTGCGGCTGGGCCGCGCCCTCGAAACGCTTTATCCCTGTGATGACATCCTCGTTGTCGATCACGGCTCGCGCGACTCGACGGCGCAGGTTGCGCGCGAATATGGGGCGCGCATTGTCACCGCTGTGACCGGCGCACCTCCCGATCACTACTTCCGTTATGTCGGCTCGGGATGGGTTCTCTGCCTCGATCCGCGCGAGTCGCTGACCGAAAGCCTGGCCGCCACACTTTATGAGTGGAAATCTCTTCACGCGGGTGATCCTACCGCCGCTGCGTTTTCCGTTTTTCTCCGCGAAGAAACGGCTGAAGGCTGGGTGGCCATCCCGACCGCCGAAACACGCCTGATCCCGCCCGCCTGGAACCGCTGGCATGGCCTGTTCCCGATGCCTGAGCCGTCGGCCAACGCGCTCGAAGGCGAACTTCTGCGTTTCTGCTTTCCCTGAGCGACGAAAGCAGCGTGATCGATGTTCGAGGGCTTCGTTTGATACCCCGTCCAGCTTCTCACGCGATCTGAAGAGTTACGCCTACTCTTATAACCGCATCACCTTGGATCTGTACATCGTCGATGGTCTGAAGTAACAGACTCAAGCAAGGCATCGACTCAATTGTCACAACTCTTGTGATCTACATCACATTCGGCTTATGATTCGGCGGTCTAGAGTAGAGTGTTTGGGCCTTGCAGCCCAAGGAGGAAGATCATGCACGTTATGAAATTCATCAGTCTGGCTGTGATTGTGGTTATGATTTCGGTTTTTGCCGTCGCTCAGAACGCACCAGCACAGGCTCAGGCTCCTACAGTGAAGCACGTTCCCATCACCAATGCCCCTTCGAACTCGGGCAAAGAGATGTTCCACAGCTATTGCGCCGTTTGCCATGGAACAGACGGCAAAGGCAACGGCCCTGCTGCCCCGGCGATGAAGACTCCGCCCACGGACCTGACCGTGCTGGCGAAGAAAAATGGCGGCAAATACCCGGCGGACCACGTGGCTGCAGTCATTCGCGGACAAGCGGCTACGCCGTCTCATGGCAGCCAGGACATGCCGGTATGGGGTCCGCTGTTTTCCAGCATTAGCCAGGGCCGCGAAGCACAGGTCCAGCAACGCGTGACCAACTTGGTCAAGTACATCGAGACCCTGCAGGCGAAGTAGGGTTGAGCCACGAAATAAGGCTGCCCCACCCTTCACGGTGAAGGGTGGGGTGCACGCCGATGGCCCACCGATTTTCTTCCCGTCCAGCAAACGAGCGCCGAATGCCGGAATGGGTTAGCCCAGCGTCGAACCAAATCCCGTTAGGGACAACCGATGACACCTCCCATTACCTTCCTTCGGAACCCCTACCTGATCAATCTCTTGCCGCCCATTGGCCCTGGGGACAGTGACTTCAGTACCTTAGTGCTGGCACTGTTGATCGCCTTATAATCCATCCCAGAAGCAACAGAAAGCTGAGTGGTCGGTCAGCGTTCTTCCAAGTGGGCGTTGCGCAGCAGTTGCGTGTAGCCCCTCGAAGCACGCCTTATGTAACGTGGATCCAGTTCTTGCCATCGCGATTTTTGTCCTCGGGCTGGCCTTCGGCAGCTTCCTGAATGTGTGTATCTACCGCATGCCACGGGGATTGTCGGTGGTCCGGCCGCGCTCAGCGTGTCCCGGCTGCAGCCATCCCATCGCTTTCTACGATAATCTCCCGGTCTTGAGCTGGCTGATCCTGGGCGGGCGTTGCCGCCATTGCAAAACCAGAATTTCGCCCCGCTATCTGTTGATCGAGTTGTTGACCGGCGCCCTGTTCGCCCTTTGCTACTGGTACTTCGGGCTGACTCTCTCCACGCTGAAATATTGCGTGTTCGCTTTCCTGCTGCTCGGCCTCATCTTCACCGACGCTGAAACCAAGCTGCTGCCCGACAAGCTCACTCTGCCAGGATTCGCCTTGGGCGTTCTTTTCAGTCAGATCGTTCCCGTGAACGATCTGGCCTCGCAGATTCTGCCGGGGATGGTGCGCCTGCCATTCACCGTCGACAACGCGGTTCGCATTCTTTCTCTCACCGATTCGCTGCTGGGCGCGGCGCTGGGCGCGTCGTTTATCTACGGCGCGGGGGCAATTTATTTGCGCTGGCGCGGCATGGAGGGCATGGGGTTCGGCGACGTCAAACTGATAGCCATGGTCGGCTCGTTTCTCGGGATGAAGCTGACCATTTTCACCATCTTTGCGGCGTCGCTCACAGGATCTCTGTTCGGCCTGACAACGGTTCTCGTCGTTTGGCGGAAGCGCAAACTCCGGTTCATGCGCCGACCAGCCAACGTGCCCGCCCCGCGTCGCAGCCCGTGGCAATCTGCACAGATGGTCTATCGCTATTACGAGGTGCCGTTCGGCGTCTTTCTCGGCAGCATGGCGATGTTGGCCTTTTTCTTTGGCAACCAGTTTCTCATCTGGTACAGGAGGCTCTGGTGAGGACCCTAGCCAATCCGATGCTGCTGCGCGCGGCGGTCGTGCTGTTTTGTGGCGGCGCCGCCTTTCTGATGACGCTCGTCTTCATGCGCCTGCTTCGCAAGTCAATCAGCGAAGAGGCCAAGATCAACTCCGATCCCACGCCCTCGCTTGAGACTCTGCCCATGCATCTTTACAACACGGTGATCCAGCAGCTCAAGCAGCAGAAGCACGAACTCGACGTGCGCTCCCAGGCGGAACAGCAGCGCGCCCGCATCAGCGAAACGCTCAGCCAGGCCGTGCTCTCGAATCTGTCCTGCGGCGTACTCGTCTTCGGAACCAACGGGCTGGTAAAAACCAGTAACCCGGCCGCCAGGGAAATTCTCGGATTCGCTTCGCCTTCGGGCATGAGCGCGTCCGATATTTTCCGCGACGCGAAGATCTTCCACGAGGCGAAGCTCCAGCGTGATCCCGCTCAATCCGACCCCCAGCACGACGACGCCGATCGCAACGGCGACAAACCCTGGGTCCCTCCTGACGAAACGACCGAAAAGATGTTCGACGACGTTTCTCCGCTGGCCGCCGAAGTTGACGTTGTGCTGCACGAAGGCTGCCAGCGCCGTCAGGTGCAGGCAGAGTACCGTACGCCCTCCGGCGCAACGCGCTATCTCGCCGTTACGGTTTCTCCCGTGCAAGCGGGCGACGGCAGTCTGCTCGGCGTGGCCTGCGTGATCAATGATCTGAGTGCGCTCGAAAGCATGCGCCGCCAGGAGCAACTGCGCGGGGAACTTTCGGCCGAGATGGCGCTGCGACTCCGCACTTCGCTGGCCACCATCTCCGGTTGTGCGCAGCAACTGTCGACCAGCCGCGATCCTGACCTGTCGCGGCAGCTGGCTGCCGATATCGCCGAGCAAGCCGCACAGCTGGACCGGAATCTGGGATCGTTCTTGATGGGGTCACCCTTGAACGACAAGCCGGCTGGCCAAAGTGTCGCGGCCGGAGGCACCAGTTCTTAGTGTGGTTGTTGAGCAGTTTTATGAGCAAGCCGCCGGCGTGGCCCATTCGGCGCACCGGCGAAACCGAAGCGAGGGGAAAAAAGGTGAGAGCTATGAAACGCATCGCACACAACGGAATCGGACTCCTGCTGGCCGTGGGCCTGCTCACGCTGATTGCCGCCGCGCAGGGCCAGCCACAGCAGAACCAGACCCAGCAGAATCGGCCCCAGTCGGGTTCTGTCACTACGACTGCAGGCCCGTCGCTGGGCGACTATGCACGCCAGATCCGCAAATCGACTCCGCCGACGACGCCGAAGGTATTCGACAATGACAATCTGCCCACCAACGACAAGCTCTCGATCGTAGGCGCGGCCCCCGCTGCTGAAGCTCCGGTGGATGCGAAGGCTCAATCCGATGCCAATGCCGAGAACAAACCTGCGGCGGCCAAGCCTGCCGGCCCGACGCCTGAAGAAAACCAGGCTGCCAAAGAGGCGTTATGGAAGCAGTGGGGCGACAAGGTGAAGAGCCAGCAGGATCAAATCGATTTGCTGACGCGCGAACTCAACGTCCTGCAGCGCGAATATCAGATTCGCGCTGCCGCCATGTACGGCGACGCCGGCAATCGCCTGCGCAACCAGGCCGACTGGGACAAGCAGGACGCCCAGTACAAGCAGCAGATCGCCGACAAGCAGAAGGCCGTGGACGACGCCAAGCAGAAGCTTGAGGACATGCAGGAAGAAGCCCGCAAGGCGGGCGTACCTTCTTCGTATCTCGGCAGCTAAGGCGCCACAGAGTCGGGATTCAAAGCTGCTTACAAGAATCGGCCGCGCGGGTATCGGACGAAAACAAGAAAAGCGCCGGCTCCTAGCCGGCGTTTTCATTTCTGCTGATTTGCCGACTCACGCAGCCTGCGAATCTGTTGGATGTGATGCCTTCCGTGCACTAGATGAAACTTTCTCCATTCCGCCCCGGTCAACGGGCCGAGGATCACGTGGTCGAGTAACTGAACACTCTTTCCGAATTTTTCTTCCTGCCGCGCAATGCATTCATCCATCTCGGCAATCTTCGCCCCGATCTCGGCCAGTACCTTTTCCGTCGGCAATCCCCGCGGCCGTGCCATCTTGGGCGCTTCTCGTCCGCCAGGCATGTGACCGACGCCAACCACCAGCATTTTTCCGAACCGCTGCCTCCAGCTCGGTGGCGTCACGGACGGCCTGCCCGCTTCCGCCATCCGTTCGAATCCCTTGATCGTTCCGGTGTACGTCAGATACAGGTGCTCCAGCACTTCCGCGGCGCACCACTTCCCTTCCGGATGCCACGTCCATTCTCGCGGCGAAAGCCCGGTGACGGCCGAGGCCAGCTCCTCCTGTAACTTTTTGAGTCCGGGATCCAAGACTTTTCCTCGCCTTTGGCGCCGCTTCGGGTAGAATGATGCGCGGTAATCAAACCCAAGTTCAATTTATTTCAGGAAGGATGCCAATGAGAACGGCCAGCTTCACCCACACCGATTCGACCGAGCCCATGGCGATGTCGGGAATGGCTTTGTTGCGGAGTCTGCGCAGCCGGAATCGCCGGGCAGTTCTGCTCGGAACCATGTACGCGTGGTTTTCCGCTGTCCTCATACTTCTCTTCCTGTCGCTGCTCACCGCTTGCTCCTCCGAGCCGAGCAAGCCCGCCGAGCCCGCAAAACCGGCGGTTAAAGCGCCGGAGCTGATCACTGGACGGTCGGCTTTTCAGAAGGTATACGTGGCGGCGCGCGGCTGGCAGCAGGATGCCAAGCCTTATCGTTTGGAAGCGACGGTCACGACCGACGGCAACGGCCAGGACGGCAAGTGGGCAGTGTGGCGCGGCAGTTTCGCCTCGCCCGCGCAGCGTTCTGCCAAGTCCTTTACCTGGTCGGGCAGCGCCGCGGAAGGAGCTCCGGAACGCGGGGTCAATCCCGGCATTGAAGACAGCTATAGTCCTTCAAATTCGTCCACGCAGGTCTTCGACATAGCCTTTCTCAAAGTCGACTCCGATCAGGCTTTCGCCACCGCGCAAAAGCATGGCGGAGACAAGATTCTTGAGAAAGACCCCAACACTCCGGTCTTCTACGTTTGCGACTGGAACCACAACACCAATGAGCTGATCTGGCACGTCATCTATGGCGCCAGCCGTGATAACGCCAAGCTGACGATTTCAGTCAATGCTTCCACCGGCGATTTCATCCGAGTCGAGAAATAATTTCGACTGCTGGGTTTATTCAAGCAGGAGAGCGCCGGAACCACTCGCGGGCGGGACTTCACTGATTCCGCTTCGCTGCGTCTTCTTCGCGCTTGATCTGGGCCTCAATCTGGGAACAGAACGAGTACAGGGCCTCAGCGGAAGCAATGATGCGCTTCAGCGCCTGGCGTTCCCCAAAGGCAACTATGTCCTGCACTGAATACTGGAGACGAATACGGTCGGCAGCGCATTGCGCGCTCAACAATTCCACTTTGGCGGCCGAAAGATCGGCGGTCAGGCGGGCGATATCAACTTGTTTCTTGGCTGCGGGTCCCATCTACAACTCCTTGAAGATTTTCGAAGGTAACACCGGCAGGATCCGGGAACCGTTCTGGGAGGACTGCTTAGGTTGCGCCGGACCCCGCCGTGTGAGGTCGTCAATCGTTGCTACTTTGAATAAAGTATACATCGTTAACATAACGCAGTGCAAGAAATTGATTCGATTCAATAGGGAGGAAATCGTCCCCTGGAGGCAAAGTGCCGCGGCATCCTGATCCTGATCTCGAACAGCGCATTCTCGAGGCCGCCTCGCGCCTGTGGGCGCGCGGCGGAGAAAAGGCCCTGACCATGCGCGCTGTCGCCAAGTGCGCTGGCACCACCACGCCCACCGTCTACGAGCGCTATCGCGACCGCGAGGATATCCTCCGCGCCCTCCGCCTGCAGACCCGGCGCCAGATGTTCGACGCCCTCAGCCGCACCCATACCGTGCGCGAGGCCGTCCAATGCAAGCTGGAGTTTGCCCTCGCGCACCGCAATGCTTACGAAATGCTCGTCGATGGGGTGGCCAAACCGCCAGCGCTGCACGAGCCCTGGCTGTCGTTCAACCTCATGCGGCAGCGGCTGGCGGAACACCTTGGCGGAAGTCCCCGGGAGCATACCCGTCTCGCCCTCGCGGTGTGGTCGCTGACCTACGGCACCGCGATGCTCATCATTCGAGGCGGATTCCAAGGCGCCCTCCGGGCCCAGACTATTCATGCCTGTCTCGACGCCCTGGACGTGATGCTTGATTCAGTACGATCGAAGCGCTTCCCGCACACCGGTCCCAAGTGGCCGCCAAACCTCATTCTTGGCGAAGGCAGGAAGAGCCGGGTGGGAAACAGAAATGGCCGCTCCCGGCAGCGCAAAAAGGAACCCTCCCGAGAACTGGGAGGAAAGAAACTCTACGATCTCTCACTTGTCCGGCGTGGAACTTGAGCCCTTTAGCCGCGCGAGCGCCTTGCGCGCGTTTTTGGCCTCCGGGCCTTCGGGCAGGATCTTCAGATAGGCTTCATATTCCTGGCGCGCCTCGTCTGGCTGGTTGAGCTTCTCCAGGCACACCGCCAGTCCATAGGTCGCCATGGCATCGTTCTCTTTGTAGTACAACGCCTCGCGGTAACGATCTTCTGCTGCGCGGTAATTCTTCCTGACCTTCAAATAGAAGTCACCGACCTCAATATCCTTCGCGGCCTTGTGCGGGTCCCAGGGGTGCGTCTCGCTTGCGCCGGGATTTTCAGACATCTCCGCGTCGAGCAGTGCCTGCGAGCTCCGCGGATGCGCCTGGGCGTCATTGGCGGGCGGGCTGATTTCTCCCTGCGAATCCTTGCTGGAGCTGTCTCCGGGCTCGCCGTTCAAAGAACCGGCGTCGATGCGATCTGAGCGACGTGGCTCCTGCGCGGCTGGTGTGGCACTCGCGTCGGCGGAGGGGGCTGACGGCAAGGCCGGTGGACTAGATGGCAAAGAGTTCTGTTGAGACCCTGAAGAAGGTGAGTTCGCTGAAGGGGATTTGGCGGTAGCAGAATTGGAACTCTCTGAGCTCTGCGACCACCCTGCGATGCTGCAGCCAAGCAGCACGGTCAAAACCAAACTATGCATGTTCAAACCACGCATGCTGTTATTTTACGCCGGCATCTGAGATTTGCATCGAACTCGGGGGAACGCACACAGATCACAGCGTGCGGCTCAGGGCTGCGCTTGAAAAAAACAGGCCGCTCAGGGGGAGGTTGAGCGGCCTGGTTGGCGAAGTCCTCCGGGGAGGAGGGTAAATCATGGTTACATCGACGGATTGTTCTGGCCCGTCGTGGTCGGTGTGCTGCCTACAGTGTTCGTCATCAAGCGCACATCCACGCGGCGATTGTCCGCGCGGCCAGCCGCGGTCTTGTTGGACTCCACCGGCTTGTCCTTGCCCAGGCCGATCGTATAAATCTTGTGCGCGGGCACATTGTACTTCGACGCCAGGTACTGAATCACCGAGTTGGCGCGGCGCTGGCTCAGGTCATAGTTGTATTCCGTCGAACCGACCGAGTCGCACCCTCCTTCGAGCGCGATGATGTAGCCTTTGGTCGAAGCGATATTGGTGGCCAGCTGATCGAGCGCTTGTTTCGCCTTCGGCGTCAGGTTGTCCTTGTTGAAACCAAACTTCACTGAGGTCTCGGCAACAGCATGGTAGTTGTCGAGATTGGCGACGGTGTTGGTCAGCACGCCCACGCGGGTGTTGGCCGCGTCAGCTGTTTGCTGCGCCGAAGACGCAGTCTGTCCGGCGGCCAGCGCCTTCTGGTCGGCCGCGTCGGTCTTGGCATTGACGGCGGCAAGGCCAGCTTGCATGCGCGCATCCACGTCCTTGATGTCCTTGCTGTTCTTCGCGGTCAGGTCATCGAGTTCGTTGGTCTTGTTGATCAGTGGCGTGGTCTGTTGCTTGACGTAATTCTTGCTGGCGCAGCCGACGCTAGCCACAAGGCTGACTGCCAGGAAAATCACTAACGAAGTGCGGGTCATATGGTGAGGCTCCTTCATCCGATCTTGTGATTGGCGCGCTCGCTTGCTCGGCGCGCGGAATCCAAACTGGGTCCCTGGGAATAACAGAATCTTACAAGTCCCGCTCCCACTTTTGCACGGGAAGTGCCAGTGTTCTCTCATGGGAGGTGACCCAGTAAGTATATCCGTTTTCAAGCGCTTGCGGAAAGACGGAGGTGGTCCAACCGCTTTACAGCCTTTAGCCAGAACGCAAACCCCACACGCGGAATGGAAATTTTATACAGTTGGGCTCAGGATGAGTCGGTCGCAAATTATTGCGCTCGAGGAGGACACAGCAAAGGAATGGCCTCCCGCTTATTGCGCCGGTAAACCCGGAAGTCGGCTTCGTCCACTGTGACGACGACGTGGCGAGGATACAATTCACTCATTCGAATCAAACAAAGATCTGCCAGATCCGGCCTCCGATCGGCGTAGCGTCGCGCCAGCTCGCGCAGCTCCGAGAGGTTCTTCGAGACATCAAACGCCACGCGCAACAACTCGTCTTCCACCAGCGATAAGACGTAGGCGCTAGAGTTGAGATGAAACGCAGCCTCCGCCAAAACAGCTTCACAAGTGAGGAGCGGCTCAGTCACCGATCGCGCCAGCGTGATCGCCCAGGCGTGGTAGTTATCGTCCTGATTACACGCAGCGACGATAAATCCGGTGTCGGCAATTCCCTTCATCCCTTGGAAAATCCCTTGCGCGTCGAGAGATCAGGAGGGCCTTTGATTGCGCCGAGGTGACGCAGGAACTTCTGCTTCCCGCTGCTGGCCTTCGCGCTCTCCAGTTGGTCGCGTACCAGCTTTCCCATAGGGATCCCAGTCGCCCGCGACGTCTCTTTCAGCCAGTTCAGCAGCTCATCTGTAAGACGAATCGTAAATGTGTGACTCATGGCTAATAAATGTAACACACCACTTTTCCCGCGATCCAATAAAATGAAGGTGTTCTCTCGGTGATGGACCTGCTCCAGAAAATCCGCACCATTCCCGCCGAGCCTGGCGTGTATCTCTACAAGAACGCCGAGGGCGAGGTCATTTACGTCGGGAAGGCCAAGAACCTGCGCAGCCGCGTTTCCAGCTATTTCCATGAAGGCCGCTGGGAAGACGCCAAGACCGGCACGTTGGTGCGGGAAGCGGTCGACGTCGACTACATTGTCGTCGCCAACAACAAAGAGGCGCTGGCCCTCGAAAACAATCTGATCAAGCAGCGCAAGCCGCGCTTCAACATCCTGCTGCGCGACGACAAGACTTATCCTTATGTCAAACTCACACTCGGCGAGAGCTGGCCGCGCGTCTACGTCACACGCCGCCTGCGGAAAGACGGCAGCGAATATTACGGACCGTACTTCCCTGCCAACCTCGCCTATCGCATTGTCGATCTGATTCACCGCAACTTCCTGATTCCCTCGTGCAAGGTGGATCTCACGCGCTTTCATCCGAGGCCGTGCCTGCAGTACTACATCAAGCGTTGCCTGGGACCGTGCGTGAAGGATCTGACTACGGCCGACGCATATCAGGAGGCCGTGCGCGATGTGAAGCTGTTTCTCGAAGGACGTCCTACGGATCTGGCGCGCTCTCTACACGAGCGCATGGAGCAGGCGGCGATCTTGCAGGAATACGAACGCGCCGCCCGCTATCGCGATTTGACTTCGACAGTCGAGCAGTTGCAGGAGCGGCAGCGCATCGCGGCCGCTGAGGGCGACGACGCCGACGTTTTCGGCTATCACTACGAGAACAGCATGCTGGCCGTGAACCTGTTCCACATGCGTGGCGGCAAGATGGTCGACCGCAGAGAATTTTTCTGGGAGGATCTGCCGGAGTTTGCATCGAATGACGCCGACACCGAAGCGTTCCATCCCGGCGAATTCTTCTCTGCCCTGCTTAAGCAGCTCTACATCGGCCAGCCTTATGTGCCGCGCAACCTCTATGTCCCGGTGGGCTTCGAGGATCGCGAGGAACTCGAAGACTTGCTGTCCGAGCAAGGAGCGGACAAGAACGTCCACTCTACCCGCGTGCATATTCTCGTACCGCAGCGTGGGGACAAGCGCTCACTCATCGACTTGGCCGGCACGAACGCCAAGCAGTCCTACGATCAGCGCTTCCGCGTGCTCAAGCCGAACGCGCGCAAAATTCAGGAAGACCTGCAGGAGAGGCTCGGCCTGCCCGAGCTGCCGAAGCGCATCGAGTGCTTCGACATTTCGCACATTCAGGGTGCGGAAACGGTGGCCTCCATGGTGGTGTGGGAAGAAGGCAGGATGAAGAAGTCGGATTATCGCAAGTTCATCATCCGGACCGTCGAGGGCGTGGACGACTTCGCTTCCATGCGTGAGGTGGTGACGCGCCGCTACAAGCGCCTTCAGGACGAAAAGATGCCCATGCCGAGTCTCGTGCTGATTGACGGCGGGCTGGGCCAGCTTCACACTGCGGCCGCGGCCCTCGAATCCCTCGAAATCATCAACCAGCCGCTCGCCGCAATTGCCAAGCGCGAGGAAATTCTCTACGTCTACGGGCAAGAGAAAGATCCCATCGCGCTCGATCACCATTCGCCCGTGCTGCATCTGATTCAGCAGATTCGCGATGAAGCGCACCGCTTTGCAGTCACGTTTCACCGTAAGCGGCGGCAGATGCGCGACCGCTCGACCGAACTGCTGGAAATCCCTGGAGTAGGTGCGAGCACCACGCGCCGCCTGCTGGAGCATTTCGGCAGCGTGCAGGCCGTCAAACAAGCCGACGCGGCTGCGCTATCAGCGGTGGTCACGCGGGCGCAGGCCGAGGCCATTCGCAATCACTTCAGTCGATGAGCGGTCAGTTCATGCAGCACGATAAGCCAACCCGACATGTCGTGAGCGCATCGGCGCTGATTCCGGCGCGTTGCGAGCGCGTTTACTCGCTGCTGGCCAACTACCGCGACGGACATCCCCGCATCGTGCCGCGGCAGATCACCGACATCGTCGTCGAGCAGGGTGGCATCGGTGCGGGCACGATCATCCGCTTTCAGCTCAGCGTGCTCGGGAGAAAGCAAACCATTCGCGCAGCAATCACCGAACCTGAGCCCGGACGCGTGCTGGTTGAAACCGGCCTTGACGGCAGCGATGCTGTCACCACGTTTAGGGTCGATCCCGCTGCAGCCGCCGGCGACTGTCATGTCACGATCTCGACCGAGCTCAGGGTTCGAACCGGCTTTCCGGGATGGATCGAGAAGACTCTCTCAACGTGGCTGGTGCGGCCGATGTACAAACAGGCACTGGCTAATCTATCGCGGGTCGCGACCGGCCCCTTCGGCGGTTGAGCTCCGTGGGTCGCGATTCGAGAAGAATGATTAACCGCTATCGGCCTTTCACAGCACTGGTTGTCCGTCGACCAGCATTTTCTTCAGGCTGAATACCTGGAAAACTCGCTGCTCACCAACTCTTTCGATCCGCGGGTGGACGAACTCCACGCTGATCTTCCCATCCGGCGCGAGGTCCTTAGGCCGCGGGAACACGAATTGGAAGGTGTCGTCCTTGTAGCTATAGCTGCTTAAACTCAGCCTCTCCGCGCCTGTGTTGAGGAACACTTTCATGCTCTGCTTCGGCAGGCTCTGGTCTGCCCAGTAAGTACGCAGCTGGCTCTGGTAATTTTGGACATTGGATTGAAAAGTGACGGCGACAATGATGCGGTCCGGAAAACCAGCATTGAGGAACTTGCTGACGTTGGCGTCAAAAGCCGCCTTCTGCTCCGCGCTCATCTTGTCATAGTGCGCGTTGAGTTGCGAGGAGCGCACCTGCGCTTGGCGAATCGGTGCGGCCGAGCGAAACTGTATCGTATACGTGATGCTGGGGTTGTCTTCCATTTCGCCGCGGGGATTTGCTCCGCTTCCCGAAATATTCTGAAAGCCGCCCAACGTAAGTGTCGTGGCCCATGGGGAATCTTCCAGCATCTTCTGCGTCTCTTCGGCCGACCACGTCTGATAAGGTTTCTTAACCCAGAAGTCGGCCGCCCATGCCGCCAGCGACACGGCAAGGCAGACCGGGATGAGCGGGGCTTTCCTCAGCTTCGGCATATGAACTTCCTCCTCTTGAGTTCCCCCCTCAGGAATTACGCGGACATTCTACTCCGCTGCAGGCTAGGCTGGTCATGCTTTTGCTACACTGGCGGCCGCGACTAATGAAACCTCATTTGCTCACCTTTCTCCTGCTTTCAGCCACAGCGCCTGCATGCCTGAATGCTCAAACTGCAAGCCTGCCCGACTACGCCACGCCGCAGGAAAAGCATTTGCGCAACGTGCACCAGCTGACGTTTGGCGGACAGAACGCCGAGGCCTATTTCTCCGCCGACGGGAAGAAACTGATCTATCAATCGTCGCACGGCGATGTGAAGTGCGACCAGATTTTCATCATGAACGCCGACGGCAGCGACCAGCACATGGTCTCGACCGGCAAGGGCCGCACGACGTGCGCCTATTTCTTCCCCAATGGCAAGAAAATTCTCTATTCCTCTACTCACCTGGCCAGCCCGGAGTGCCCGCCGCGCCCGGATTTTTCCAAAGGATATGTATGGGCGGTTTATTCCGGATATGACATCTTCACGGCAAATCTAGACGGATCGAACCTGAAGCAGGTCACCCGCACACCGGGCTATGACGCCGAGGCGACGATCTCGCTCGATGGCAAGAAAATTACGTTCACTTCGATGCGCAACGGCGATCTCGACATCTACATCATGGATGCCGACGGCAAGAACGTGAAGCAGCTCACGCACGAACTCGGCTACGACGGCGGTCCGACATTTTCGCCAGACCGCAAGTGGATCGTCTACCGCGCTTACCATCCTCAGACAGAAAAGGAAATTGCCGACTACAAAGAACTGCTGGCGCAGAACCTGATCCGGCCAACCTCGCTCGAAATCTGGATCATGAAGGCCGACGGTTCGGAGAAAAAACAGCTGACGAATCTCGGCGCGGCCAGCTTCGGCCCGGCCTTTACCGCCGACGGGAAGAAGATTATTTTTTCTTCGAACTACGATCCGGAAACGCACGCCACTGGCGGCATGGGCAACTTCGAATTGTGGATGATGAATCTTGACGGCACCGGCCTGGAGCGCATCACCTACAGCGACGGCTTCGATGGCTTCCCAATGTTTTCGCCCGACGGCAAGAAGCTGGTGTGGGCCTCAAACCGCAACGCCAAGGCGCCGCACGAGACCAACATTTTTATTGCTGACTGGGTGCCGTAAGGTGGGATTTGTAGTCGGGGCTACGACGGGGGCTGCTCGCTTGAGTCGCTCACCGCCGTGCCTCGCTGCCGAGGATGAGAACTTGTAGAGCTTGAAACTGCCGTGGCTGCTCGCGCCCTTCCTGGATAGCGCTCGATCAAAGATATCGCCGGCTTCGGGAAAGTAATTTGGGTGGCGCTCTCCACGCCGGCTGTTCGCATTCTCAGCGCCAGCCAGATCACGCACGCGATCATTCCGCACCAACCGAGAATGTGCACCACGGCTGCGATCTTGGTGTCGTACGGCAGAACATTGAGGTCGGAAAAGATGCGGTAGAAATCGTGTTCCACAAACTCGGGGTCGCCCGTAGTTACCAGTGGCAGCAGTTGGGCGCGTGCATCGGCCATGTATTCAGCGGTGTCAATCCAGTTCTCGAAAAAGAAGAACAGACAAAAGACGAAGCCCGGGACCTGGCGCTCGCTGAAGAAATACGCCGCGAGCAGAAACGGCACGAGCCACTGCAGCAGTGTCCCGCCCCACAATCCGAGCGTAGGACCGAACCATCCAAACAGGTTGTGACCGCCTTCGTGGACAACCAAATTGGCGCTGTGAATGAAAAGGGACGCGGGCGACCTGCCGAAGGCGTAGAAGAGAAAACCGACATAGAAGACGAGCCACGCCCCGATCGCCGGGCGCGAGACGGGTTTCCATGCCCGGTTGAAACATGATTCTTCCAAGAGCGATTGCAGCGATTCGAACATGTGCTTCTGCGGCGATTCTAAAGGTCCGAGGAGCGGCTGGCAGGTTACCAACGTGTCGGGATTGGCTTCGTGTCACGCTGCCCCTCCGGAGGTCGCGGCAAGAAGGCATTTCTTGCTACAGTGGTCCCGACATGAAGTTTCGGCAATGGATCGTCGCGGCTGTTCTGCTCCTGCTGGTGGCTGTGGCCATCGTCGGACTGCTGCAGACCCGGGAGTTGCCTTCTGCGAGCGATGAAGCCGCGGCAACGGCAGGCAAGCGATTGCTCGGGCGCAAGGCGCCCGCACCACAGCATCCGCTGGTCGATCAGCGTCCCCTGGAGACAGCGCGACGCCTGGCGGCAACGGCGGGCACGCCCGAGGAGCAGGCACTGGCGCAGGCTGCCGTCAAGGTGGCCGATCACGAAGTCGATCTTGCCTTCTTCGACGCGCTGCGCACAGCGGAGCAAAACCCGCCGCCACTTTCGCCTGAGGCCAAGCAGATCGCCGCACGCAAGGCCAAGGCCGAACTCACGGTCAAAGAGGATCAGGAAAACATCACGCTGCTGACGCGCAAGCTGGCGGCAGCGCCCGAATCGCAGAAGGACAACCTGCAGGATCAGATCGACGTCGCCAAGGCGCAAGCCGATCTCGATCAGGATGAACTCGACGACGCGGCCGGAGAACTGGAGCAGGCAGGCGGCGATCCGCAGGCGAAGATCAAGCGCCTGCAAGCAGAACACGAGGCCGGCGACCACAATGCACCCGCGATCGGTTCGGCGGTGAATGCGCACGAGCAGGACTACCAGGGTCACACGCTGCTCGCGGTCTTCCGGGCGTGGCAGGCACTGCGCGAGAAAACAGCCCTGCTCGAGGATGCGCGCAATGAGACCACCGAAAAGGAAGCTTATCTCACCAAGCGGCACAACGAGCTTGCCGCGCAGGTTGAGAAGGACAAGGAAAATCGCGAGGCGGCCAAGCAGCAAGCGAAGGGATTCGCCAGCCGTAGCAAAGTTACCAGCCGCGACGAATCAAAGGCGTCGGCCAAGGCCGCGCTCGACCTGCTCAAACAGTACACGCTGGATCAGAAAAATCTGGCGGACCGCGGCCGCCGGCTTCAGGACGAACAGGATCTCAATGACATTTACGGTGCCTGGCTGGCGCTGGTCGAAACCCGTGAGCGCGCCGCCCTGCACCGTCTGATAGAGTCGGCGCTGTGGATTCTGCTGGTGTTGCTGGCGGTGTACGCGGCAGACCGGCTGATCGAGCATCTGTTCACCGGGATGACCGCTGAGAACAAGCGCATCGACACGCTGCGCGCGGTGGTGAAGTTCGCGGCACAGTCTCTCGGGTTGGTCGCGATTCTCTTCATCGTCTTCGGCATGCCCACGCAGACCACCACCGTGCTCGGCCTGGCGGGCGCCGGTTTAACCGTGGCAATGAAAGATTTCATCGTGGCATTTTTCGGCTGGTTTGTGCTCATGGGCCGCAACGGCATCCGCGTGGGCGACTGGGTCGAGATAAACGGCGTCGGCGGCGAAGTCGTCGAGGTCGGACTGCTGAAGACAGTGCTGCTCGAAACCGGCAGCTGGACCGATGCCGGACATCCCACTGGCCGCCGCGTTTCGTTCGTCAACAGCTTCGCGATCGAAGGACATTTCTTCAACTTCACGACCTCCGGCCAGTGGATGTGGGACGAATTGCAAGTGCAGATTCCCTCCAGCCAGGATCCGTATCCGATTATCGATGGCATTCAGAAGCTGGTGGAGAAGGAAACCGTGGCAAACGCCAGCAAGGCCGAGGCCGAGTGGCAGGAGGCGACATCGCGCTACCGCGTGAAGGCGCTATCGGCGACTCCAGGTATCAACGTGGTGCCGACTGGCTCCGGAATTCAGGTGCACGTGCGCTACATTACGCACGTCTATGAGCGGTACGATGTGCGCAAGCGCCTGTACGAGGCCGTGGTCGAGCTGATGCACGGGAAACGTGAGGCTGTGACGCAGTAAGCCAGATTTCCACGTTTCAGTTCTGCCATCGTCACTTTTCGAGCCTGGGATTTCTGCACTGAGGCGGATCGTTCTCAGCTTCAGCGCCCGGCCGCGATTCTCGGCGTGGATGGTGGACGCTGAGCCAGCTACTTCCCGCGCAACTCTTTCCGTAAGTAAGCCTTGATCTTCTCCGGAAGACGGGAGCTGTGCAGAATGTCGCGCAGCCGCGCAGGCGGAATGCCGCGGGCGAATTCGAGAGCGCGAGCCAGGGGCGTGTGCGCGTTGCGCAGCAGGGCGATTCGAATTTCGTGCCGGACTGACCACTTCGCATGCCGGCAGACAGCCTCCACAAACGCGGGCGTGACATGCGGGCGGTGCAACGCCTTGATGACCGCATCTTCCGTAAGGCGCGCATTTTCAAGCGCAGGCTTCCAGACTTGCGATTCCTTGTCGAGCAACAGCGCGCCCGCGACCAGCGCCGAAGAACGGCGGGCCAGGGAGATGCGCTCGCCGAGCGTAATGGAAGACAGGCGCGTGACGAGCAATTCACTGGCAGTACGCTTGAGATCGGCGGGGGCGGCGGGCATCAGCGAAAAATGCATCAGATCGAACGTGTACAGCTCGCGGATCAGGCGCAGCGCGATGCGCCGCGGCGTATGTGGGTGAGCGGCGAGCGCGAGGCGCACCTTGCGCGATTTCATCACTGCAGCGTTTTTGTGAATGGCTTCAAGGTCTCCGGCGGGAAGGTCGCGATTCTTGAGCAGTGCGAGGGCCAGGTCTTCATTAATGGTGGAGTTAGACGTGAGCTCGCCGGTCGGCGGCGACGAAGCGGGCGCGTCAGGAGCGTTGTTGGGAGTATCGGCTTTATCCACGTTCATCCGGTCTTCTGCGCAGCCATTCGCCTCGCAAAGCGCAGGGCGCCTTCGACGGGCTCGACGATTTGCGGCTGAACTTCCGCGCGCCCGTCGAGCCGGCGCAACTCACTGTAGAAAACCTGGCGCACCAGCGGAGCGTGACGGAAGACGCCGCCGGTCATGGCTACCTTAATTGCAGCCACGGGAACAGACACTTCAGGAAATGCGGCACCAGGCGATCCGAACAGGCGATGGATGACAACAACGGCAAGTCGCGCGAGTTCCTGGCCTGCCTGAGTGAGAACTTGCTGGGCTAGTTCGTCATCTCCGGCGGCCACAGGGGGAAACAGAGCCGCGAAGTCTGGAGGCGGGATCGAGTTGGCCGCGCGTGCCAGATCAGCGAGTGAGGTCACACCCCAGGCTTTGAAAATTGCGTCCTCGAGCCGCGAATTCTCCCCAGTCACGCCGCCATCGGAGGCACGACCCGTCATGTCCGCGGCGCGAAGCAGCGCGCTGACGGCGGCACGTCCGATCCAGTGGGCGGAACCTTCGTCGGAGATGGCGAATCCCCAACCCCCGGCACGAACCGTCCTTCCCTGCTCGTTGCGCCCGAAAGCGATGGATCCCGTCCCGGCGATGACAATAACGCCCGGTCCAGCGCCAAAAGCGGCTTCGAGCGCGATCTCCATATCGCCGACGACCGTAATGGGAACGGGCAGAATCTCGGTGAGCGCGCGACGCACGGCCGCGGCGAGTTCCGGGCGCGCTGCACCCGATCCACCCACACAGGTGTGCGCGACCTCCCTCGGGTCGATCCCGGCAGCAGCGCAGGCCTGGCGCACGGCCTGGTGCAGCGACTCGCGCGCCTTCGCCTCGCCGACGCGCACCATGTTGCTCGGTCCGGCTGTGGCTGTGGCCAGCACCTGGCGATCGTCGCCTGCGGCGCAGGTAGTCTTGGTACCGCCCCCGTCAATGCCGAGATAGTAAGACACTTTGCGTCGTGCCGCGAGCTTCGCGGCGACCTTTATTTCTAACATACCGAGCTATAAGCGACCCGTTCACACCTGACAGCGAGTTGCGGATGACTAAACAGTCTCACTCGCAGAACACCGCCTTTGCGTCGATAATGTAGCCCGAGTGCAAGATGGGCCTAAACACGATTGATTTCGCCATCATCGCGCTTTACCTGGCGGGGATCACGGTGTTTGGGCTGCGCTTCCGCAAGCGGCATCGTTCGCTGCGCGACTACTTTCTGGCTGGCCGCGACATTCCCTGGTGGGCGATCGCCCTATCGATCGTCGCGGCCGAAACCAGCACGCTGACCATCATCAGCATTCCCGGTCTGGCCTATGACACGAACTTCACCTTCTTGCAGGTAGTGATGGGCTACCTCGTGGGCCGGATCCTCATCAGCTTGGTTCTGCTGCCGCATTACTTTCGCGGCGACCTCTACACCGCCTACGAGCTGATCGAACGACGCTTTGGCCGCGGACTGCGGTCGCTAACCGCAGGGTTGTTCCTGCTGACTCGCGCAGCGGCTGAGGGCGTGCGCGTCTATGCGGTGTCAATCGTCGTCGCGATAGCACTGGGAACGGGCCAAGTGGCTTCGATTGCGATCATTACTGCATTGACGCTGATCTATACATTCGAGGGCGGGCTGGCGGCCGTGATTTGGACCGACGTGGTACAGACTGCCATTTATCTTGGCGGAACGCTGGTGGGACTGGCCACGATTGTGCATCTCGTGCCCGGAGGATGGGCGGCGATTTGTGCCGCGGCGGCGACCGCGGGCAAACTGCAGGTGTTCGATTTCAGTACCAATGTGTGGGCGCCTTACACGTTTTGGTCGGGCGTGATCGGCGGAGCGTTCTTCACGGTGGCGAGTCACGGGACCGATCAACTGATTGTGCAGCGACTGCTGGCCGCGCGCGGACAGAAGCAGTCGGCCACAGCGCTGATTGCGAGCGGCGTGGCAGTTCTGTTTCAGTTCGCTCTGTTCCTGATCGTGGGCGTCATGTTGTGGGCCTATTACCGCTCGCCGTCATCGGCGTTCGGGCGCGCGGACCGGATTTATCCGACGTTTATTGTGACGCGCATGCCGCACGGAATTTCCGGGCTGCTGATCGCGGCGGTCCTGGCGGCAGCGATGTCGAATTTGAGCGCGGCGCTGAATTCGCTCTCCTCGAGCGCGATCATGGACTTTTATGTCCGTCTGCGCCCGGAGACCGACGAGAAGCAGCGCATGCGGCTGGCGCGGATAGCCACGTTTGTGTGGGCGCTGGTGTTGTTCGGTCTGGCGGTGATCGCGCTGCACAAGGCCGGACGCGTCGTGGAAGTGGGACTGCAGATCGCGTCGGTCGCGTACGGGGCGCTGTTGGGGGCGTTTCTGCTGGGCGTGCTGACGCGGCGTGCCAATCAGCGCGGCGCGATGGTGGGGATGGTTTGCGGCTTCGGGGTTGAGTTGTACTTGTGGCTGGGAACGCACGTACCCTGGACGTGGTGGGTCATGATCGGGGCGGCAGTCACGTTTTGCGTAGGGTGGGTGGTGAGCTCATTCTTCGGCGTCGACGTAGAGAACGAGAATCCTTAGGCTTTCCCTCGCGTATACTCCAAGTCCAGCATGGTTACTTCCGAGCACATGCAGATCCGCTCGTCGCCCGAACTTTCCCGCGATCTGGGCGTGAGCCATGCCTCGGCCGTCGTGATCGGAACGATCATCGGCAGCGGGATTTTTCTCGTTCCCGCCGAAATGATGCAAGCGGTGGGTTCGGCGCGGCTGGTTTATCTAGCGTGGGTAGTGGGTGGATTGCTGTCTTTTTTCGGCGCGCTGACTTACGCCGAGCTGGGCGCCATGAAGCCGCAGGCCGGCGGAGAATATGTGTATGTCCGCGACGCCTACGGACCGCTGGCCGGATTTCTCTACGCCTGGACGTGGTTCGTTATTGCGAAGCCTGCATCGGTGGCGACGGTGGCCACGGGACTGGTAAGGATTCTGGGAACATTTCCAGTTTTTTCATTCTTCTCGACAAATTTCATCTCAGCTCCGTTTGCCGTGACCTGGGGACAGATCGTCGCGATTGGGGCGGCGCTGCTGATCTCTTTTCTCAATTATGTCGGCGTTAAGAAAGCAGGCGAGTTCCAGCTCGTGTTCACGCTGCTGAAGGTTGCGATCATTCTGGCAATTGTGGCGGTGTGTTTCAGCGGCATGGGCGATGTCGCGGGGCGAGGATGGCGAAACTTTGCCGGAACATTCGCGGGAGCAAAGGGCGGTGCGGCCGGATTCATGGCGGCGCTGGTCGCAGCGCTGTGGGCGTATGACGGATGGAACGATCTGAACATGGTGGCCGGCGAAGTCAAGCAGCCGGAACGCAGCATCCCGATCGCGCTGATCGCAGGCGTGGGCGTGGTAGCCGCGCTTTACATGTTGATGAACGCGGGGGTGCAATACGTGCTTCCAGCGAGTGCAATTGCGGCTTCGCCTCGCCCGGCATCGGATGCGGTGGCGCGGGTCATGGGAAAATTGGGCGCGGGATTGGTGTCGGCGGGCATGGTCGTGTCGTTGCTGGTCACGCTGAACGGAACCATCATGAGCGGCGCGCGCGTGCCATTTGCGGTGGCACGCGATGGATATTTCTTTCGCGCATTGGCGGAAGTGCATCCGCGGTTCCATACGCCATCGGTGGCGATCTTGGTGCAAGCGGTGTTGTCAATCGCGTTGCTTCTTCTGGGAGGAAGTTTCCGCCAGTTATTCTCGCTGGCGATCTTTGCGGAATGGCTCTTTTATATGATTGCCGGCAGCACGGTGTTCGTGTT
>JASHPH010000417.1 GCA_030038255.1 Candidatus Sulfotelmatobacter sp. | reverse complement strand
TGTTCTTTATTGAAGTCGAAGCGCATCTGCGTATTGGCTTTGAAGGAGAGGGTCCAGTCGATCAGGCCGAGCCAGTAATAGGGTTCGGGATCGTTGGGACTGATCTGCGTGTGCTTTTCGTGATAGGAGCGCGATTCCCGCATCATGTCGATGTTGGGTGGCGGGCCAGCAGCCATGTTGAAGAGGAGTGAGCCGATGCCGTCGATGGCGGAGAGATTGTTGGGGTCGCGGTCGAGCACTTCCTTGTATTCCTGGACGGCTTGCTTGGCGTGGTCCACGTTGGCGGCGTCGGGGGAGCCGGGGACATACTGGTTGGCGTAGGCGGTGGCGAGGTAGAGGCGGGCGGTCTTCAGGTCGGGGTCGAGCCGCTTGGCCTCCTTGAATTTCTCGACGGCCTTGTCGTACTGGTTGGACTTGTAGTCCTGCACGCCCTTGTTGAGCATGTCGCGAGCCTGGAGCTTGGCGCAGCCGGAGGTGATGAGAGGAAGAGCAACGGCGAGAGAGGCCAGAGTGGAGAGGCGGCGCGAGCGCGGCGCGCGGTTGCAGTTGAGCATGGTTCCGTTTGCCCCCAAAAGAATCGTACTACGAAGCACGATCCGGCGCCCGGCCCCCGGCGGCCGGGAAACTGCTTACTGCCCGGCTTCGACCTTGGTGGTCATGAGTCCCACGTGGTCGATGTTGGCGCTGTGCATGATGTCGATGGCGCGCGCCACTTGCTCAAACTTGACGTTGTCGTCGCCCTTGATGAAGGCCACGCGCTCGGCGCGAATCTTGAAGATTTCGGTGAGCCGGGCTTCCAGCGTGTCCCAACTGGAGTCTTCCTGATTGATTTTGAGCTGGCCGTTATTGAGCACCTGGACGACAACGAGCTTGTTCTGGATGTCCTGCTGGGGCTGAGTATTGGGCGGAGCCGGCTGCGGAACGAGAGCGTCGAGACCCTTGGGCTTGTTGGGATTGATGACCATAAAGATGATGAGCAGGACGAGGAGGATGTCGATGAGAGGAACGACGTTCATCTCCGCCAGGGCTCCTTTGCTCTTGCCGACGGTCATTCCCATGGTGATCTTCCTTTCGTTTGTGCGCGGGCCCGAGTTCCGCGCTACTGCCCGCCGGAGGGGGCCGCAGGCGCGCCCTTCTTCTGAGTTTTCTCGGTGAGCAGGCCGAGCTGATCGACGCCGGCGGCGCGGATTTCGTCCACGACGGCGACAACCTTGCCGTAGAGGGCTCCCTTATCGCTGTTGAGGTAGACGGTTTTATCGCCCTGCTTCACGGAGAGCTTGTCCTTCAACAAATTGGTGAGCTGGGACTGATCGACTTTCTGGGAGCCCATGAAGATGGAGCCATCGCGGGTGATGGCGATGACGATGGCGTCCTCCTTGTCGGCATCCTGCATGTCCTTGGGATTATCCACGGTGGCGCGCTCGACCGAGGCGCCCTTCTGGATCATGGGCGTGACGACCATGAAGATGATCAGAAGGACGAGCATGATGTCCGCCATGGGAATAATGTTCGGGGCGGCCATCACTTCGTCGGCTTTTGGTTTGTAGGCCATTGCGAGCTACTTCTTGGTGGCGGCCCGGCGCGTGACGAAGTAGTTGACGAGCTCCATCGAGGAGTTGTCCATTTCGACGTCGAAGGCTTCCACTTTGTTGGTGAAGTAGTTGAAGGCCCACACGGCGGGCACGGCCACGAAGAGACCAAGAGCAGTGGTGATGAGGGCTTCCGCGATACCGCCGGCGACGGCGGAAAGCCCGGTGGCTTTCTGAGTGGCGATGCCCTTGAAGGCATTGATGATGCCGACGACGGTCCCGAAGAGGCCGACGAAAGGAGCCGTGGAGCCAATGGTGGCGAGGCCGCTGAGCATGCGCTTCATCTCCGCGTGGACGATGGCCACGGAGCGCTCCAGGCCGCGCTTGGCGGCCTCAATGAGCTCCTGGTCGCTCACCTGGCTGGAGGCCGCCTGGAACTCGGAGAGGCCAGTGGCCACGACCTTGGCGATATGACTCTTCTTGTTGCGCTCGGCGATGGAAATGGCCTCGTCGAGCTTGCCGTCGCGGAGAGCCCCGGCCACCTGCTGGACAAAGATGCGCGACTGCTTTCGCGCGGCGCTGTAAGTGAGGGCGCGGTCAATCATGATGCCGATGGACCAGATGGACATCAGCAGCAGGATGGCCACCACCACCAGTGCCACGGCGCTCATCTGTTTGACGATGAGCCGTGGGTCCCAGCCGATGTAGGCGGTGGGCTCCTCTTGCAAGAGCAGAATACCCGAGAGCGCGAGATGGACTAGCATTGAGTTTGTTCCTCCTCGTTATAGGAAACCTTGATTTACCCGCCCAGACTGAAGATGACGTCGATGAACGTTTCCACTTCCACCGGCTCGTCGCTGAGGAGCGTGGGCTTGTAGCGCCATTGCTTCACCGCGTCAACCGCAGCCTGAATCAGGAGCGGAGGGCCGGAGATGACCTCAAGCTGTTGGATGTTGCCATCCTTGGAAATGATGGCGCGCAGATGGACGGTGCCCTGGATGCGGGCCTGCCGCGCCAGCGGGGGATAGACGGGTCTAACCTGATTAATCAGCTTAGCTTCCTGAACGCCAGTGCTGACCCGGATGCGCTTGGGACCTTCGGGCTTCGGGGGCGGCGGACCTCCGCCCGTTCCACCGAGAATTCCACCCATCACGCCGCCGGGCATCCCACCGGGGACGCCACCGGGCACGCCGCCGCTGCTGTAGCTGACGGGCACATCGGGAGGCAATTCCTTTTCTTCGATCATCTTTACGTCTTTAGGAATCACGGTCGGGGCCATCATCCTGCCTTGCTGGATGATGCGCTGGATCGGCTTGGGCATAATCTTTGGAGCCGGAGGTGGAGGAGGAGCCGGTGGCGGCGGAGGCGGCGGAGCCACGAGGGTGGTCATCAGCAGGCTCTTGGGCAACGCTTCGGTGTAGATGAGCGGGAAGAGGACCAGCAGACCCAGGATGGCGAATTGGAGACCTGCGGAGAGCGCGAGCGACATGCGGCTCCGTCCTCGTTTTTGTCCCCCTCCCGATATCACCAGTTCGTCGAACATATCCTGC
>JASHPH010000416.1 GCA_030038255.1 Candidatus Sulfotelmatobacter sp. | reverse complement strand
TGACAAGCAAATTCACCGGGGAGAGCGACGCGCTCCATCCGCAATGGGTGGTGGTCGATCTGCAGTCGGAGAAACCAGTTGATGCGATACGAATCGTGTGGGCCAGTCCGTACGCGGTGACGTATCAGGTGGAGTATTGGGTCGGAAAGCTGGCTCTCGACTTTGACCTGGGCCCCCAAGGCGAGTGGAAGACGTTTCCCGCCGGCGCAATCAAAAACGCCCAGGGTGGAACCGTTACCTTGAAGCTCGCCGACGCGCCGGTTTCCACGCAGTATGTGCGCGTCCTGATGACGGAATCGTCCAACACCTGTGATCTGCACGGATCCGACGATGTCCGCAACTGTGTCGGCTATGCGATCCAGAGCATCCGCCTCGGCGCGATCGATTCCAGCGGTGCCTTTGCCGAAGTCGAGAAGACGTTCAACGAAAGCCCCACCACCTACATCTCGTCATCGATTGACCCGTGGCACTCCGCGGGCGACGTGAATGCCACCGGCAGATATCAGCACACTGGCTTCGATCTTTTCTTCACCAGCGGCCTGACCAATAATCTACCCGCGATGATTCCGGTCACGATGCTCTACGGCACGCCCGATGACGCGGCCGCGCAGATTGCCTACATTGAGAAGCGCCGATACCGCATCGGATATGTTGAATTGGCGAAGAACCCGACGGCAAGCATGCCATGCCGGAAGATTACGCTGCGTTGTACATTCAGTGGGCCGCAGCCATTCACAAGGTGGACCCGGCCCTCAAGCTGGGAGGCCCGGTGTTCGAAGGCGTGAGCGAAGACATTCGCGTCTGGCCCGACGCGCAAGGCCGCACTTCGTGGATGGGCCGCTTCGTCGACTACCTGAAATCACACGGCCGGATTTCCGATCTCGCGTTTGTATCCTTTGAACATTATCCGTTCGAGCCGTGCAACATCACCTGGAAGACCCTGTACAGCGAGCCGCGCCTGATCAAACACATCCTTGAGGTGTGGCGAAACGACTGCGTGCCCAAGGATGTGCCACTCATGGTGACGGAAAACCATCTTTCCTGGCAGTTGACCGGCCCGATGACCACCATTTTTGCAGCGCTCTGGCTGGCCGATAATGTGGGGTCCTTCTTCGAGGGTGGCGGCGCGGCATTTTATCACTCGCCGATCCAGCCGCAGGGCGTTCAGAAAACCTGTCTCGGCTGGTCTTCGTGGTCGAATTTTGTCTCCGACGAAAGCTACGACATCAAGGGTTACACCTCGCCTTACTTTGCCGCTCACATGATCAATCGGGAATGGGTGCAGCATCATTCAGGCGTGCATCACATGGTGCCTTCTTACGCAGACATCAAGGACGGGGAAGGAAATATCATGGTTACCTCCTATGCGGTCTATAGGCCCGATGGAAACTGGTCGCTGATGCTGGTCAACCGCGACGAAAACAGCCCGCACTCTGTGAAGGTGCAATTCGAGGACGCAACGAGAAAGCGGGCGGAGGCGTTCTCCGGGGCTGTCACTCTCATTACTTTTGGCAGCGAACAGTATGTCTGGGTTGACGATGGTCCGAACAGCCACGCCGATCCGGATCATCCTCCGGTCGCGAGTACTATAGCCACCAGTGGGCAAACTGTCTTCACGCTGCCGAAGGCGTCCATCACCGTTCTGAGAGGCAAGACAGCTACGGGCTCCAAGGTTGAGCCATGAGTTGCTTCGCGTCGAAACTATTCGTGAGACCCACCTGGGCGGCAGCTGTACTCAAGCTGTTGCCCGTTGATTCTCCAGAGCATAAGTTTCAGCACTAACTGGCAGCCGGTTAGAAGTAGAGCTTTAGCCCCAACTGCAATTCGCGCGGACTGTTGATGGTAACTGCCCCGGAGCCAGGTGAAAACGACGGACCTGGAACGATCTGACCGAAAGTGCCAGGGCTAGCGGCGTTAGTACTCGGAGCTCGGAACTGTGGATGATTCAGCGCATTGGTGGCCTCGGCGCGAAACTCCAGCCGCATCCCTTCATGGACCATTCCCAGGGGGAACTCCTTGAAGAGCGCTAGTTCCGCATTCCGCGTTCCCTGGGTGAGGACGCTCGTAGTTGTCCGAGGGGCATTGCCAAATGTGAAATCAGGTGCCACTTGCAATGCGTCGGGATTGGCAAAGTAGCTGGCTCCTTGTGCCGTAGTTGGGAGACCATTTATTAAATGCTGATAAGACGTTGAGGAGCGAATGAGGGGTGCCGACAAATTGGGCCTCTGGCCATACGTTGGGATAGCGGCGAACGACCCCGTGAGAGGAAGTGGCCTGCCATCGCTCACGGTCACAATGCCGCTGGTCTGCCACCCGCCCACAATGGTGTTCAGGATGGGGTTCATGCCGCCTCCCAACGCTTTGCCACGACCTACCGGCAATTCGTACTCGTAACTGACCTGAAAAACCTGTGGGATATCGAACACGGACACAGCCCGATCGCCCCTAGGGTTATAGGGGTCTTGACGCGATTGGGCGCCGCCTGCATTGCCCAGAAAACTGTTGCTGTAGTCTTGGAAAGAGGAATCGTCAATGGACTTCGACCAAGTGTACGTGACCAGGAACTCGAGTCCATTGGCAAACGACCTTTCGGCGCGCACCTGCAAAGCGTGGTAGATGGAATCGGCTGCTGGGAAGGCGTCGCCCCCAAAGCCGGCAAACTGTGGGAATGGTGACAGAAGCTGGGTCGCGCCGATCTGTGGCACGATCGAGCCCTCGCCGCTCGTGGGGTCGCAAATGTAATTTGGATCCATGGGGCCGCTGCATGGAGCAGACGTGAAGTTAGAGGAGTCAAAGGGATTTGTCACAGTTAGTTGGTTGATCGTGTTGATATCCGCAGGCGACAACACTCCGGACAAGACCGCGTGCTCAAAGGGGCGACCGAGGAGTTGCAGGGTGTTAAAGCCGCCCGCATACAGGTGGGTACCTTTCTTGCCGATATAGTTCATATCCAAAAGAGTCTTCGATGGCAACTCCTTTTGAATCCCGACGCTCCAGCTTTGTTCGTAGGGGATTTTCGAATTGATGATGGAGATTGGCCCGTTCGCGGAAAAGCCCAGGTTGTTAAAGGCGCCCAAGGCGCTTCCCGGCGGCTTTGGGAAGACGACATTGGTCACGTTGCACCCACTGACAGGGTTGGCGTTGGGATTGCTCAGCCGGCCACAGGGTATCTGGTTCGCAACATTGTTCGCATTTACCGTGATCCACGTAGGCTGTATGTCGAACCCATCAAACCCGACCGGACCGGTTCCCGAGGCGGCACTCCTCGGCGCATCGTAGAAGATGCCGTAGCCGGCCCGCAACACTGCCTTGTGTGGCAATTGCAGGGCCAGACCGATGCGCGGTTGAATGCCTTTATAGTAGGCGTTGTAGTTGTAGCGGCTGGCTCCATTTATCCCGACAAAGACCTCGCCTCCATGCAAAGTAGTTGGGCTGGCGATCCCCAAGGCAGTCGGCGTGGTGGCCGGATTCCCTGGTATCAGCGGGGTGCTATTGAACGTGTTGACCGCGGCCAGTTGCGTCGGGTTGTATTGAATCGCCGAGACCATGTTGGGATTCAGCCACTCCATGCGGTTGAAGCGCTCCGTCCGCGGCAGCGACAACTCATACCTTAGGCCCAGGTTCAGCGTCAGCTTGGGTGTAGCATGGAAGGTATCGTTGACGAACCCCGCATAGCGCCAATTCTGCGTGGACACAAAATTGTTGAACCCACGGAAACACCCGCCCGTGCCATTGAAGCAGCCGGCGGGAGGAGGCGTGCCGTTGGTTGGATCGCCCGTGCCCACGAGCATGCTCGCCAAATCGTCCCCTCCGTCAGTGGGAGCGCCGTTACTATTCGTGCCGTCGAGTCCCGCGTCCGAGAACTCGGCTGTGCCGTTATAGCTGAAGTCAAACTGCCCGGCGGGTGCCCCGGGCTGAACGTAGTTGTCGCGGGCTACGCGCGTCTCGCCACCGAACTTGAACTCGTGCTTTCCATGCAGCCAACTGACCGTGCCGGCCACGCTCTGGGTGTCCTGCCCTTGCCTGATCACGAAAAAGGTGCTTGATATACCAAGAGAGCTATAAGTGCCTGTCAGGAGAATGTTGGGGACGGCGTTAAACAGGTTTCCGCCCTCTTCCAGACCGGCAGCGCCGAAGCACGCAGTAGCGGACGGCGCCGTGATATTGCAGCTCTGCCCCGGGAGGCTGAACAGGTTATTCAGATCGGTTTGAAATTGACTGAATCCAACGTTCGCGCCAATGCCCTCCGTATAATTGAAATTGCGGGCACCACCGTAGGTGATGTTCATCAGAAGGCTGGAACTGAAGGTCTTCGTATAATTCACAGCCAGCAAGTACGTATGCCCGGTCGTGGGGCCAGAGACCGAGCAGGGATCGGCAAAATTTCCGTAGCAGTTGGGGTTGTTTGAGCTGAAGTTATCCTGGGTATATTTAACGCTAAGCAGGTTCCGCTGGTTGAAGTGGTGATCGATTCTTATGTCGAAGGTGTTGTCGGTACTTGGACTTATCCCGGAAAAAGTGAAATTGCTCCCCCCCTCGAACGTAGGAGTTGAGCCAGAAAGGTTGGGCTTGCCGAACAGCAGGAAAAGCTTCGCGGCCAGGGGATCGATCAGATTGCCCGGCCCTCCTGGCAAGCTGGCACTTGTGTAGGTAGACAAGTTATTGAAGGGGATCGGAGTCTGGCGCGTGGCGAAGTGTCCGTTTGTGTTCGTACTCGAAAGTCCCGAGTAGGGATCCCACAGTTGCGCGGACGACAACAGAACGCCGCCAGATTGACACACATTTGAAAAGGTGTTGCCCGTCACAGGGTCCGTCCCGGTCCCGAATGTTCCACCCTGTAACGCGCAGATCTCTCCGAAATTACCCAGCGCAGGTGTTCCAACGGGGCAATTGCCCGAAGGATCGCCCCTCTCACACAGTGAGGGCACAGCACCGCCGTTTGCGAAAAATGATCTTAACCTTGTGCCGTCGAAATCAAAGAAGAAAAACGTCTTGTTCTTCTTGATGGGTCCGCCGAACGTGCCTCCGAATTGATTTCTGCGCAACGGCTGGATGGGCGTCCCTTGTGAGTTCGAAAACCAGTCGTTCGAGTCCAAAATCTGGTTGCGCCAGAATTCATGGAGGCTGCCGTGAAACTCGTTGGAGCCGGAGCGGGTCACGGCATTGATCACCGTACCGCCGGCGAAGCCGAATTCCGCGCTGAAGTTGGTCTGCTGCACCTTGAATTCCTCGACGGAATCCACTGGGGGGTTGCGGAGCACGTTATTCGTGCCGCTATTCTGTTCAATATTCGAAATGCTGGTGCCGTCCATGATGACATCCGCCGTGCCATTGCGGCCGCCATTGCCGTTGAAGTTGACCCCCGAAAATCCTTCGTCGTTATGTGAGGCTTCGGCCACGGGTACGATGCCGGGGGCGAGAAAAGTAAGTTGCAGCACATCCCGGTCGACGAGCGGCAAGCTGTTGATGGCCCTCCGGCCAATCACCTGGCCGGTCACTGCGTCCTGGGTTTGCAATTCGACGCCCTGGGCCTGCACTTCCAGCGTAACAGAGGCCGCACCAACCTTCAGAGAAAAATCCACCGTCGCGTTCAGATTGACAGCGATCACGATTCCGTCTTTGCGCTCTTTCTCGAAGCCCGTCGCTTCGACCGTTAGGTAATACGTGGCGGGCGGGAGGTTGCGCACGAGATAGTGGCCAGACTTGTCCGTCGTGCTGGGGAAGGCATAGCCCTTGTCCACATCGGTCGCCACGACTTTCGCATTCGGAACCACAGCACCCGACGGGTCCGTCACGGTGCCTGCGATGGATCCGGTATAGAGCTGTGCGCTGGTGGGCAATGCGATAAGCGCAATGAGCAGGACAAGGATGGAGTTCGGAAGCAGTATCCGCCAGCAGTTGGGGAAATTCGAAATGAGTGAGCGCATATGACCCTCCCTGATTGCCAGAGATCGATGCACTTCAGCACACTTGCTTACGAACCGGAACAAACGTCCAGAACGGCTTGAGACCGGGGCGAAAGGAAAACCGCCATTAAAACGATTCATTATGCCTGCGAAAGGGGTGCAATCGTCAAGCAATTCTTTTGCACACTTGGCGAATGACAAGATCCTAGCTCCCGCCAGGTAGTGGGCCAGTTTGGATTTGCACCGCCCCAGTGGGAATTGAAACTGGCTACCTCCCGCCGGCGTCAGTTGACGTTTCAGATGGGATGAGTTCTACATGTCCGTTTGGGGCACAACGGCCGATGAAAACGGGTTAGGCTGTCATCGCCGTGGACGTACGTGGTCGTCCGCCTTAGTGGAGCCGAAGAGCCCGCGGATGAGTTTGACCCTGGATGCCTCTGAGAACAACAGACTGTGGCCTTCTCTTCGGAGAGGAGCACGCGAGGGAGATTTTCGCAACTG
>JASHPH010000036.1 GCA_030038255.1 Candidatus Sulfotelmatobacter sp. | reverse complement strand
CTCCGGCCATTTCGGCGAGGGCGATGGCGCGGGCTGTGGCCTCGGCTTCGGCCGTGGTCGGTCGCGTCAGAGCGTGATATTTCGGAGCCTTCTTGCCCTCGGCCAGAGCCTGTTGCACGATGACATCGATGGCGCTGCCGTTTTCGGCATGCATGCAGATCAGGCCGCCATTCTTTGAGGTGGCCTGCAAGGCTTTGAAGATGCTGGCATCATCGAGCATGAAGACGCCCGGATACGCCATGAAAAGTTTGAAGCTGGTTACACCGTCGCGCACCAGATCGTTCATTTCGGAAAGCTGGCCGGAGGAAACGTCGGTCATGATGCAGTGAAACGCGTAGTCGCAGACCGCTTTGCTCGCGGCCTTGTTCATCCACGTGTCGAATGCTTGCCGCAGGCGCTGGCCCTTGTATTGAATGGCAAAATCGATGAGCGTGGTCGTACCGCCAAAGACCGCTGCACGCGTGCCAGTTTCAAAATCGTCAGCGCTGGTGGTGCCGCCGAAAGGCATGTCGAGATGAGTGTGAACGTCGATGCCGCCAGGGAGGATCAGCTTGCTTGCGGCCTCGATGATTTTCGCGGCGGACTGTCCTGCGCCCGACGATTCCAAATCCGCTCCGATAGCGGCTATCTTGCCGTTGGCGATGGCGACGTCTGCCCCGTAAGTGTCCGTGGCAGTCACTACCGTACCGTTCTTGATGATCGTGTCGAAGCCCATCGTCCCCTCTCCGGTTGAAAAGAATTCTATGCTACACTGCCGGGCTTTAGTTCTTAACGTCTAGTTCTTAACGTCTGGTTCATAACGCGCAGCTCTTCACAAGTTCTTCGCCTGTTCCTCATAATCTCCCGGATGAGAGGGGCCGCCATGCAATTCGGCATCACGTTGAAACCTGACATTTCCATCGAGCGCATCATCGGCCTGACGCGGCACGCCGAAGGCGCCGGATTTGAGTACGGCTGGATTTTCGACTCCCACGTGTTGTGGATGGAGCCATATCCACTCATGACGCTGATGGCGACGAATACGAAGCGCATGCGGATTGGCACTTGCGTGACCAATCCCGCGACGCGCGATCTCACGGTGACGGCGAGCCTGTTTGCCACCCTCAATCTGATCTCCGGCGGGCGCATGGAACTCGGAATCGGCCGCGGCGACAGCTCGCGGCGCGTCATGGGAAAGAAGCCGGTAAGCTGGTCGCAGCTGGAACACGCAGTCAAGGAATTTCGCGATCTGACATCGGGAAAGGAAGTTCTGCATGACGGCCAGCCAACGCGGTTGACGTGGGCGCAAGAATCGCCGCGAGTCTGGGTTGCCGGGTACGGGCCCAAGGTTCTGCACATGGCCGGTCGTGTGGCTGATGGAATCATTCTGCAGTTTGCCGATCCGGCATTGATCGAGTGGTGCCTGGGTTTCGTGAAAGAAGGCGCACGCTCTGCGGGGCGCGATCCGGCCAGCATCGAAGTCATGTCGGCCGCTCCGGTGTGGGTCTCAGATGACTTGAAGCTTGCCCGCGAGCGCGTGCGGTGGTTTCCCGCGCTGGTTTCCAATCACGTGATGGATTTGATCCGGCAGTACAAGCCGGAGGATCTGCCGCCCGCGCTGACTTCCTACGTGCAGGATCGTGGCCACTACGACTACCAACATCATTGCGAGGTGGGCAGCGACAATGCGGACTTTGTTTCCGACGAAGTCATTGACCGCTTCTGCCTGCTGGGAAATGCCGAGGCGCATCGCAAGAAGCTGCGTGAGTTGCAGAAGGCCGGCGTAACTCAGTTCAATATTTACCTGATGTGCGGGGATGAAGAGCAGACGCTGGTGGACTATCAGCGAGATGTGCTGCCGGAGTTTCTCTGACGCTCCCGGCTCATCATTCTCGGCTCATCATGGCGTAGTAGGCCACGAAAGACACGGCAAATCCCACGAACCACGAATAGTCGTACAACGCTCGCACGGAATCGACGATCAATCCGGCCAGGGCTGTGCCTGCTCCCAACACCAAGGCGATCACCGCACGCCAGTTGAAGCCACGAGAATATTCGTAAGCTCCGTAACGAAGATAAAGATCCTCCAACACCAGCTCGCGGCGGCGGATGACGAAGTAATCGCAGATCAGGATGCCGGCGACCGGCCCGAGAAACGCCGCGTAGCCGCCGAGCCAGCCTAAAATGAAGGTTCGGTAATTCGAGAGCAGTTTCCACGGCATCAACGCGATACCCATGAAACAGGTGATGATGCCGCCGGTGCGAAAGCTGATGCGGCGCGGCCACAGATTCGAAAAATCGTTGGCTGGCGACACGACATTCGCCCCGATGTTGACGTTAAGCGTGGCGAGCACAATTGCAACCAGCGAAATAACCACCGCGACCGGAGAATGAAAGCGGCTGAGCAGTTGCACCGGATCCCAGATTGCGGTGCCGTAAATGACGACCGTTGCAGAGGTCACGACAATGCCGACGAAGGCGTAAAGCGTCATCGTTGTCGGCAAAGCCAGTGCCTGACCAATGACCTGTTCGCGCTGGTTGCGCGCGAAGCGCGTGAAGTCGGGAATGTTGAGCGAGACGGTCGCCCAGAATCCGACGGTCCCGTTGAGAGCCGGAATCAGAAATTTCAGAAAATCGGGGAAACTCGTGAAGCGCGATGGCACGGAGAGCATCGGTCCTACGCCGCCAGCAGTGGTGTAGGCCCAAACGAGCAAAAGCAATCCGACTCCAAGCAGAATCGGGGCGCTGATTCCTTGCAGAATGCGGATATATTCAATGCCCTTGAGCACGACTGCGAGATTAATCAGCCAGAAAATGATGAAGCAGGCACCGTCACCGTGTGGGAAGCTTTTCCAAGCGGGTACGAGTATCGCGAACAATGTGCTGATGGCTTCGCCGCCAATCCATGTCTGAATGCCGAACCATCCGCAGGCCACCAGGGCACGCAGAACGGCCGCGATGTTGGCGCCGAACACGCCGAACGAAGCGCGCGCGAGGACCGGGAAGGGAATTCCGTACTTCGCTCCCGGATGCGAATTCAGCAGCATGGGAACGAGGACGATTACATTGCCAAGAAAGATGGTGGCGACGGCCTGACGCCAGTTCATACCGCCCTGAATCAGGCTGGCGGCCAGCATGTAGGTGAGAATGTTCACCGACATCGAGACCCAGAGAGCTGCGAAATTGTATGTGCCCCAGTGGCGTCTTTCTTTGCTGGCTGGTGCGAGGTCGGGGTTGTAGAGCGAACTGGATTCGATGCGGGAAGGTTGGACGGTTTGATTTACGTTCATCAATTAATCCGCCGCGGCCGATGATGTGCTTTGTGTCGTCAGCGGGCCGTACGTTTCCGGACGGCGGTCGCGGAAAAACTGCCAGACCTTCCGCACTTCGTTGATCATGTCGAGATCAAGATCGGCGACAACAACTTCGTCTTTATCGCGACTTGCCTGGGCGATGATCTTTCCGCGCGGATTGCAGAAATAGCTCTTGCCGTAAAACTCGCCGATGCTCCAGGGTTTCTCCGTCCCTACGCGATTGATTGCGCCGACGAAGTAGCCGTTGGCCACGGCATGGGCGGGCTGCTCGAGTTCCCACAGATATTCGGAAAGTCCTGCGACCGTCGCTGAGGGGTTGAACACGATCTCGGCGCCATTCAAGCCAAGGATGCGTGCGCCTTCGGGGAAATGGCGGTCGTAGCAGATGTAGACGCCGACCCGCGCGTACTTGGTTTCAAACACGGGATAGCCCAGGTCGCCGGGAGTGAAATAAAACTTCTCCCAAAATCCCGGATGGCAGTGCGGAATGTGGTGCTTGCGATATTTGCCCAGATAGCGGCCGTCTGAGTCAATCACCGCCGCTGTGTTGAAGTACACGCCGGGCATGTGTTCTTCGTAAACCGGAACCACAATAACCGTGCGATGTTTGGCCGCAATTTTCTGCATGAGCCGAGTCGTCGGGCCGTCTGGCACGCGTTCGGTCAGTTCGTACCAGCGTGCATTTTGCTCGGCGCAGAAATAAGGGCCGTAGAAAAGTTCTTGCAGGCACAGGATCTGGGCTTTCTTTTTGGCTGCCTGCTCAATCAGCTTAAGATGCTTGTCGATCATGGCCTTGCGAATTTGTGCGAGCGGGCGCTCGGTGCTGAGGGCGTTGCTGGCCTGGATTAAAGCGCAGCGGACATTGCGGGCCATAGATCCTCCGAGGCTTTTGAATGCGAACGGAACCGTCGCGGAACGAAACTATAGCAGATTGTGGAGGGGCGGACGCCTCGTCCGTCCGCGAATTGACAGCCGCCGGTCGCGCTCACTAGACTCGCCGTGCTTCGGACAAAGCGAACACGACCATGCCAAAACGGCCTCGCATTGCCGTAGTGGGCAGTGCCAACGTCGACCTGACCACATTCACCGACCGGTTCCCGCAGCCGGGCGAGACGATTTTTGCGCCACGGTTTGATCTGGGTTTCGGCGGCAAAGGAGCGAACCAGGCTGTTGCTGCACGCCTGTGTGGCGCCGAGGTGTTCATGGTGGCGCGGGTGGGCAGCGATCTTTTCGGTCCGGCAACGATCGAAAATTTCCGCAAGCAGGGAATTGACCCCACACATGTGAAGCAGGTCGAGGGACTGTCGAGCGGAGTGGCGCCGATTTTCGTGGAGCCCAGCGGACAGAACCGCATTCTCGTGGTGAAAGGCGCCAACGATGCGCTGAAGCCCGCCGACGTTGACGCCGCTGGTGAGATTCTGAAGAGCGCCGACTGTATTGTGCTGCAGTTCGAAATTCCAATCGAGACGGTTTATTACACCATCGCATTTGCGCGAAAGCATGGCATCCGGTGCATCGTGAACCCAGCGCCCGCCCAGCCGGTCGATCTGGCGGCGCTCCAAGGACTCGACTATTTCGTCCCCAACGAAAGCGAGGCGCAAACGATCACCGGGCTGCCAGTGAAGAACGCCGAGCAGGCAAAGGCGTGCGCCGAAAAGCTTGTGGCGGGTGGCATTCGCCGGGTCATCATCACCTTAGGGGCGAACGGTTCGCTTCTGGCCGGTCGAGACGGCAGCGAACACGTGCCGCCCTATCAGGTCAAGAGTGTGGACAGCACGGGCGCGGGCGACGCCTTCATCGGCAGCTTTGCCGTCTTTCTCGGCGAGGGCGTGCCCGAGAGGGAAGCAGTGCGGAGGGCGAATCTTTACGCCGGATTGTCCACCACCAGCGTGGGCACTCAGAAGTCGTTCTACAACCGGGCGCGGTTTGACGCGGAGTGGAAGGCGCGGGGCTAAAGCACTGGTGCTGTCATCACCTGGCTCGTTTGTTTCCCCGATAGGCACAGCCGAGGAGCTAGTACTTTTCCACTACAAAACTTCTTGACTTATTGATACTAAGCCATTTATAAGCGCTGTCTTGCAGACTTCAAGGCACCTCCCGTTGTTCTAGGAATAGGGAGGGTCTTTTTCTTTGGGGCGTGGTACCACCGAAAGGGGTTCAGAAAGAATGTCAAAAAAGACGCTTTGCGCGTTGATTTTCTGCATCGTTGTGTGCCTCTCCAGTTCATTGGTCTACGGCCAGGCGACAGGCAGTTTTTCAGGCACGGTATCGGACAAGGCGGGCGCGGTCATCAGCGGCGCCAGAGTCGTGGCTATGTCGCAGGAAACAGCGCTGGCACGTGAGGCAATCACCGACGATTCCGGCCATTATCTGATTCCCTTGCTCCCGGTCTCGTTCTTCCGGATTCGCGTCGAGGCCAAGGGCTTCGCTCCGGCCGAGCAAAAGGATATCCGGCTGCAACTGGACGAGCACCGCGAAGTGAATTTCACGATGCAGCCTGCGTCGGTGAGCACCACGGTCGAAGTGAGCGCGACGGAGGTGGCCGTCCAGACGACGAACCCAACGCTGGGGCAAGTGATCACCTCTGAGCAGGTCGCCGACCTTCCCTTGAACGGCCGCAACTTCGTTCAGTTGGCCACCCTGACTCCGGGCACGACAGCGGAGACGAATCCCACCAGTTTCTTCAACGGTGCAGCCAGCAGCGAGGCCTCTACGCGCGGATCGTACTCCCTGTCCGTCGGCGGGTCGCGCGCGCAGAGCACTGACTGGATGCTCGATGGTGTTGATAACAATCAATTGGACGAAGGCGGCATCGGAATTTTTTCTTCGATTGACTCCATCCAGGAATTCAAGGTTCTGACCTACAATTACTCGGCCGAATTTGGAACGCGCGCGGGACCGACCGTGCTCGTGACGACCAAGTCGGGATCGAACGCGTGGCACGGGACCCTGTTCGAATTCTTTCGCAATACTGACCTTGATGCCCGCAGCTACTTCGCGTCCAAGACCGAGAAGTTCAATCTGAATCAGTTCGGCGGTTCGCTGGGTGGGCCGATCCAGAAAGACAAGACATTCTTCTTCCTCGACTACCAGGCCAAGATGCAGCGCCGCGGCATCCTGTTCAATGGCTTCGTGCCAACGGCCGCCATGGCCACCGGTGACTTCAGTTCAGACCTGTATGGCAATCCCGTAAGCAGTCAAATCTTGTACAACCCTTACACCAGCGGTGCCTCGGGCCGGGCCGCGTTTATGTGCGACTCCTCCGGCAACGCCATTCCAGCAAATCCTGATGGGACGCAAACCGGTGGCAGCCCGTGCAATAAAATTCCCCAGAATCTGATCAACCCGATCGCACAGGCCATGGTCACAACGCAGTATCCGGCGACCGTTCCAACGCCCACCGGTTCCGGCTACAACTTCCTGAATGAGCCGGTCAGGAAATTGAATGAGGCGACGGCCGACATTCGTGTCGATCATACGTTCTCCAGCAAGGACTCCATCTTCGCTCGCGTAAGCTACGACCAGGCGTATTCGTTCGTGCCCGGCGGTTCCGATTTCGCCGAAAGCAATACTTTCGGCAGCACCGAGAACATCACCAACCACGGCCGCAACGCGGCCATCTCGGAAACTCACTTGTTTTCCGATCGCACCATCAATCAGTTCACTGGCGGCTTCAACCGGATCTTCAACAACATCCTTTCTTTCGACGCCGGAACGTGCGCGGCCTCGAAAGTCTTTGGCATCCCTGGCGCCAACCTGGGCTCGGCGTGCGATCCCTATACGGGCTACTCTCCCGCCATCAACCAATCGTCGAAGGAATGCGTGAGTTGCGGCTTGACCTCGACCCAGCCTCAGGGTCCCTACTGGTCGTTGGGCGATCGCGGGTTCTCTCCGTATCAGGGCGGAAGCAATGTGTTCTCTATCTCCGACTCGTTCGACATGATCCGCGGAAAGCACGACATCCATGTGGGTATTTCTTTCCGCGACAATCAGATGAACGTTCTGACCAACGCGTTCCAGGATGGTTACTGGCTTTTCACCAACGACTGGAGCAATAACGGTGCAGGCGTCGGCGGGGACAACATGGCAGACGTCCTGATGGGCCTGCCGAGCCTCGCGATTCATGATCAAACGTTCAATGGCGCCGAGACCGGTCGGCGCTGGAGGTTGTATCGCCCATTCGTTCAGGATGACTGGAGAGCCAGTCCAAGCCTGACCTTGAACATTGGCGTCGCTTGGGCGATGGTCACTCCAGAGACTGAGGCTCACAATCGTTTCGCGAACTTCGATTTCTTCACCGGCAAATATCTGGTCGCAGGCAACAGCCCCGCGTTGGCTGCCTGCACCATCTGCGTTCCAACCGACGGGCGAATCGGCGTCCAGATGGATTGGACCGCGATCGAGCCCCGCTTCGGGTTCGCATGGAAACCTCTGTCAAGTCCTAACACCGCGATCCGCGGCGGGTACTCCATTTACCACGACTCGTCGTGGAACCAGGGTGGCCAAGGACTCTGGGAGAATCCCCCATACTTCGCAGAATCTGATTTCTTCGGGTTTGACGCTAATGGGTGTCCGCCGCCAACCACAAATGTGCCGAATCCTGCGTGCACGGCGTACACCAACAGTACCAACCCGTTCAATTTCGGGCAGAGCATGTCGGCCGGCTTTGTTCCCTTGTTTACGGCGCCTCCGAACCCGGCGAACTTTACCGGTACGATCCAGACCCAGAATACGAACTTTCACCAGGGCAGAATCCAGCAGTTCAACATCAACGTCGAGCATGAGTTCCCGGGGAACATGGTGCTCACCGCGGGTTATGCAGGATCCCGTAGTTCCCACATTTTGGTCGACGGAATCAATCAAAACGTTGGCACTCCGTCCGCATGCGGAGTCGTCCCCGGATACACGTTGGGATGCGGTCCGGGCGGAACCGCACTCGCCCCTCCTTACGGTCCCTTCACAACCGTTTCGAATAACAACGACAACGGCCAGGCTCGTTACGACTCGATGCAGATCAAACTCGAGCGCAATATGCGTAATGGGCTTTACGCGCTGATCGGCTACACCCTCTCCAAAACCTACGACAGCGGAATGCCCGACGGCCTGGGCAGCATGCCCGGCGCAACCTACTGGCCTTTGCCGGGAAACCGCGCGCTGGATTGGGGACCGTCGCAGATTGACCTGACTCACAGTTTCACCGCCAGCGTGCTCTACGATCTGCCTTTCGGCCGCGGCAAGCGCTTCGGCAGCACCTGGAGTGCTCCGGCAAATGCCATCCTGGGCAACTGGCAGGTCAATGTGATTGAGAAAATCACCTCTGGATTCCCACTTTTTATGACGGCCGGTAACAACGCGTCCGGCGTGAACTTCGAGTGGAACGGCGCCAGTCTGAACCGGCCGAATGAAGTCGGTGACCCCAACAAGCCTGGGACGGTTGCGGCCAACCCAACCTGCAATGCCCCATCCCAAGTTCACACTCTCGCTCATTGGTTCAATCAGTGTGCTTTTGAAGACGCGCCCCCGGGAGAACTCGGCAATTCGCCGCGCGCGCCGATCTTCGGCCCGGGGTTTGTGAACACGGATCTCTCCCTTATCAAGAGTTTCCGTCTGCCTCGTGAGGGCATGGCACTGGATTTCCGCGCGGAATTTTTCAACCTGTTCAACCATCCGCAGCTATGGCTGCCCGGAACCGCGGCAACGCAAATGCAGGACGTAGATTCGCCGGCATCCTTTGGAGTGATCTCTGAAACCGTGAACAACCCGCGGCTGGTTCAGCTGGCGTTGAAATTGAAGTTCTAGGACACACTACAGCTTGTTTCGGGCAGACAGGAGGCGGTCCGGTCTGCCCGTTTTTTCTTCCCCTTGCCCATTTCGGGCCCTTTACGCGGAGCGGACTCATCTCTGATTCTGCGGGTGGCACCGAAGTTGCGAACAGCATACAATGACGTTCTGCGAGCTTTCTAACTATGTCTCCCATTCCAGACGATCTTTCCACCGTGAAAGACGACATGGTCGCCTTCATTGAAGGCCATGGCATGCGCCGCTTCAACGGATTCGTGGATTACGAAGAAGTGCAGTGTGTCATGTGGGACATGGAGAGCAATCCAGACGGCTGGAAGGATTTTGTGGAGCTCGCCAAGACTGCAAGCGCACCCTTTCTCACCATGCATTCCTGGACGCTCGAGCGCGAGGAACTCGATGAGCTGGTCGAGCGCCTGACGAACTCCGAATTCACAGATCGCGACGATGTCGAGGACGCGCGCTGGCTGCGCACCCACGCGGGCAAAGTCGGATACCTGCAGTTGGGTTGGGCGTATCAGGGAACCATGTTTCTGTGTGAGGTCTCGACCGACTGGTACGATCGCTATCAGCGGCTGCTGGAAGTCTCTGACGAATTCGGCGGCCTCACCATGGATGAGCCCGATCAGGACGAAGAGAACTAGCCGTGCGCTGGGAGCTTCGCTCGGAAAATGCTGCGCAGATTCGCAGTCTGGCCACGGCTCTCGCTGATCTGCCAGTCCTCAAAGCGCGCCGATTTTCTCGTCGCAATTCCAGTCCACGGGATTCGGAAAGGCTGACAACCACCCTCGCCGGGTTGCTTTTGCGCCGGGGTATTGAGGACGCGGAGTCAGCTGCGAACTTCTTATCGCCGTTAATCTCCGAGCTGCATGCGCCTGAGCGCATGACCGGCCTGCGCGCCGCAGTCGACCGTCTCGACGCTGCCATCGAGCGCAGAGAGCCGATTCTGATCTACGGTGATTACGACGTGGACGGAACGATGGCGGTCATTATTCTGAAGACTGCGATCGAGTTGTGCGGCGGCACCGCCGACTTCCACGTCCCGCACCGCATTCGCGAAGGCTACGACCTGCGCGGCGATGTCATCGAGCGCGCCGCCGCGGCCGGCATTCGGCTGATCATCAGCGTGGACATGGGCATTCGCGCTTTCGCTCCCGCAGAGACGGCGCAGCGCTTGGGCGTCGATCTGATTCTGACCGATCATCACCTGCCCGGCCCCGATGGCGTTCCCAAAGCGCTGGCGGTGGTGAATCCTAATCAGGACGGTTGCGCTTATCCTTTCAAACAGCTCTGCGGAGCGGGTGTAGCCTTCAAGCTGGCGCAAGAGCTGATGCAACGGCGGCTGGATGCAAAAGACCACACCAAACTTCTTTTGTCGTTCATGAAAGTCGTCGCGATCGCAACCATCGCCGACGCCGTTCCGCTGACCGGCGAGAATCGCATCTTCGCTTCCCTGGGGCTGGACGCGCTGCGCAAGGCGGTGAACCCAGGCCTGAAGGCGCTGCTCGAAGTGGCCCAGATTTCGGCAAAGCGGCCGCCGACCTCAGGGGAGGTCGGATTCCGCATCGCCCCACGCATCAACGCTGCTGGTCGCATGGACGTGGCCCGCGACGTCATCGAACTGTTTAGCGTGAAGGACATGGCGCGAGCCCGCGAGCTGGCGGCAAAACTCGACCGGCTCAACGCCGACCGCCAGGAGGAAGAACGCCGCATTCTGCGCGAAGTCGATGAGCGATTTGCAGTCGATCCCGACCTGTGCGACTCCTACTGCATCGTGGTGGATGGCGACGGCTGGCACCGCGGCGTCATCGGCATCACCGCGACCCGCGTGGTGGAGCGCTACAACCGGCCTACAGTCGTGATCGCGCGCGATGGCGACGAGGCCTTTGGCTCGGGACGCTCCATTCGTGCGTTTCACCTCCTGGAGGCGATCGAATCGTGCCGCGATCTGTTCTCGCGCTATGGCGGCCATGCACACGCCTGCGGGTTCTCCATGCCTGCGGCGAACGTTGCCGAGTTGTGCTCTCGCCTTGACGCCTTTGCCCGATCTCGTCTCACGCCTACCGATTTCGATCCGGTTCTGGATCTGGACGCAGAACTTGATCTGTGCGACATCAACCCTGAACTGTTTCAGGCGCTGCATTTGCTGGAACCTTATGGCGTAGGAAATCCTGAGCCCGTGTTTGTTGCGCGAGGCGCACAGCTGACCGCGCCGCCGCGCATTCTCAAGGACAAGCACGTAAAACTGAAGCTCAAGTCTGGACCGCTTCCGGTGCCCGGCGCCTCACATGTGCGCTCTGAAGAATCAGAACTCTCGGCAGCGGCAATTCTCGCAACCCCACGCTGCCATCCAGATGGCACCGCAATCCGCCGCAGCGAAATGACTGCCGCCGTCGCGGAGCGCAGCTCCGCAGCGCCAAGATCCGAGAATACGGGACCGGCGACTGGGCTGACCCGTAAGATCACGTTCGATGCGCTGGGCTGGCATATGGCCGAACGCCTGGAACACACGCCGCTGCTCGCCGGCGATACGCTGGATATCGCCTTCACCATCGGCCACAACGATCATCCAGACTATGGCGGCATCGAACTCTCTCTTCGCGATTTCAAGGCCAGCGCGCGCTAGTTGCTCAAAACGCCGTGCGCAAAAACGACGCCAGTTGCCAGCCGTCGATGTATTTGTATGGCGTCTCACCGGTCGTGTAGTGGCCGCAGGGCAGGGCGACGACCTTGTTATCAAGGCCGTGCCGGGCAAATTCATCCACTACTTGCCGCGAAAATTCTGGCAGGAACGTCAAATCGTACTTCGCGTAAATGATCAGCGACTTCTTCGGCCAGCGCGCAAACTGCCGGAAAAACGACATCGGGCTGATCGCCAGCCATGCGCGCCGCAACTCCTCCAGATCAATCTTCTGTTCGATTCCCTGGCGAATGTGGCGCGTCGACTGCCCGTGCCACACCACGTCGGCAAAATACGTGGACGCGTGATTGAACGCGGCCACGCGAATGCGTGGGTCATGCGCCGCCGCGAGAAAGGCGTAACACGATCCCAGGCTCGTGCCCACAATGCCAAGCCGTGTATAGCCTTGCTCCTCGAGCCAGTCGAGGCAGCAGCGCAGGTCGATTACGCCCTGGCGCGCAGCGTCGAGCGTGCGGCCGATGTTTGCCGAAACGGCATAGTCGGCGCGGCGGATTTCGGAAGGCATGCGAATGTCGTGGTACGGCATGCTCAGCCGCAGCACCGAAATGCCCAGCAGGTTCAACACGCGGCAAAGACTGGTGTACGCGATAGCATCGGAATTCCAGTGCGGCAGCACCACAACCGCACGCCGGCCCTGCACCGGAAACCAGCGTGCATTCACCAAATTATTTTCGGGATAAAGTGTCTTCACCGGTGAGGTAAATCGCAAGAACTCGGCAAACGTTCCTTTCACCTTGGCATCAAGCCGGGGATCGGGAACTTCGCGGGTGGAAAAAACCTGCACTTCGCGGGGCTCCAGACGAAAATCCGTTGGACGCGCGTAGGAATAAAATTCATCGCTCGCGGCGAGAATGCGACAGTTGTAATCGAGAAAGAATTTTTCAGGATCGTCCGCGTTGTGGCCGCGGGTAAATCCATTTTGGCAGGGCCAGTCGCGAGCCCACTCCGTGCCCCATTCCAGCGGACGCACGACCCGATTATTGTCCACTGAGGTAAGCCGGTGCTCCCAGTCGTACATCCATTGTGCGTAGCGGGGAGGCATGTTGAAACTTCAGTGTAACAAGCAGAACGGCGCTACTTCCGAAGCGAAACAGCTAACGGTCGGAATCAGCCATTGGCGGTCGAGGGCGAGCCCCTGAGCGGGCAGACTGCTAACGACGAGAAGTTAGCTCACGTACCGGCGCGGCACACGCTTCGAGATATTGCAGAGAATCTCATAGGGAGAGCTGCTGGCCAGCCGCGCATGCTCCATCGCGTCCACGCTCATGCCGTCGCAGTTTCCGAGCAGGATGACCTCATCTCCCACGGAAACGCCAGGAATGCCGGTGACATCCACCAAGGTCAGGTCCATCGAGATGCTGCCAACGATCGGCGCGTAGTGCTCACGCACAATCACCCGTCCGCGATTGGAAAGCTGGCGGTTGTACCCGTCCGCATAGCCCACCGGAAGCACGGCCACGTGTGCGGGAGCTTTCGTCACATAGGTCCCGCCATAACCCAACGCATGATTCGCTGCAAAATCCCGTAGCGACAGAATGCGCGTCTTCCAGGTAAGAATCGGCTTCACCGGCAGTCGCAAAGTACCTCCACTGACTTCACGCCCTGCGCGCAGAAACGGCAGATAGTAACCGTAAAGCGCAATGCCCGGCCGCACCATACTGTTCGTTTTCGCGCCGATTTTCTTGTCGCCCGCTCTGTTCTCAGCGACCCAAGTCTCGCGCCGTGAGATGACCGCGCTCGTGTTGGCCATGTGGACCAGCGCGGGCTCGAAACCCGATTGACGCACCATGCGGCGGGCTTCATCGAAATTTCGTTGCTGCTCAGCCACCGAAGGCGCGTCTAGGATTTCGGAAGAGGCCAGATGTGTGGAGAGTCCCTCGAGTTCGAGATGCTTTGCGCCGCGAAGTGCGTTAAGCAGCGCGGAAAGCTGATCGAGCGCCACACCCAGACGTCCCATGCCGGTATCGATTTTCAAGTGCACAGGATGCCGTGCCACGCTGAGCGCTGCGGCAGCGGTCTCAAGCGATTCGATTTGCCACGGCTCCCACACGGTAGGGGTCAGCCGCAGGCGGACGATCTCGCTCTCTTCGCCGCGCCAGAAGCCGGTCATGAGCAGAATGTTCGCCGCGATGCCGGCTTCGCGCAGCGGAATCGCCTCGTCGAGCGATGTCACGCCCAGCCAGCGCGCACCTTCGGCCTCGAGCGCGTGGGAACACTCGACCGCGCCGTGACCGTAGGCGTCCGCCTTTACGACAGCGCACACCGTGACGTTTGCTCCCACGTGTTTTTGCACAGTGCGGAAGTTCTGCCGCAGCGTGGCAAGCGAGACTTCGGCCCAGGTGGGTCGCGTTGCTACGCGGCTCAGAGTTTCTGCGGTGGTTGCCACTGTCGCGATTATAGCGGGAGTAGCCGAGGTCCTGAGGTTACGCAGGGGCTACTCCTGCTTACCCTAATCTCCCGATAACGTAAACGTCACCAGGATCTGTGTTTCCACTTCCACAGGTTCGTTATTCAGAATGTAGGGACGGTAGCGCCACTGGCTCACAGCATCGATTGCGGCCTTCACCAGCATAGGATGGCCACGGAGAACCTGCAGATTTTCGATCGTGCCTTCCTTGCTGATGTTCGCCGAGAGAACGACTTCGCCCTGAATTCGCGCTGCCCGCGCCAACGGAGGATACACCGGCTGCACGCGATGGTAGAGGCTGCCCTCCAGCATCTTCGAAGTGCGGAAGGTACGAATCGCGTCAGACGGAGGAGGCGGGGGTGCTACAGGCCGTGTTCCGGTGATGGGGAAGGGAAAACCCGGCGCGCTGGGCAGTCCGACCTCTGGTCCTGTGCCTCCGCCGCCGATTTGCGGCGCAGAATCGTCTCCAGTTGCCGAGGTTGACTCGTGCGGTCCGCCGTCCCACAGATATCGCGTGACCGCGGGGTGATTCGGAGCAACAGGCGTGCTACCACCTCGCGGTCTTGGCACGACTGGTGTTGGAGCTGGCCGCCCCATACTGATCGGAGTGGAGACCGTGCGGGCAGCCGGCAGCACCACTGTCCTCAGCAGCGGCACCAGAAGCAGCAGGCTGATCATAATGGCCTGCACTCCGAACGAAGTCAGTGTAGTGCAGCTGCGGCGCGCGTGCTGCGTCCACGAGGTTTCGAGCAAAGTGTCGGCAAAGATCGGATGTTTGAACCTGGCGTCGTTCATCTTCGCTTGTTCCACCATGGGTCGCTCCAGCAGGAAACTGTTTGCTTTTATGGACACCACGAACGGCCACACCGGCGGCGCATGCACAAAGAAAAAAGGCCGCACTTTCGTGCGGCCTGCTGGAACTTTTGTGACTGAAGCGGTGTCCCGCCTGGTTATTTCGGCTGGTTCGAAGAAGGAGCTGTAGGCTTCGGCGTAGTTGCCGCTGGCGCCTTCGGCGTTGCCGGTTTTGTCGAGGCCGGATTGGCTGGCGCAGGCACGCCCGACTTAGCGTTGTACGCGTCAATCACAGGCTTGGTGATGTCGACTTTGTCGGGGTTCCACCAGAGAATCGGGCTTTGCGGCCAGGGATTTGAAGTATCCACGATAATGCCGAATCCGTTGTTCTGCGAATACTCCACGATCACAGGCGCCAGCTTCTGCAGGATGCGAGTCGCGATTTCCTGCCGCTGATTGCCGAAGTCTTCCTGCGCGTCCTGTACCGCGCGGTCGAATGTCTTCTGCTTGCTCTCGATCTGCTTCTTGAGGTTCGCTGCGGCTTCGTCGTTCAGCTTGTCTTTCTGCGTGTCGAACTGCTTCTTCAAAGCCTCAAGCTCATCGTTCTGGCTTTTGAGTTCGGCCTGCTTGGGCTCGAACTTCTTGGATAGAGCCTCGAGGTCGCGGGCTCCTTCGTTACTGGCGAAGATGGCCTCGGTGATATTGATGGCTCCCACCCGGTTGGCGCTCGCGCTCGCCGCGGCGCTTCCGCCGGTACTGGCGCTGGGCGCCGAAGGCAACGGATTGGCCGGGGCTGCGGTAGCACCCGCCGGTGCCCCGCTCGCCGGTGCGGATGCGGTGCTGGTTTGGGCTGACGCGGAAATCGCCAAGATCGCCGCAGCCGACAGAAAAAGTGGCAAGAACACGCTGGTCATAGTCCGGCCACATGTGGCTCGGTTAAGGGTTATTCGCTTAGACATGGTTCGGTTGAGCATGGATCGGTTGAACTCCTTGGAACATTCACGTTGTTCCGGGAATGAACTTTGAATATCGTTCTCAGATCGCTTCTTCAGTCGACGCCGGGCCGCACTTGAATGAAGTCTCCGCCCTATTCGCGGCCGCCATCGGAAAAGGCGCACCAGACTCCCAGCGTCCTACGCATCGCCCTTTGGGCGCGCGCTCCACCCCTCTTTAGATTCCTAAGCGGTGTGCAAAACATTATAGAGACCCTGCTCTTCGCGCGTCAAACCCAGCCCGAACGAACCAATCGTTCCAATAAAGCTCGGTCAAGTAATGCTTAGAACGTCGTTGCCACCGTAAACCGGAAAGTCTTGCGCGGCTCCCGCAACAGGAAGTTCGGCGCGTAGGTATTCACGGCCAGGTGATACGTGTAGTCGCCCGCAGCTCCCGGCGGGAACATCGAGCGCGTAATCGGAATCGGCGGTACAGCGCCTTCATCGAGGCGCAGCGGATTGTATGCCCAATAAATGCGGAATGGAGCATTCACGACGGGCAGGAACATTTGCAACTCCAGTCCCGTCGAGGCGCGCGGTCTCCAGTTGGTCTGCCCTAGCACGTGTAACTGCTGTGACGGTTGCGGGCTCAAGCGCGCGTTTCCTATGCAGTTGTAGCCGGCGTTGAGGGCCGGGCAGCCAAAGTATGTGCTGATCACGGTGTCGTACTGAACTTGTGCGATCTGCAGCTGGGAGCGCCGAACAATCGGATCGATGCCGGTGTCGAGGAAAGGAGCAATGGCCACCGGGCCTGCAATGGTGATGCGGTACTCCAGGTTTGTCCAGATGCTCAGGTCCCCGCCTGGAAACACAATCTGATCGACTGGAATGGGAACCGTCCAGTTCCCCTGCCGCGGGTTCAACGGATTTTTTGGAACCGGCGTTCCATCCGGATTGGTAAGGACGATCGCATTCGCGTTGGGAAGAAATGCGATCGGAGAGACCGATCGGATGTCGAAACCGCGGATGTCGTTCTCGCCGCCCATGTAGAAGCGCTGGAAGGGGGGCGCCACCAGCCCGCCCCAGCCGCTGATGAACGACCCGTTGACGCTGTAACCGATCGTGTTCCGCCGATGCTGGACTGGATAGAAATGCTTGTATTGAATGACCGGACGAACCGACCGGACGGTGCCGCCGATGCCTGCAAACTCCACCCCCGTCGTCATCTGGTGGCCGCTGTGCGGTGAAATTCCGCTGTCCAGAGTGTTGAATGAGAAGTTGGGATAAATTTTGCTGGTGATGATTCCATTCACCGCCACTGGCCCCGAAATACCACGGAAGGCGATGTATTCGAAGAGATTCTTCGACGCCGTGCTCAAAGGCAGAAGGTTCGAGCGGTCCAGCGAGTACGTGATACCGACGCGCTTGGGCAGACGAAAGGCATGGCGCAAAGGATAGCTCAAAGACGTATTGAATCCCACCGCCGATTGCGAGTAGTTCTGCAGGTTTTGCAGCACTGCACTGGGAAGATTCAGCGTCTGCCCGCTGAAGATTGAAAGTTGCCGTGCCTGGTCAAACTTGATCCGGTTGCCGAAGACCGAGACCCCGAACTGCAAGGGCCGATCGAACATGTACGGCTGGGTGTATCCGATCATCAGGTTGCGCGCCAGGTTTCCTAGGCTCAGCTGGAAATTGAAAGTTTCGCCCCGCCCCATCAGGTTGTTGGTCGAGTAGTTCACCCCGATAAACGCGCCTTCCAGCCCGCTCACGCCGCCATTGAGCCCGATGCTGTTCTTGCCCTTTTCCTTGACGTGCAGCGTCAGGTCCACCAGTCCGTTCTTTTCGTCCAGTTTTTTGTCGGTAACGTTGGGGTCGTCTGCTTTCAGCTGATCGAAGTAGGACAGCTGGTTCAACCGCAGCAGGCTCATTTCCCACAGGCGAGAGTTGTAGACACCGCCTTCCTCCAGCGCCAGTTCGCGGCGGATCACCTTGTCGCGCGTGGTGGTATTGCCCACGAATTCGATACGGCGCACGTAGAACTGCTTGCCTTCGTCCACGTCAATTTCCACGTTCACCAGTTTCTTGTCCTCGTCGAAGCTGGTGTTCGGGACGGGAGTGAAGTTGATGTATCCGTACTCGCCGTAAGCCTTCCGCAGATTTTCCAGGCCCTTGGCGATTTTCTCGCGGCTGAATACGTCGCCGTCCTTGAGCGGGAAAAGAGCGCGCAGCCCAGCGGTGTTGGTGATCGCCTTATTGCTCTTGAACGTGATCTTGCCCAGCCGGTATTTATCGCCTTCCTCGACCGGCATGGTGATGTCGACTGCCTTGCCCGGCCCGGATTGCAGCAGCCAGATGTGAAAGCCCTTGTGTCCGGTGTCGTGAATCTCGGTTTTGGGATCATTCACAACCACTTTGAAATAGCCGCGGTTCTGGTACTCGGCGCGTACTCGCTCAGTATCTTCTTCCAGCTTGGTGGCGTCGTAGGTCTTAGCGAAGAGGGCTTCGAGGAAGATGGAGTGAGGGATGCCGATGGGCTTCAGGTTCTTCATGGCCGCGCGCAGCACGCGGTTCTTGATGTTCTTGTTGCCCTCGAACCGAATCTTGCCGACCTTGACCTTTGGCCCCTCCTTGATCACGAACGTGATTCCTACAGCGGCCGGCGGAATGTCGCGCTTTTCCGTTCGAATCGTGGCGAACTGGCGGCCATGTTCCGCCAGCAGGTTCTTGATCGAGACTTCCGCCTTCTTGATGCGAGTCGGGTCGTATTGGCTTTCCACCACCAGACCGACCTTGTCCTGCTTGAAGCGGTCAAGAATATCGCTGGTCGAAACCGAACTGGCCCCGACGTAACTGATTTCACGAATCGTTGGCTTTTCCTTGACCTGCACGATGATCCGCCAGCCCTTCGGCGTCTGCTCGCGCATGAACCGGATGTCTTCGAAGTAGCCGGTATTCCACAGGGAGTTAAAGTCGCGTTCCAGTGACGCCGGGTCGTAAATGTCGCCCGGCTTGGTGAAAATGCGGGCCCTGATGGTATCCGCGGGAATGCGCCGGTTCCCGTTGACGACAATTTCGGAGATAACGTCGGTTTGCCCCGAGGCGAGCGCGGCGGCCATCAGGATCATGCTCGCCAGCAGCAGGCAGGCAGTACTCAGCCGTCGTCTCGTGCAGATCTGTCTCACTCTCGACAAAAGCCACTGAAATGAATGGGATGGGGTGAACACCACGCCCTCGGCGCGAGCGCGTCCGGGCACAACAAGATTCTCCTGATGAAAGCGAAAAGGAATCGCTACAACCTCAGCCTCTGGGATGTAAGAAAACTGTCATTATACGGTAGAGCACTGGGAAGCGTCCAAGCTAAGGCGCTTGGCGGGCGCGAACCCGCAACGGAAATCCCGGTCCGCTGACGCACGTGCGCTACGGATTCCTCGTGTGCTTGGATAGCTTTCCTGTAGTTTCGCAACCCGTGTTGAGCCTCGCACGCCCCTGCTACTATTGCTTGGCGTTTGGCTGGATTCGCTCTACCTCCACCAAGACGGAATAAAACGTCGCTGAGTTGCCCATGTCGGTAAGTTTTTCTGATGTGAGGGCGTTAATGCTCTGGAAGCCGGGCGTCATCTTGGCCCAATTCAGGTGAGCCGAGACTACGCCCGGTTGGACCTTGCCATCAACCCGCGCCCGCAGCAGCATCTCCCCGCGCCGGTTGAACACGCGGACGCGGTCGCCATCGCGAATGCCACGCACATCGGCGTCCGCGGCGCAGATTTCCAACAGGCCCGATTCTTCCATCTCCTGCATCGAAGGCAGATTGGAAAACGTGGAATTCAGAAAGTTATCTGCCTTGCGTGCCAGCAGTTCCAGCGGAAGGCTGCCTCCGTTTCTTCCATGCCGCGATTCTGTTGGCGGCGTGAAATCCGCGACGGGATCGAGCCCCTCCGCCTTCAGCGCTTCGCTGCAAAGCTCTGCTTTTCCTGAGGCCGTGCGAAAGTTGCCATTGGCGAAAGGAAGAAAAAACTGTGTGGGGCCGGGTCTTTGACCCGGCCGAGCCGAGCGAAGCTGGGCTGCGGAAGCCGGCGATCCGGAGCCGGAAGCCCCAAAATTAAACCGGACATGTTCCCGTTCCAGCCGTTCGCGATCAATTCCCTCCATCCACAGATGCTTCACATCCAGCGCAAGGTCGATCATCTCGTCCACAGTTTCGCGGAAGCAATCTTCCCCAAAGCCCATGCGCTCGGCCAGTGCGCGGAACACCTCAACATTCGGACGGCATTCGCCCAGCGGCGCAATCGCCTGGTTCGATACCTGAATGTAGAAGTGCCCATACGCCTTCTGCAGATCCTTGTGCTCAAAGAAAGTCGTTGCCGGAAGCACGATGTCGGCATAGTCGGTGGTGTCGGTGAAGAACTGTTCGTGCACAACCATGAACAAGTCTGGACGCAGTAGCCCGCGTACGACTTCGTTGTGTTCGGGGCAGACCGACGCGGGATTGCAGTTGTAGACGAACAGCGCCTTGACCGGCGGGTCATTCAGCGTGTTGAGGGCCCATCCCAGTTTCACCATGTTGATGGTGCGGGCTTCGCGTCCCAGTGCTGTTTTCATCAGGTCCGGCCGCTTCAGGGCGTCGCTGTTCAAGTCGACCGCGCCGCTCAGCGACATCTGCAGTCCGCCGCCAACTTCCTTCCACGATCCCGTAATGCAGGGCAGCATCACGACCGCGCGCGTGGCCATCCCGCCGCGCTCGGACCGCTGTATGCCGTAATTCAATCGGATCACCGCAGGCCGCGTCGTCGCGTACTCCCGGGCCAACTTGCGAATGTCGCCGGCGGAAATCCCCGTCCACTGCGCTACGCGCTCGGGAGGATATTCCTTCACCTTTTCGCACAATTGCTCGAAGCCCAGCGTGTATTTTGCAACGTAATCCGCATCGTGCAGATTCTCGCCAATAATGACGTGCATCATGCCCAGCGCGAGTGCCGCATCCGTTCCGGGATTAATCGGCAAATACCAGTCGGCGCATTCCGCGGTGCGCGTGCGATACGGATCGATGCCTACCAGTGTCGCGCCTTTCCGCCGTGCCTCCACGATGAACGGCCACAAATGCACGTTGTTGCCGTGGATGTTCGAAGCCCACGCAATGATGTATTTCGAATGCCGGAACTGTTCGGGTTCCGTCCCCAACTTCACGCCTAAAACGGATTTCAGCCCCGCTTCGCCCGCCGCCGAGCAGATCGTGCGGTCCAGTTGCGAAGCTCCCAGGCGGTGGAAAAACCTCCGGTCCATCGACGCGCTGTTCAGCGTTCCCAGAGTTCCGCCGTAGGAATAAGGCAGAATCGCCTCGCTGCCGAACGCGGCCGAGATCGCGCGAAAACGCGACGCAATCTCATCCAGCGCTTCGTCCCACGAAATCCGCTTCCAGATCTGGTCGTGCGGAGCGAAGCTTCGCTGCGTTGTTGGCCCCTTGGGCGCTATCCTCCGCATGGGATACAGCACGCGCTCCGGGGAATACACACGGTCCAGATACTTCGCTACTTTGGCGCACAGGAATCCTCGCGTCACCGGGTGCCCGGGGTCGCCTTGGATTTTCGTCGCCCGGCCGTCCTCGACAGTGATTAGCACCCCGCAGGCATCGGGACAATCATGCGGACACGCGGCTTGGACGATCTGCTTCATCGTCCCTCGATTATACGGTGCTCGCACCTCTCGCGTCGCTCAAACTCTGAGCGACAAAAACAAAGCGGACGACCCGAAGACCGTCCGCCAGAAGACCGAAACAACAGCTTTACTTGCTGGTTGGCTGCGGAGGATCCGCCACCCATCCCGCATAGAACTGCGGCGTTCCGCTTTCGGTCTGCAGCAGCAGGCCACGGGCAACCAGCGGAATGTCGGTGGTGGAGTTCTGCAGCTGGCTCAGTCCGCTCAGGTTGAAAAAGGCCGTCACGTTGAACGTATTCACCGTGACCGGTCCGCCCACGGAGTAACCGACCAGCCCGTTATTGTTGAGCAGGAAGCTACCGGCGTTTCCGTTTGTAATCGTAACGTTGCCGGCGTCCAGCGTGCCGTACAGACCCTGCAGCCGCAGCGAAATCATCGAGGGCGTAAACGTGCCGTTGTAAGCGCCGCCCACGAAAATTCTCTGTCCGACCACGACCGACGTGTCGTTGAACAGCAGACCCGTCAGTGGACCGTTGAAGAAGCAGATGTCATACGAACCGTTGGGCACTGCGCTCACGTCGACCGTCTCGATCGTGTCAATGTCGCTGACCAGGTCCGCTCCCGTTTCGCCCACCCACATCGTGATGCTCTGTACTTGGCCGGAAGAATTGGTGGTCAGCGCCAACACTCGTCCCGAGAGGAACGACTGCGCCGTGGTGATGACTTCCACGCCGCTGGCCATCAGGCTGCCGTCAGCTTGGAATTGGCCCTGCACACCAACGAATGCCGGCGCCGCCAGATCGTTGATGCTCCAGCCAGAATTGAATTGCGTGTCGCTGTTCACATACACGGTGAGCTGGCGACCGTACGGTCCCTGCAGCACGAACGAATCGTTGCCCGAGTCGACTGAAACCAGTCCGCCCGTCAGGTCCGTAATCTGACCATCGGGGTCGCTGGCGTGCGTGGCTTTGATGTAGATAACCGGATTCACCGCGATTGTGTTGTTGTTGATCACGAGGTTGCCGTTGCCGTCCGTAGCCAGCGAGTCGCGGATGTCCATTTCCATCTTCAGTCCGGCCAGGCCGTTCGCGCCCACCACCATCGCCGTGGGGAAGTTCACGGTCAGGGTGTACGGACTCTGATTGTTCGGGAAAGTTCCGTTCAGCGTGCTAACCGCCGGAGCCGGAACCAGCGTGACGTAGTCGATCACCGGATTGGCCAGCACGAACGTGGCGCTGACGTAGGTGTCCGGAGCAACCGAGTTGAAGGCCAGCGGCGAACGCAGACCCAGCAGACGCGCGAAATCAACGGTGGTCGGCGTCGAGATGACCGTAGCCGTCGCGCCGTCCTGTCCGTTGAGCGTGACGGAATTCAGAGTTACGTTGAAGCCCACGACTGAGGCGAGCGGCGCATCCTCCCCCGTCATGAACACGTTAGCTTGCGAGTTCGAATTCTGCGAACCTGAATTCGACCCACAACCCAGCCCCATCAGGCTGAGCGCACACAACAACGCGAGCGCGAAGAACTTTTTCATGGCAGAACTCCATTACGAATAGGTTGTGTGAAGCGTTGTTCGGGGGGAGCTGTGACTTGCTTCACGCACATGAAAACACACGGCCGCAAAGAATGTCGCGTAACCATGGAGAGTGTTACCTTCGCATTCGCGCTGAGCTAAATTACTGGATGGGAAGAGCTTCTGTGCGGTCTTGGCCGTGCGGACATGCACTCTCGTTTTGATGCACGAGGCTCTGAAGGCCAATACCGGCGGGGGTTTTCAGGCCAAGGCGGATTTTCAGCCTGCTACGCGTGTTGGGAAGGGCTGCGGTGCCGTTTGCTGCTGCAGATAGGCGAGGCTTTAACCGCTGAGGACGGTCTTACTTCATCTCCAGCACTTCTTTCTCTTTCGCCTTGCTCATCTCTTCCATCTTCTTGATCTCATCATCGGTGAGTTTCTGAATCTCGTCGAGCGAGCGCTTCTCCTCGTCCTCGGTAATCTTCTTGTCCTTCAGCGCCTTCTTGATCGCGTCGTTCCCGTCGCGACGAATGTTGCGCACAGCCGTGCGATGTTCCTCGAGCACTTTGTGCAGATGCTTCACCATGTCTTGCCGACGCTCCTGCGTGAGCGGCGGCACGGGCACGCGGATCATCTTGCCGTCGTTCATGGGGTTCAACCCGAGGTCACCAGAGCGAATCGCCTTCTCAATCGCACCGAGTTGCGAAGGATCGAATGGTTGCACAGTAATCAACTGCGCCTCGGGGGCGTGGACTTGCGCCACCTGGTTCAGCGGCATCTGCGCTCCGTAGGCGTCAACGGTGACGCCGTCCAGCATGTGCACCGACGCGCGGCCCGTGCGCGTGGCCGCCATCGCCTTGCGGAAGTCTTCGACCGCCTTATCCATGCGCGTCTTCAGCTGTACGTACGTCGCTTTCAGTGCCGCGATCGCCGCCATGGTCGCTTGCGCCATATCGTCCACTCCCCGTCCAAGATTCAAAACGTCGAATTATAAACCCTAAAACAACTTGCCACGGATTCGCGCGGATCAACACGGATCAAATCCCCGATCCGCGTAGATCCGCGTTAATCCGCGGCGAAAAGAAGTTACGCGCTCACCAGCGACCCGATCCGTTCGCCCAGCACGACGCGGCGAATGTTGCCGCGCTCGTTCAGGCTGAAGACGACGATAGGCAAATTATTGTCCTTGCACAGGCTGATCGCAGTCGAGTCCATCACTTTCAGCCCCAGTTTCAGCACGTCCATGTAGGTAATCTGGTTGAACTTGCGTGCGCCGTCCACCTTCATGGGATCGGCGTCGTAAATGCCGTCGACCTTAGTCGCCTTCAGAATCGCGTCGGCTTTGATCTCCATCGCGCGAAGAGAGGCTGCGGTATCGGTCGAAAAATAAGGATTGCCGGTGCCTCCGGCAAAAATCACAACGCGCCCCTTCTCCAGATGGCGAATCGCCCGGCGCCGGATGAACGGCTCCGCGACCTGATTCATCTCGATCGCCGATTGCACGCGCGTATAGACGCCCTGTTTTTCGAGCGCGTCCTGCAAAGCGAGCGCGTTGATGACCGTGGCCAGCATGCCCATGTGGTCGGCCGAGACGCGGTCCATCTCCTTGGCCTGATGGGCAACGCCGCGGAAAAAGTTCCCGCCGCCGACGACGATCGCGATTTGCACGCCCAGCTTGTGCACCTCGGCGATCTCACCCGCAATTTCGTGAATGCGTGCCTGGTCTACGCCAAAGCCCTGGTGCGCGGCCAGCGCTTCGCCGGAAAGTTTGAGCAGAACGCGTTTGAAGGCAGGGGAGGTCGTCATGATCAGTTTCGAGGTTTCAAGGTTTCAACGTTTCAAAGTTTCCGACACAAAAGAGAGCGGCATCCGCACGTTGGACTTTGAAACCTTGAAACTCTGAAACCTGAAAAAAGGCGCCCCGCAAGGCGCCTCGAATTACTCAGCTTTCTGTTCTGTGGGCTTTGTGATGGCGATAGTCTCGCCCGCGTCACCCACCTTGAAGCGCGCGAAGCGGCGCACGGCGATGTTCTCGCCCAGCTTGCCGATTTTCGACGCGATCAGTTGCCCGATCGAGATGGTTTGGTCCTTGATGAAAGGCTGCTCCAGCAGGCAGACTTCCTCGTAGAACTTTTCCATCTTGCCGGCAACCATCTTCTCGGCAATGTGCGCCGGTTTGCCACTGGCGATCGCCTGCGCGAGGTAAATTTCTTTCTCGCGCGCGAAATCTGCAGGCGTCACGTCTTCCTTACGCACATACTTCGGATCGCTGGCCGCGATGTGCATCGCGATGTCGTGCACCAGTTCCTTAAAGTCGTCGGTGCGCGCCACGAAGTCGCTCTCGCAGTTCACCTCGACGAGCACACCAATCTTGCCGCCGGCATGAATGTACTGCGCCACCGAACCTTCGCTGGTCACACGCGCCGCTTTCTTCGCGGCAACCGACACGCCCTTCTTGCGCAGAACCACCACCGCCTGCTCCATGTCGCCCTTGGCTTCCGTCAGGGCCTGCTTGCAATCCATCATCGGAGCCCCGGTCTTCTCTCGGAGTTCCTTCACCTGTGCTGCCGAAATGTTTGCCATAGTAGTGCTCATAAAACCTCGAGTTTCAAAGTTTTCAAGGTTTCAATGAAAGCGTCAGTGCGATGGCATCTTTGAAACCTTGAAACTTTGCCACCTTGAAACCTAGAAACTTAAACCCGCGCCGGGTGACCTAATTTCCACGACCCGCGCGGGTCTACTTTTCAATCCCGGTTTGTCGCGTTCCCTCAGGAGCTACAGCCCTATTCCACTTTTCTGAGCCGGATTGGCACGACTGAAGCCATGCCCTACCCCACCGCTAAACCGTCTGGCTCTCGACGTTCGGCAACTCCGCCTCTTCGTTGGCCACCGGCTTCTTGTGCGTTCCTGGACCCAGCACTTCCTCCATGCTGATGTCCTCATTCGCATCCACGGCCGCAGCTTCCTCAGCGTATTCAGCGGCCGGCGCACCTTCCGCTGCCTGGGCCGCTTCCGTCCCGGCCTGCATGTCGGCCACCTGCTTGTCGGTCATGAGCTGCGCGCCTTCGGCAATGGACTCCGAAATTTTCGAGGTGAACAGCCGGATCGCGCGCAGCGCATCGTCGTTGCCTGGGATCACGTAATCCACTTCGCTGGGATCGCAATTCGTGTCGACCACGGCGACCACGGGAATGCCCAGCTTGCGCGCCTCGCGCACCGCGATCTGCTCTTTGTTCGAGTCAATCACGAAGATCGCGTCCGGTAAGCGGCTCATGTTCTTGATGCCGGCCAGGTTGGCCTGCAGATGCTTGCGCTCGCGCTCGAGCTTAATAACTTCCTTCTTCGGCAGCAATTCGTAGCGGCCATCGGTGGCCATGTCCTCGAGCTCTTTCAGACGCTTCACCGACTTCTGCACCGTTACCCAATTCGTGAGCAGTCCGCCCAGCCAGCGCTGGTTGATGTAGAACATGCCGCATTTCTGTGCTTCTTCGGCGATCGCGTCCTGTGCCTGGCGCTTGGTGCCCACGAAGAGCACAATCTTGCCTTCGGTCGCCAGGTCCTGCACGAACTTCGACGCCTCTTTAAACATCTTCAGCGTCTTCTGCAGGTCGATGATGTAGATCCCGTTGCGCTCGCCGAAGATGTATTCCTTCATCCGCGGATTCCAGCGCTTGGTCTGGTGCCCGAAGTGGACGCCCGCTTCGAGCAGCTCTTTCATGGTGATGGTAGCCACGTTTCTCCTTTTGTAATCTGCATCAGGAGAGGCAAGGTTTCAAGGTTGCATAGTTTCAAAGTTTCAAAGTTAGTCATGCCGTCTTTGAAACCTTGAAACTATGAAACCTTGAAGCCTGCTCCTTCTGATTGCCATTCCCGTCCCCGCGCCGCGAGGCCCGGGAAGAATTGAACACCTAAACTCGAATGTTTCAAGGTGGCAAAGTTTCAAGGTTCCAAAGTTGTTTTGTCCTTGAAACTTTGAAACCTTGTCACTTAGAAACCTATCTCTTAGAGAACTGGAACCGCTTTCTCGCGCCCATCTCCACCCCAGCAAGCCAAAACCAGGCTTGCCGGGGACCCCGGATCAAAGCACCAAGGTCCACTAGCGCTTCGAAAATTGGAAACGCTTCCTGGCCCCCTTTTGGCCGTACTTCTTGCGTTCTTTGCCGCGCGAGTCCCGGCTGACCATGCCCTCGGACTTCAACTTCTTGCGCAGTTCCGCATTGAACTGCATCAGGGCGCGGGCAAGGCCCAGTTTCACGGCATCGGCTTGGCCGCGAACTCCGCCGCCCTGCGCCGTCACCACCACGTTGAACTGCGCCGCCGACTCGGTCGAGGCCAGTGGAGCCTTTGCCGCCGAGCGCTGCGCCGGAGTCACGAAATACTCTTCAAACGCGCGCCCGTTGACCTTGAAATCTCCGCTGCCCGGACGCAGATAAACGCGGGCTATCGCCGACTTGCGGCGTCCCGTTCCGTAGTATTGAACCAACTCTGCCATTCTCAGCTTCGAGCTTCGAGCGATGAGCTTCGAGCTCTTAACCTTTCCAGATATTTCAGCGCTTGCTCGTAGCTCGCAGCTCGTAGCTCGCAGCTGTTATTACGAAACCGCTACCTTCCGCGCCGGATACGTCCGCACTTCCAGCTTGAATTCCTGCGGCTTCTGTGCCTGGTGCGGATGCTTGTCGCCCTTGTACACGTTTAGTTTCGACAGCATGTGCGCCGCGAGCTTGTTCTTAGGCAGCATGCGCTTCACCGCCGCTTCGATCACCGCCTCGGGCTTGCGCGCCATTCGCTTCTTGTACTCTTCCGTCCGCAGGCCGCCGGGATATCCCGTGTAATGCTGATAGACCTTCGACTCGGCCTTCACGCCCGTCGTGCGAATCTTCTCCGCGTTGATGACGATCACGTGATCACCAGTGTCGACAAACGGCGTGTACCGCGGATTGTCCTTACCCATGAGGATGCGCGCCACCTGCGAGGCCAGGCGCCCGAGCGTCTGCCCGTCTGCATCCACGACGTACCACTTGCGCACAATTTCCCCCTCTTTGGGGAAATAGGTTGACATAAACTCTCCCGATTGAATAAGGCTGCGAAAGAAGACCGCTCGTTGATTCCCCGGCGAGGACGCTGGGACCATCAGGCGGGCAACCACACTACTACCAAAGTCTTTAATCTACCGGAGGCTAGGAGCGATTGTCAACGCTATGTTACGAAAGAAAGTGTGTCGAAGGCGGGGAAGCCGGCAGAGCCCAGCCTCGGTTGAGCGCAGTTCGAATTGGTTCCCGCCGCGCATCTCCCGTGCTAACATTCGCCCCATGCTTGGGCGCCATACCTACATTCTGTCTCTGCTCGTAGCTGTTCTTGTCGTCACTGCCTTCGCGGCCGATGAAACCGACCAGCCCGCGCCGCGCTTTCGCGCCAAAACCATGACCGGCGACCAGTTCAACAACGAGTCGGTCAAGGGCAAAGTCGTTCTCTTCGAGTTCTGGACCACCTGGTGCAAGTTCTGCGAGGAGGAAGCCGCAATGGTCGATGACATCGCCAAAGAGTTCAGCCGCAAAGGCCTCATCGTGCTCGCTGTCGATGTGCTGGAGCCCGATCAAAAAGTGAAGAAGTATCTGGCCGAGCACCCGCGCGCGGTCCCCATCGTTCTCACCAAAGATACGAATCTCGCCGCCATGTATAACACGAAGAGTTACCCGATTTATGTGGTAATAGACCGCGACGGCAACATCGCCGGAGAACAGCGAGGTGCAGGTGAGCGCGGCTTGCGCAGGATGCTCCGCCGCGCGGGACTGGAATCCGAGAATTAGTTATTTTCGGATTTAACGCTTGCGCGTCTCTTCGAGAACAGCGTAACCCTTTTGAGATGATCAGTTTACTAGCTTCGCGGTCTGGCCGTGAGCCTGTGTTACTGTCCCTTCGGTGTCCGTTAAGGAGCCGGGAGCCGTTTGCGCGATGTCGGAATCGAGCTTGTCCATCGCTGCCTGCGCGTCCTCGTCATCGACTCGAACGTAGTAAGTGAGCGTCGTGTTCAGGTCGGAATGGCGTAAGACTTTCTGAATCTGCTTGTCTTTGATTCCGAGCCTGTAGAGACGGCTTCCGAGCGAGCGGCGGGCGCTGTGAAGCCCGAGCCACTCGGGGATGCTGTTGTCCCGTTCGTATCCGGGGCAATTGATGCTCTTGAGATGGTCTTTCCCTTCGCTGTGGCCGCAATGGCGGCAACGATTCAACGAAGGGATGATCATGCGCCGGATGACATTCGCCATCGGGAGCCGTGTTCCGACCGAAGTCGTAAACATGAAGTTCTCGGTTGGCTCTCCGGCCTGATCGGGTTGCGCTTTGAGCCTCGCGGCTTCCGCGCGGAAGCGGTGAGCCTCAAGCTTGTTGGCAAGGGCCGAAATCACGGGAACGGCTGCCTTGCTCGCTTTCGACTTCGGTGACACGATCACGCCAGCAGAGATATTGCGTTCTACGTGAAGGTGGCCGTCGTGATAATCCTCCCAGTGCAGTGCCTCGATTTCGGAGCGCCGCAAGCCAGCATAAGCAGCAATCGAAAAAACCGTCGCCGCAGGCTCGGGCAAGCGAGAGAGGATGTCCGCGACTTCCTCTTCGGAATAGGCGGGCGTCTCGACTGGCTTGCGAGCTTGAGGATTGATATCCACATCGTGGGCGGGGTTCGGCGGGGAGAGGTAATTCAACTTTATCGCACGCTTGAAAGCGCCTCCGAGCACGGCTTTCGTGCGGCTGATCGTGTTCCTTGCCAAGTCATTTTTCCCGATCTGATCGAGCCAGGTTTGGACGTGTCGCGTGCGCACGTCTTTCAGGATGAAATTGGCGGGGATCACGGGTTTGAGGTAAGACTTCCAGCTCAAACGGTAGACGTAACCCGTCGCTGGCTTGCGCGATTTGTCGATCCACGGCAGATAAACCGACTCCATGTATTCGTGGACCGTCACAACCTGATCGGGCGGGACTTCGCTATTGTTGATCGTCAGCATGAAGCGCTCCGCTTCCTGTTTGATGGGATCGGGAACGCTCTTGCCGCGCGTCACCTTCGGGCCTAACAAGTGCGATGCGCGCTTTCTCACGAGCTGGCCGTTGACGATCAGCTTTTCATAGAATCGCAAGTACCAGCGCCCGCAGATGCAGACAATGGTGCCGTTTTGCTTTCGTTTTCGTTGCATTGTGCTTCCTCCTTTTTTTCTCATTTCCACTTGCTCACTTCAAAACCCGCGTCTGGCTTGCGTTTCCAACAGTTCCTTCAGTTCGCTCTTGTCCTGCTGAGACAGTCGGAACTCGCTTTCCTTCTCTCGCAGCGATTTGATGCGCTCT
>JASHPH010000415.1 GCA_030038255.1 Candidatus Sulfotelmatobacter sp. | reverse complement strand
GCAACCGGCCGCCACGCCGATCGATCTGGCGACGGCGGCGACGATCAGCGGTACGGTCAAGTTCGACGGCACCGCTCCGAAGGCTTCGAAAATTGACATGAGCCAGGATCCCGGCTGCAAAGGCAATAACGAAGCTGAGAACGTCGTGGTCACGAACGGCGACCTGGCGAATGTCTTCGTCTACGTCAAAGAGGGCCTCGGCAACCGCACCTTCGACGTGCCCAAAGATCCGGTCGTTCTCGATCAGAAGGGCTGCCAGTATCACCCGCACGTTCTGGGTGTAATGGCGGGGCAGACGATCCAGATCAAGAACGACGATCCCACCACGCACAACATCCATCCCACGCCGAAAGACAACCGCGAGTGGAACGAATCGCAGCCGCCGTCGTCTCCGGCGATCGAGAAGAGCTTCGCTCGCGAAGAAATCATGCTGCCGGTGAAGTGCAACCAGCACCCGTGGATGAAAATGTTCATCAACGTGGTGAAGAGCCCGTTCTACGCCGTGACCGATAAAGACGGAAAGTACACGATCAAGGGCCTGCCGCCCGGCGACTACACGATTGCGTTCGTGCAGGAGAAACTGGGAAAGCAAGACCAGAAAGTAACGGTCGCCGCGAAGGAAAGCAAGACAGTGGATCAGAGCTTCAAACCGGCCGCCGAATAACGCGCCGGATGGTAGAATGCTGCGTTGGACCGGGCAGGCTGCTCCCGCCATGTGCAGCCTGCCTTAGGTCTTCATACGTTCTACTTCTCCATCCATGAGCACAAACCTGAGACGCATCGCCACGCCCTATAACCGCGGTCTCCATCGTCTTGCCGTCGGTCTCGCCTGCTGGACGTTTCTCCTGATCATTGCGGGCGCCCTGGTCACAAGCAACGATGCCGGCCTTTCGGTGCCGGATTGGCCGACATCATTCGGTTCGATGTACAAGATTCCAAAGCTTGTCGGCGGAGTAAAGTTCGAACACACACACCGCATGATCGCCCAGGTTGCCGGCCTGCTGACGATTGTTGTCGCGTTCTGGACCTGGCGCGCCGAAAAGCGGCGCTGGATGCGGATTCTGGGCTTCGCGGCCCTGGGAACTGTCATTGCTCAGGGAGTTTTGGGCGGTCTTACCGTTCTGTTTTATCTGCCGCCTGCCATCTCGTCTGCGCATGCCGCACTGGCGCAGACGTTTTTCTGTGCCGCGGTGGCCATGGCATTGTTCACCGGGCAGAAATGGGTCGAGGAACAGCCCCGCGTGGAGTTCGATCACCGCCGTCCGAGCTTGTTCACGCTGACCCTGCTTTCAATCTTCGTGCTTTATGTTCAGTTGCTCTTGGGGGCTATGTTCCGGCATCACGGCCTGAGCTGGTGGCCGCATGTAGCCAATGCGGTGGTTGTCTCGTTTGTGCTGGCCTGGACGGCGGTCCGGGCGCTCACCGTGTATTCGCATATCGAAGCCGTGCGGCGCCCGGCGGTCCTGATGTTGTCGCTGGTGATCGCGCAGTTGTGCCTCGGCTTCGTGGCTTTCATGACGCGCGTGGAGTGGGGCAAAAACGCGGTACAGCCTGAACTTCCCATGGTGATTTCAACCGTGGCGCACGTTGCGGTCGGGGCCTTGCTGCTAGCCACGGCTGCGATCCTGGCGATCCAGGTTTGGAGACACGTTCCGGTCGCATTCGAGGAAGCCCTGCCGCACGCGCAACGGGGTCCTTCGGCCGCGTAAGCGAAGATTCTTGCGAACATCACGCCCATCGCGGCATTTCGGGCAACTTCTGACGCTGGGCGGTGTTACTGCAGCAAGTACCAGTCTCGTCCGAAATTCCATTGATGTCGTAAACTGGTAACAGTCTCAGGGGAAGGGTTTTGGTCACAAGAGTCGCTGCGCTCGCAGATCGTGGATCGGAGGCGGATCGCGTCTCCTCGATGCCCATCATTTCCGTACAGAATCTGGTTCATCGCTACGAGAATCGCACCGCGCTCAACGGTCTGTCCTTCGACGTTCGTCCTGCCGAACTGTTCGGCTTGCTCGGCCCAAATGGCAGCGGGAAAACGACGCTATTCCGCATCCTCTCGACCCTGATGATTCCGACCGCCGGCAAGGCGCTGGTGATGGGGTATGACGCAGCCCAGGACCCCGCCAGCGTGCGGCGCGAGATCGGCGTGGTGTTTCAGGCGCAAAGCGTCGACCCCAAGCTGACGGCTTACGAAAACCTCTGGCATCAGGGACATCTGTATAGCCTGCGAGGCGCGCTGCTGAAACGCCGCGTGAGTGAAATTCTGGCACGCGTGGGGTTGGCTGATCGGGCCAAGGAACGTGTGGAAACTTTCTCCGGCGGAATGCAGCGCCGCATCGAGCTGGCCAAAGGCCTGCTGCATCGCCCCGGGGTTCTCTTGCTCGATGAGCCCACTACTGGTCTCGATCCCGGAGCCCGCCGCGACCTGTGGCAGTACTTGCGGATTCTGCGCGACGAAGAGCATGTTTCCGTCCTGGTGACGACGCACCTCATGGAAGAGGCCGAACGCTGTGACCGCCTTGCCATCATGAGCGAGGGCAACCTGGTGGCGCTGGGCACGCCCGCGGAACTGAAGAGCGAAATTGGCGGCGACGTCATCCTGCTCGATGCCGCGCAGGACCCTGGCTTACTGGCAGACCGCATTCGGACGCGCTTCCACGTCGAGACGACAGTCCTGGGGAATCAAGTCCGCATTGAGCAGGAGGGCGGCCACCGTTTCGTCCCCGATGTGGTCGAAGCATTCCCGGGAGAAATTCAGGCCATTTCGGTGAGCAAGCCGGCACTGGAGGACGTGTTCATCCACCGCACCGGTCACAAGTTCTGGAGCGAGGGCAGCGAAGAAAATTCTGCAGCGAATTGAATTTGCGACTTACATTGGAATGGCAGGAGGTAGCTTGCGTCTGATGATCCTGGTTCTCTCTCTTGTGCTCGGCATCGTTCCGTTGCTGGGCGTGGGCTGGATTCTCGCCAACGGCATGCTAACGCTGTGGCCGCCCGCGGCCACCGTGGACGGGCTGTTCATGACCCTGATCCTGCTGATGCTCTCAGCGTGTTTTCTTTTGAACGCCTACTGGGAGGCGCGCGACCAGGGATTGCTGCCGAAAAAGTCTGCGGCTGCGCCCGCAAAGACACCCGCAGCAAAGGCGAGTTGAAGATGGCGACTCAGGTCACAACCATGGCGCGGCCGGCGATGCCGCAGGCAACGACCGGAGTATTGTTGCCGGCATTCACTCTGTGGCTCCGCGAGATCGTCCGCTTCTACCGCCAGACCACGCGCGTGGTTGGCGTCCTGGCCTCGCCGCTGGTGTTCTGGCTCGTGATTGGCTCCGGCTTTGGCACATCGTTCCGCTCTGGCGGCGGGCCTGGACAGCAGCATTATCTCGATTATTTCTATCCCGGCGCGCTGATCATGATCGTTCTGTTCACTTCGATCTTCACCATGATGTCAGTGATCGAAGATCGCAAGGAAGGTTTCCTTCTGTCTGTCCTGGTCGCTCCCGTACCCCGCTCCGCAATCGTGCTGGGGAAAGTGCTGGGAGGAACGACGCTTTCCGCCATCCAGGGAATGATCTTCCTCATCTTTGCGCCCTTTGCCGGTGTGCATCTCGACCCTGTGCAGGTGCTGCTGGTTGCGCTTGTGGTCTTCCTGATTTCGTTTGCCTTGACCGCTCTCGGTTTTGCCATCGCCTGGCCCATGGATTCATCGCAGGCATTTCACGGCATCGTGAATCTTTTTCTGATTCCGCTGTGGCTCTTATCCGGCGCGCTGTTTCCACTCGGCGGTGCTTCGGGATGGATTCGCGCCATCATGTACGTGAACCCCCTTACGTATGGCGTGGAGGCGTTGCGCGCGTTGCTGTATCCCGGCGCGGCAACCAGCTTTCCGCTGTCCTCAGCCATGGCGACTCTGGTACTTTTTTCGCTGGTCATGTTCGCTTTCGCTTTCCTGATAGCCAATCGCCGCACCCAATCTTCCCCAAGATGAGGCACGCCGCTTGATCCTCGAAAATCTGATGCCTGGAACTTCGATTCCCGAACAATTTGCCTACTTCCCTGCCCTCAACGCAACTTTGAACGGAACCAGCGCCGTATTGTTGTTCGCCGGCCGCCTGCTCATCGCCAAAGGCAGGATCGCCGCGCATCGCGCGTGCATGATCGCGGCCATGGTTGCTTCCGCCTTGTTCCTGTGCTGTTATCTTTTCTTTCACTTCGAGGTGGGCAACATTCGATTTTTGGGAGAGGGATGGTCGCGGCCGGTGTATTTCTCGATTCTCATTTCTCACGTCACTCTGGCCATCGTGATCGTTCCCATGGCGATTGTGACTTTGAATCGGGGGCTGAAGGCGCGCTACGACAAGCATCGCGCCATCGCCAAGTGGACGTGGCCGCTGTGGATGTACGTTTCGATCACCGGCGTGATCGTGTACTTTATGCTGTACCAGTGGTTCCCGCACAGCTGATTTGCAAGGTTGCAAACTGGCAAGGTTTCAAAGTTTCAATGTCCTTGAAGCCTTGAAACTCTGAAACTTTGAAAGCTGAGAGCGAATTTCATGCCGCTGCTGAAACTGAAAATAGACGTCTCCGGCACGGTCGGCGACGCGGCCTGGCGGGAGATCAGGCAATTCGATCAGATTCAGTCCGCGGACTTTGGTCCGCAGTACGGAGGCGGCGGGAATTGCAATCATCCGCCGGATAAGCCACACGGCAAAGGCGAGTGGATCGGCGCTGAAATCCGCCTCAAGACGCCGCTTTTGGCACAGTACGCCATGTCGCACTATCTGGAGCAGGAGCGCGTGCTCGACGCCGACGTAGAGGACTGAGACAGAACATGTAGCGACAGCTGCCCTCGGCTGTCGGGTCGAGCGAAGCTCGACGGCCTTCTCGGGCCAACGTCGCTCCAAGAAATTCTGTGGTGAAATAGTCACTTATGTCTGCGAAGTCAAACGTGCTGCATTCGGGTCCGGTTGAGGTGCCGCAGGCCCCGCCCAAGCGCGGCATGTCGCGCGCGCAGAAAATTTTGTTCTTCGCCACCGGTTGGTTGATCGTCCTCATGCCGTTCCTGTTTTGGTGGAATACCTGGTTCGGACGGCATCTCACCGACCAGCAGTTGAACAACTATCTGCACGACGACAAGAAGCCGCGGCACGTCCAGCAGGCGCTGGTGCAAATCAGTGAGCGTATGGGCCACGGCGATGCGACGGTGAAGCAGTGGTATCCGGATTTGTTGCGTTTGGCGGTGTATCCGGTGGAAGAAGTTCGCAACACCGACGCCTGGGTTATGGGACAGGACACATCGGGCGCGGGATTTCACGACACGCTCCTGAAGATGCTTGCCGATTCTTCGCCCATGGTTCGTGGAAACGCAGCGCTGTCGCTGGTGCGCTTCGGAGATGCGACTGGGCGCCCGCAGATCGTGGCGTTGCTGCAACCCGCACACATCACGGCGCCAGTGAGCGGACGAATTGTCGACTCCGACCGTCCCGGCACTGCCATTCACCAGGGAGGGTTGCTGGCAAAGTTACAAGACGCAAACGGCAAGATGATCGAGATTCGCTCGCCGATTCCCGGGCGCAGCCGCTCCATCGCTCAGACGGGTGCAAACGTGGCCGCTGGCGCGGAGGTCGCCGTGGTTGACCCAGACGCCCAACAGGTGTGGGAGGCGCTGCGCGCGCTCTATCTCATCGGCCAGGTCGATGATCTTAGTGCCATCCGCCCCTACGAGCGCGAGCTGCCGGATATCTCGACTGACGTGCGGCAGCAGGCGCAAATCACAGAGAAAGCAATTCGCGACCGCGCCGGCTTATTTTGACATGCAACAAACCCTCGGCTACGTCGCCTTTGTCGTTCGCGACTACGACGAAGCCATCGACTACTTCACACAAAAACTCGGATTCACGCTGATCGAAGACTCCCCTTCAAGGGATCGCGACGGCAAACCTAAACGTTGGGTCCTCGTCGCTCCGCCGGGATCGCGTGGCACGCAGCTGCTTTTGGCCCGCGCCTCCACGCGTGAAGAAGAGAGCCGCATCGGCAATCAGACCGGCGGCCGCGTCTTTCTTTTTCTGCACACCGACGATTTCTGGCGCGACTATCGCGCGATGAGTGAGCGCGGAGTGAAATTTGTGCGGCAACCGCGCGAGGAAGAGTACGGAACGGTTGCCGTATTTGAGGATCTCTACGGAAATAAGTGGGACTTGCTGCAGCTGAAAGCTGACCGCTGAGAGCTGACAGCCGAGTTCAAATCGCCATCACGCCGAC
>JASHPH010000414.1 GCA_030038255.1 Candidatus Sulfotelmatobacter sp. | reverse complement strand
ATGTATGAAGCCGTGGCGCGGAAGTATCCGGCGCTGGCCAAGTACTTCCGCGTGCACGATGTGACGGCGCCGGTGGATTTGCTGCAGAGATAGGCACCTCCGGGAAGGGCACGGCTTCAGCCGTACCGCGTGGGTTCGCGAACAAAGTGGGCTTTAGCCCCTGAGGCCAGCCCGTCCAGCCCAATTCGGGACGTTTTTCACCGCAATCTGTGAAATTCGCCTTTTCTTCGCTTTCATTTCCCGGTATAATCCGGCCAGACTTAGAAAGCACTCATATTCGGCACTCTTATAAAGGGCCACTCTTACAAGGAGCCACCATGGCGGACGAGCGGGGCAAGGCGATTGACCTGGCGGTATCGCAAATCGAAAAACAGTTCGGCAAAGGCTCGATCATGCGGCTGGGGTCGAAGGAAGCGATCGTGCCGATCTCGGTCATCTCGACGGGGTCGATCTCGTTCGACGCGGCGCTGGGCGTGGGCGGGTTTCCGCGCGGGCGCGTGGTTGAAGTGTTCGGGCCGGAGTCGTCGGGCAAAACGACGATCACGCTGCAGGTGATCGCCGAGGCGCAGAAAGCGGGCGGCATGGCCGCGTTCGTCGATGCCGAGCACGCGCTCGATCCGAGCTACGCGAAAAAACTCGGCGTGGATGTCGACAACCTTCTGGTGTCGCAGCCCGACTATGGCGAGCAGGCGCTCGAAATCACGGAAGCGCTGGTGCGCTCGAATGCGATTGACGTGCTGGTGGTCGATTCTGTCGCGGCACTGGTGCCTAAGGCCGAACTCGACGGCGAAATGGGCGACAGCCACGTGGGCCTGCAGGCGCGGCTGATGTCGCAGGCGCTGCGCAAGCTGACGGGAACGGTTTCGAAGTCGCGGACCTGCCTGATCTTCATCAACCAGATTCGCGAAAAGATCGGCGTGATGTTCGGCAACCCGGAGACAACCACCGGCGGCCGCGCGCTGAAATTTTATTCGTCGGTGCGCATCGATATTCGCCGCATCGCCGCTATTAAAGAAGGCGAGATGGTCACCGGCTCGCGCACCCGCGTGAAAGTCGTAAAGAACAAAGTTGCGGCACCGTTCCGAGAGGCCGAGTTCGACATTCTTTATGGCGAAGGCATTTCGCGCGAAGGCGACCTGATCGATCTGGCGGTGAACAACAACATCATTGAGAAGTCGGGCTCGTGGTTCAGCTACAAAGGCGAGCGCATCGGCCAGGGCCGCGAGAATGCCCGCCAGTTCCTGAAAGACAACAAGGACGTGATGGCCAAGTTAGACGCCGAGGTGCGCAAGGCGATAGGCCTGACGGCAGCGCAGACTGCACCGGCGGCCGCTCAGACAGCGCCGGGAGCAAAAGTCGCGACTATGCCCGAGGCGCCGGTGAAGGCGCCGATTGTCGCGGCGAGAAGGTAGGCGGGATTCGATTCAGAGCCGGATGAAGAGCCAGAGGCAACTTTCGGCGAGAGTGGGACGAAGCCTGTTTCTCTGCGGCGTCATTGCGGTTTTCACCGTGTCCGCCACGGCGAAGCGCCTCGCGCCGAAACCTGTACCGCCAATCGTCGCGAATGGAATCCGGTACTCGGCCGAAGGCAATGGAGAGGACGAATACGTTGTCGCGCAGGATGTTTCGACCAAGAAGGTTTTGTGGAAGGTGAACATATTCCACAATCAAATCGATCCCTGGATGGAGCGAGATGTTCAGGACGTTTACATCAACGAGTTGAAGCTGAACGACAAGACTCTCTTCGTGATGGATGAGAAGTCGCGCTGCTATTCGGTCGATCTGGCGACACATGATGTGAAGAAGCGGGCATGCGTTCTACGCCGTAATTCGCTTCGACATTCGCTGCAATTGAAGCAAGCTGTCGAGCTTCGCTCGACCGGACAGCCGAGGGCGGCTGTCCCTACATGTGTCGCCGAGCTGCGAACTCCGCAATTGCCATCTCTGCTCCCGCCCGCATAGAATCTCCTATTGCCTCAGGCTGGCTCGCCGCACGCGAGCCTGCAGCCTTCTTGTGAGGACGATTGAATAAAGGCATTGCCATCTATCCCGGTTCGTTCGACCCGCCCACCAACGGGCACCTCGACCTGATTCAGCGAGGCGCCAAGATTTTCGAAGAGCTGGTGGTGGCGATCTTGCGCAATTCGGAGAAAAGCCCGATGTTCAGCGTGGCCGAGCGGGCGGAGATGTTGCGGCAGTTGACGGCGGATTTGAGCAATGTCCGCATCGACACCTTCGACGGATTGATGGTGGAATACGCAAAGTCAATTGGCGCCACGTGCGTGCTGCGCGGCATTCGCGCCATCAGCGATTATGAATACGAGCTGCAGATGGCGTTGATGAACCGCAAGCTCGAGCCCACGCTGGAGACCGTCTTCATGATGCCCGCCGACAAGTATTCGTATGTAAGTTCGCGCCTGGTCCGGGAAGTCGCGCAGGCGGGCGGACCGGTGAAAGGGCTGGTGCCCGAGGTTGTCGAACAGAAGCTGCGCGAAAAGCTCGATCCGGCGTACAAGCTGCAGGAGCCGACATTGATCGAAGTTCCTAAACGAAGGAAGAGAAAGGCATGACGCCAACGGAAACCATGGAAGCCGTGAAACTTTCGGACCGGATCAATCGCATCGAGCCTTCGGCCACAATGGCGGTCGTGGCTGAGGCCGACAAGCTGCGCTCGCAGGGAATCGACGTGGTCGATTTCGGCGCGGGCGAGCCGCACTTTGCGACGCCCCAACACATCAAAGACGCAGGGATTGGGGCGATTCACGCCAACTTCACCAAGTACACGGCCGTGCCCGGAACGGCGGAATTGCGCGATGCGATTGTGCACCGGCATAACGTGGATTTCGATTCCGACTATCGGCGCGAAGAAGCGATTGCGGCCACGGGCGGCAAGAGCGCGCTCTTCAATGCCATTCAGGTTCTGGTGGATCACGGCGACGAGGTGATTCTGCCCGTCCCGTACTGGGTTTCGTTCAAGGACATTGTTCGTTACGCGGGCGGCAATTGCGTTCTGCTGGAATCGGACGAGCAGCAGGGATTCCGCGTGACGGCCGAAATGGTGGCGAGGCTGATTACGCCGCGCACCAAGGTGATCATTCTGAATTCGCCGTCGAATCCGTCGGGCGCGGTGATGAGCTCCGACGATATGACTGAAGTAGTGCGGCTGGCGCACCGGCGCGCCATCTGGGTGCTCTCCGACGAGTGCTACGTGTATCTGAATTACACGGGAAAGAAATTTTCGGTGGGAGCGCTGCGCGAATATAAAGAGCGGATGGTTGTGCTCGGGTCGCTCTCGAAAACATACGCGATGACCGGATGGCGTCTGGGATATGCATTGGCTCCGGTGCCGGTCATTAGCGCCATGGCGAAGTTGCAGAGCCAGTCGACGTCGAATCCAACCTCGATTGTGCAGAAGGCTGCGGTAGCTGCGCTGAAGGGACCGCAGGAATGCGTGGAAAACATGCGGCGCGAATACATCGAGCTACGCGATCACGTGGTGCGGGGGCTGCGATCGATTCCGGGCATAACTTGCACCATGCCGGAAGGCGCGTTTTATGCCTACCCCAACGTCTCTTCGTTTTTGGGCCGCAGCGGGCTGAAGTCGGCGTCAGACGTGGCCGGCCGGCTGTTGCGGGAGGCACACGTGGCTACTGTGCCAGGCGAAGGATTCGGCACGGGCGACCACATTCGCGTTTCCTACGCGACATCCAAGGCGGAGCTCGATCGCGGACTGGAACGCATGCACAAATTTTTCGCTGCGCTGTAGATCAATTTTGGCATCTGATCCCTGATCAGGTTCGGCGAAGGCCGTTCCGTTTGCGAGCGGTCTTTTTTGTTGGTGCAAGGTTGGTGCGTGCACGTGAAGTAATGGGAAATCTTTATCCATTGTTGATGACTCCCGCGTTTGACCCGCGTCCCTGGGGCACGTACGATCTGTCGCCGATTTATCCCAATCACAAATTTACGGAGAAGATTGGTGAGTCGTGGCTGACCGGCGACGATTGCAAGGTTGCGAATGGCCCGGTGAGCGGAAAGACCTTGGCGCAGCTCAGTGCGGAATATCAGCGTGCGCTTGTAGGTGAGGCCGCGCCTGACGCCAAGCGGTTTCCGTTGCTGCTCAAGTTTCTTTTTCCGCATGAAAAGCTTTCAGTGCAGGTTCATCCGGATGATGAGCAGGCCGTGCGCGTGGGCGAGCCCTGGGGCAAGACGGAATGCTGGTATGTCGTGCATGCGAAGCCTGGCGCGCAGATTGCCCTCGGATTGAAGCCGGGTGTGACAGTGAAGCAGTTGGAAGAGTCGATCCATCAGAAAACGGCCGAGGACCTGCTCAACTGGATCGACGTTTACGCTGGCGACATGATCTATGTTGCGGGCGGAACTGTGCACACGCTGGGGCCGGGATCAGTGATCGTCGAGACGCAGCAGCAGTCAGACACGACCTATCGCCTGTATGATTACGGGCGTCCGCGGGAGCTGCACTTGAAGCACGGCATGGCTGCGGTGAAAGAGAAAGTGAAGTCAGGCAAGGTTGTGAGGCCGGCGCCGACCGAGATGCGCGACAGCAAGAACCGGCATGCGCCGTTGATCGGGGCTCCGTACTTTGTGGTGGATATGTTCGAGGCGAAGAGTCCGCTGAAAATTGCGACGCACGATGAATCAGGAAAAAGTTCCGTTCAGATTCTCGTCGCGGTCGAGGGCTGCGGCATGATTGAGGCGCCGGGGGCTGATCCTGTGACCTTGGCGAAGGGCGACGCAGTCGTGATTCCGGCCTGTGTTGGCGAAGTGGGCGTGCGCCCGCAGTGGACGGTCGAGTTTCTCAGAGCTTACGTGCCGGGAAAGAAGCTTCCGGAGCCGGAAACAAGAGTGTAAGCGAGCGCCGATCTCTGATTTCAGATTGCAGAATTTCTCGTGAATAAGAACTCCAATTTCTATCCCGTCATTCTCGCCGGCGGGCGCGGTACGCGCTTTTGGCCGCTGAGCCGCAGGAAACGCGCCAAGCAACTGCTGGCGCTCGATGGGAAGCAGACGATGATTCAGCAGACGGTGCGGCGCCTGCTGCCGCTCGCTCCTGCAAAGAGACTCTGGATCATCACGAATGAAGATTTACGGCCGGCGATCCTAAAGCAGTTGCCGAAGCTCGAGAAGACGCAGGTGCTGGCGGAACCGGTCGGTCGGAACACCGCGCCAGCCGTTGGACTGGCGGCGTTCCTACTGTTGCGCGAGAATCCCGACGCTGTAATCGGGATGTTTCCCTCCGATCATGTCATCGGCGACGAGAACCGCTACCGCGAGACGCTGCGACAAGGCATCGAGATCGCGGCCGCCGGGCAGAATATTGTTGTGCTTGGAATTCGGCCGAATCGCCCGGAAACCGGCTACGGATACATCGAGGCGGGCAGTGCGCTGCCCGACGGTTCGCTGCGGGTGCGCCGGTTTACGGAGAAACCGGATGCGAACCAGGCCGCTGAATTCGTGGCCGCTGGGAATTATTTCTGGAATAGCGGAATGTTTTTGTGGAGCGCGCGCACGCTGGCCGACGCCCTGCGTGAGCATTTGCCAAAGACCGCGCTGCTGCTCGAAGAGATCGCGTCTGCTTTTGGTACGCGCAAGTTCACCGCGGTATTTCGAAAGCTGTATCCCAAATGCGAAAACATCAGCGTGGACTATGCCGTGCTCGAGCCACGTTCGGCGAAGGGCGAGCAGGCGGGCAACATCTTTTGCCTTCCAGCCGATTTTGGCTGGAACGATCTGGGCTCCTGGACGGCGCTGCACGAGCATTCCGTGGCCAGGAGCAATCCGCAGGAAGGCAATCTGGTGGCCGGTTCCGGGACTTTTCTGCTGAATGCGCGCGGCAACTATGTGCATGCACCGGGAAAATTTGTGGCCGCAGTGGGCGTGAGCGAGTTGGTGGTAGTCGACACGCCGGATGCGTTGCTGATCACGAACCGGCAGCATGCGCAGGACGTGGGCAAAGTCGTGAAGTATCTAGACGAAAAGAAGCTGCACAAACTGACTTAAGGATTCATGGCACAAGAGATCAAGTTCGGAACTGACGGCTGGCGCGGAATCATCGCCGACGACTTTACCTTTGAGAACGTGCGGCGCGTCGCGGGCGCGATCGCCGGGTACGTGCTGAAATACGAGGAGCCGCAGCGCGGCGTAGTGGTGGGATATGACGCACGTTTTGCGTCACCACGCGCGGCGCAAATCGTGGCGGAGGTGATCGCCGCGGCTGGAATTCCGGTCAAGCTCGCCAACGACTACACCCCTACGCCAGCGGTTTCCTATGCGGTCAAGCAGCAGGGCGCTGCGGGCGGCGTGATGGTCACGTCGAGCCACAATCCGTGGAACTGGAATGGCGTGAAGTTCAAAGGCAAGTTCGGTGGGTCGGCCACGCCTGCGATCATGAAGAAGATTGAAGAAGAACTTGCCGCGGGTGCCATGCCGAAGGGTGAGAAAGCTGCCATCGAAGAAGTCGATCTGAAGAAACCGTACGTCGCCGCGGTGTGCGCCTTTGCCGACATGGATCTGATTGCGAAATCGAAATTCAAGTTTGCGGTCGACGCCATGTACGGCTCCGGGCGCGGGGTTTTGACGGGCATTTTTGCCGATCGCGGAGTGCAGTATGTCGCCATCCGCCAGGAACTCAATCCGCTGTTTCCCGGGATCAATCCCGAGCCGATCGAGCCGCACACCGCCATGCTACAAGAAACAGTCGTGCGCGAAGAGTGCGATGCAGGATTGGCGACCGACGGCGATGCCGATCGCATTGGAGCGGTCGCCGAAGACGGCAGCTTCGTGGACTCGCACAAGATTTTCTGCGTGCTCCTACGTTGGCTGCTTGAGCGCAAGAAGTGGACGGGCGAAGTTGTGCGGGCGTTTAACACGACGCGCATGATCGACCGCATCGCGGCCAGGCACGGTCGCAAGCTGCACGAGACTTCGATCGGCTTCAAGTACGTTGCCGATCTGATGATGGAGCGGGAAATTCTGATCGGCGGAGAAGAATCCGGCGGAATCGGATATTCGCGTTTCCTGCCTGAGCGCGACGGCGTGCTCAATTGCCTGCTGCTCGCCAACGTGATGGCAGAAGAAGCGAAGCCTCTCGGTCAACTGGTGGCTGATTTGCAGCGCGAGTTTGGTCCACATTATTACGGGCGGCGCGACCTGCATATTCCCGAGGACGAGAAGCAGGATACAATCCGTCGCGCCCGCGCCGAGAACACGCAGACCCTCGGCCGCTACCGCGTGCTGAAAAAAGAGCACATGGATGGGGTGAAATTCTTTGTTGATGCGTCCACCGACGGCAACGGAGCCGAAGCCTGGGTGTTATTTCGCGCATCGGGCACAGAGCCGTTGCTGCGACTCTACGTGGAAGCCTCGTCGCGAGAACTCGTCACGGAACTACTGGAAGCGGGCGAGAAATTTGTGAGAAATGGTGGATAGCCGAGTCTCGAAAAATCGCGAGTGAAATTCATCCGCTGCGAATGCGATACTTCTAATACGCATCTAATAGTTAGAGAGAAATTGCGAAACTTGATGGCAAGCGTTCCAACTTCGGTTCAGGCCGATTCGCCGGAAGCACGCCGCTACAACCGTGTGCGGCGCTGGCTGGGCATTGCCGACTTTGTCGTCGGCCTCGTTTTCCTGCTCGTCCTGTTGCTCACGGGATGGTCCGGCTGGCTGCGCGATCTGGCTTACCGCATGGGGCGCGGGAATTATTCACTGTCCGTTTTCGTGTATTTGCTGCTCTTGCTTGTCATCAGCAAAATCCTGAGCGTAGGTTTGGATCTCTACGGATTCCGCCTGGAGCGCGCGTACAAACTTTCCAATCAGAAGTTCCGCTCGTGGGCGTGGGATGAGATCAAGGGCTTTCTCGTCGGACTCGCGATGGGAGGGATCGTAGTGGAGTTGCTCTACTTCACCATGCGACAGTGGCCGCAGAACTGGTGGCTGCTGGCGTGGGCGCTGTTCATGGTGCTGTTCGTGGTGCTGGCGCAACTGGCTCCGGTCGTGCTGTTTCCCATCTTTTACAAATTCGAGCCGCTGGACGATGAAGAGTTACGCCGACGGCTGGTGGTGCTGGGCGAACGCGCGGGAACGCGAGTACGCGGCGTTTACCGCTGGAGGCTTTCGGAGAAGAGCAAGAAAGCGAACGCGGCGCTGACCGGGCTGGGCGCGACGCGGCGCATCATCCTCGCCGACACGCTGCTCGACAACTACACGCCGGATGAGATCGAGGCCGTGCTGGCGCACGAACTCGGGCACCACGTGCATCGCCACATTCTGAAAAGCATTTTCGTGCAGGCCGCGATCACGTTGCTCGGCTTCTGGGCGGCCAACTGGACGCTGCACTACGCGCTCGATCACCACATGTTCGAGTTCGTGCAAATTTCAGACTTCGCCAATCTGCCGCTGCTGGCGCTGGTTTCGGTCGTGCTCTCTTTTCTGTTGATGCCTGCCCTCAACGCCTACTCGCGCTTCAATGAGCGGCAGGCGGACCGCTACGCCTTCGAGTCAATTGCCAGCATTGAGCCGTTCGTTTCTTCGATGAACAAACTGGCGGAGCAAAACCTGGCGGAGCGCGCGCCTTCGAAGTGGGTGGAATGGTTCTTCCATTCGCACCCTTCCATCTCCCGGCGCTTGGCGGCAGCGGAGGAGTGGGGCCGGACGCAGAAGATGCATTCCCACGTCTGATGCCAAATGCTGTCATCAGCGGCGTTTCATGATCTCCATTACGCGCTGGAGGTCTTCTTCCGTATCGACGCCCACGCTGTCGTAAGGAGTTTCTGCCACAAAGATCGATATTCCGTTTTCCAGGAATCGTAACTGCTCGAGGCGCTCACTTTTTTCCAAAGCTGACTCGGGCAGGGTCACGAACTTGTCGAGTGCAGCTTTGCGGTATGCGTACAGTCCCAGATGTTTGAAGTAAGCGGGCCGTGTGCCGTCGCGATCGAAGGGAATGGTGGCGCGAGAAAAATACAAGGCGCGCCCGTTGAGATCGGTTACAACCTTGACTGCGTTCGGATTGTGAATGTCTTCTTCGGCGGCGCGTGTCATAACAGTGCCCACTTGCGCCGCAGGGTTTTCCATGACACGCAGCAAGGTCGCGATATGTTCGGGGCGCGTCATGGGCTCATCTCCCTGAACGTTGATGTAGACATCGGCTGCTTCGCGGCCCGATACTTCGTGCACGCGTTCAGTGCCACTGCGATGAGCCGACGACGTCATAAGCGCCTTCCAGCCATGCTGGCGGCAGACCTGGAGAATTTCGTCGGAGTCGGTGGCAACGATCACATCCGCGAGCAAAGGCGACGAGCGGACGGCTGCGTAAACGACGCCGATCAGCGGCTTACCCGCGATCTCGCGCAGCATCTTGCGGGGCAGGCGTGTGGAAGCCAGGCGAGCGGGGATGACGGCAATGGCCTTCATCGTTTCTGTTTCTTCGGCGAGCGTTTCTTCGGCGATCGTTGTTTGGACGACCGGGTTTTCTTCGAGGATGACTTCGATTTGAGCGGCTTCGACTTGAGATTGAAAGCCGTTGCGTGCCTGGGCTGGTACAGGCCAATCTCGCCGCCGCTGGGCATAGGAATCGTCGTCTTCATGCCCCAGTCCGCTTCCACCGCCTCACTGCACTCGACATTTTTCTTTCTGAGCGCGGCGATCTGCGATTTGAGGTCGTCGCACATCAGGTACAGTTCCCCGCCGAGCAGGCGATGACCGCTGTGGTCCAGCGAGAACTCACCCTCCAGTGGGTGAATTCCGGCTTCCGCGGGAGGCATTTCGAAAATCAGCCAGCCTCCACCCACGTCGATATGACGGAGGCCGAGGACATCGCGGAAAAAAACGCGGTCGGCCTCGGCATCTTGGCTGTAGAGCAGGAAATGTGTGCCAGTGATCACTGTCGCAGAGTATATCCGGACTGCCGCAGCCAGCGTTGACCTATTTGGCGGGCACCTCTTAATATTGACAATTGGGCGGAAGGCTCCGAGGGGTTGGTCGCTTGCCTGCACTAAGAAGTCCTTTCGTAGATCCTCCCCGTTGTGCACCGTGGCGGTGTAGCTCAGGTGGTTAGAGCGACGGTCTCATAATCCGTAGGTCGTTGGTTCGAGTCCAACCGCCGCCACCAGATTCAATCAACAGTAAACAGGGCGTTTACTGAATTAAGGCAGTTGGGGCCTCTGCCTTGGACGGTGTCACTTCGTTGTCACTTTGAAAAGCCGGGGCTTCCGGGTTGCCTACGACCAGCCTCTCCAGCTTAGCCATCGCGAGGCGAGCGTCATCGGCTGCGCTCTTGATGTAGTACGTATTCGTCGTTGACACGTTCGCATGACGAAGTATGGCTTGGATGGTTTTCTCCGGCACGCCCAAGCGATAAAGGTTCGTTCCCAAACCTCGCCGTGCAGCGTGCCAGCCGTGCCACGCGGGAACGATCTTGTCACGTTCAAATTCGTGCCCTGGCCTCTCGTTCTCATCGCCGCCACGAGCCTTACGACATTCATCTTTGGGTTTTCCGCACACGGCGCAACGATTCAGTGCCGGCAAGATTGAACGATTCAAGAGGTTTCCTAGGTCCATCGGTTCACCATTTTGATTTGGGAAAATAGCCCCGCTCGTAGGCTTACCTCTTCGTGCTCGGTGAGCCTCCAGGCGAATTGCGAGCGGGGATATTACGGGGATGGCCCCGCGGCTTTTCTGCGTTTTGGGTTCGGAGATGTGTCCGCGCCAAATGGACCGCGTTACATGAATCTCCCCGTCGCGATAGTTTTCCCACAGTAGGCCGCGAATCTCACCACGCCGGGCACCTGTAAACGCCGCCACGGCGAAAACGGTGGCAGCTGGTTCCGGGAGAACCGATAGAATCTGCCCGATCTCCTCAAGACTGTAGGCATATGTTTCTTGTGAGGGGCGAGACGGAGGGATCGCAGTATTACGCGCCGGATTTTCGCCGTCGAAGTAGCCTTGCTGTTTGGCGTATGAGAAGACCGCGCTGATGTGACTCTTGATGTGGCGTAGGGAGTTGCCGCTGAGGGTTCCTGGCTTTGCGATGTCGTCGAGGATCCGCTGGACATCACAGGTGCGAATCTCCCTCATCCAAAGCCCCACGCTACGGGCTTTGAGGTGATTGTTCCATATGTCACGGTAGCCCTTGACTGTCGAAGGGCGCTTCTGCTGTGTCATTCGAGGGAGGTAGAAAGTCCGCCTCTCGAACTGCCCCACTTTCACACCGCGTCGCCCTTCGCAGCCGCCACATCCCCTGTGCAATCTTTAGGACCAGCCACTCTTCATAAACTCCAACGGGATGAAATTCTCGATGCATCTCATCGAGGAGCGACCGAAAATGCCTCTCGGCCCTATCGCCGTCGCAAATAGGAATGACGACATGCTTCGCGAACAAGCCGAGGGTCACAGCGTTGAACCTCGAATTGCCCTTGCCGCGCACGGTTCGTGGCCCGGTCGAATGTTGCGCATTTCTGCGATTCGCTTCAATTTTCCTAGAAGTCACGGTTTTGCGACATCGCGTGCTGCTCGTGCTGGTGGCTATGCCGGGCGATGGTTTTGTGCTCATGACTGAATACTATCGTCAAAACGCTTTAATGTTAAAGCTGCACCCTGTGGGCGGAAATGGGAGGTGCCGTTTGACGTGTTATGAGCGCGGCAACGCTGTGCTCTATCGCTTGGATGTCGGACTCCAAATCCCAATGAGAATAAGAAGCCCTCCACAAGCGACGGATGCGGCAAGTAGTCGTATCGTGACCAATTCGAGATCCGGCCTTTCCATTCCTTGCCAGCCACCCGAAAAAGACAGGCGACGATGTCTCCGGGTCCGGTCATGCGGCTTTTGCAATGCCTGCGGGATTGCAGGCTTTGGAACGGATGCTATTGCCTCTTCTATACCGGCCGATACGAAAATGTCCCGCAATTCGATGTCTTCCGTAAAGCCCCGTGGTGGTGGTGGAGCAATGGGCTTGGCTGGCTCGGAGACCGATGCCGATGCCTCCTCCGGATAGGCGGGTCCAGCCCAAAGCCAGCCGTAGCCGACTCGTCCGCAAGTGGAGTCGCGATGAGGAACGCACCACGGAATCCAAAGAAGACAGTAGGCAACAAGAAGACAATAGAAGGAAAGCGTAACTCTCCGCAGCTTCTTCACGAATTGCATAGCGGCACAATGAAAATCAGGCCGATTCAGAAAGACTGCTTTGGTTGAAAAATGAAACGCTCGCGTCCCGTGCGGAAATGTTGTGGGCCATCCAGCACCTTCTAGTGTAGTGCGTCATAAGTAACAACCTTTATAGTTCCTCCCCCCGTCTAATAGGCAGGAGACCCCGTGGACACGACTGAGCGTTTCTTCGACTAACGTCCTGAAGAAGACGATCAAGGGTCAAGCCGCCTCTAGGTGTTCGCGCTTCCCCACACCCCCACTTTCATGATTCGCACGCTCCCGTCCGGCAGCCCGCGCACCGAGACCCTGTCCAGCCGCGCAGCAGCGTACAAGCCGGAGCGGAATCTGTTACGGCTCCGCTCGTCAGTGCCGACGCCCGCAACGTCGAAGTGCTGACCGACCTTCAGTCTGTGCACGCGGTCGGCGATCTTGCGGTACTTGCCCGGTTGCTCTACTCGTGGACGGAGGTACGCGTGCCAGAGCGCGATGCAGTGTCTATTCTCGCAAGAGGCATCGACAACCTGACCGTCTGGGACAGAACCGTGGGCGTCGATCCAGTTGCGTTGCCGCCGACCGTATGCGGTGGACGGGTTGGCGATCTCCTCGCAATCGCCCTTTCGGGTCGTTGGTGAGAACTTTCCCATTCCAGCCCTGTCAATTTCCTTAATCGCGCTCCTCCTGCTGCGATTTCGTTCTCGCGCCGTCCACCGAGTAGACGTTGTGCTCACGAAACGCCAGCAACGCTGAGTAGGCGAACGCGTACAGCAGTTGCCATCCCGCAGCCGTCCAATCCTGCCGCAACGTGGAACCGAAAGTGAGCGCGATTATCAATAGGAACCCTGCACAGTAGGTAAGCCGACTCCAAAGCCCTATGAAGACGAGCACGCCGATCACTGCCTCTACGAATGGGAGGCTAACGCCGAAGAAATAAACCATCCCAGAGGGTAAGGGAGTTTTCGCGAATTGCGAGACCAGTTCATGCGCGAACTCGGCAACGCCGCTGTAAATACGACTCGCGCCGTGGACTGCTATGTTGATGCCGAGGAGAACCCGCAAGAACAGGTATGCGAGATTTCGATCCGTCGTTTTCTGGGTCGGAGTGAGCATGTGTCCCTGAAAGTGACTAGAAGCATACTTCAATTGCGAGGATCGATGCGTGCTACGGCCGATTCGAAGGTTCGCAGTGACGTTCTGAAGTGACCTCTCCCAACCGTAATCATCGTGTAAAGGCAGGGACACGCTTCGGGTCGTAGAGGAAATCTACGAGCCCGTCGCGGTAGTCCAGCTTCACCTCAAGCAACCGAAGCATCGCGAAGCCGAGAAAGCCGGAGACTTCGGTTCCAATGCGGCGGCTCTCCGGAGAGAGGTCGAACGTAACGACATCCATGCTGGGCTGCTGCAAATGAGCGAATCGCAATGTCGCTTTGGCGGAATACACCTTGTTGACCTCGCCGTTCAAACCATGCACACGAAGGCGATCTTCGGAATTCACCTTGCCCATTTGCCGTCCCTCGCGCAGCGAGAGAACGTTCGCGAACGCACCTGTGTCGAGCCCGAACAGCATGGCGGGAGAGTCGTTAACGAACGTGGGAACCAGCACAGTGTGCCCAAACCTGAAAACCTTTGTCCAGTTCGCCATCTCCGGTGCGATGTATCGATCCTTGGGAAGGCGGCGTGCGGGTTTCGGCTCTGGCGTGGCAGGCTTCTGTTGTTTGGAATCCTCTTCGCTCGTGCTCTCTTCCTTCTGCTCTGCGTTTGCCTGCTCCTCTCCTTCGCTGTTCAGAGATTTTGGGGCGACAGCATCTTCGGGACGTTTCGGCAAGGGGGACAGTTTCAGCTTCATGCCCGGCAGATCGATGTCCACTACATAGGCACCAAACACGTCGGCACCGATCAATCCGTCTTCGTCTGCAACCGACCCCTTCTCGCTCACCGAAACGACGCAATCTTGAAATTCCAACTCGCCGATTCGGATGTGGTCTGCCACTGCCGTGTACCCACTTTGCAAGCCCTTGTCCCCGATCCCGCCATAGTGCGCGGCTGAAATCTGCGTGAGTCCGGCTTTTTCGGCAACCTTGCGGCTCACCATGATGCCACCAGCGCCCGTGTCGAGCAGCAGGCGTGCATGACGGTCATTAAGATTCACTGAAAGTCCGATGCCCCTCATGCGGTGCCCGTCCGAGCCGTACATGACCTCCAGCTTCGTGTCGGTCTGCTCCACCTTGCTTACCAGCCTGCACGTATGGACGGGCTTGTCCGCTGTCGCCTTGAGGAAATCCAAATACTCCTGCATCCATTGCGTTTCTTCCGGATCGTCAGGATGTGGTCCGGCGAGATAGGTTTCCAACGCGGCGAGCCGTTCCTTGCGAGGCAGCATCCGAAGCCATGCCCGCTGCACTTCAATGTTGTCAGGCTCTATGGTATGTGCCTTCTGGAGCAGGTCATAAGCCATTCGGTACATGGAGTAGGCAGCGTAGAGCTTTGCTAGTCCGAGGTAGGTATGTACTTCCTTCGGGTCACTCGCCTTTGCCCCGAGATACGACGTTTCCGCTGCCGCCATTTCTCCGCGACGGAACTGAACGTCGCCTTTCACCGCCAGCAACGCCGCCGAGCCCGGCGTTACCGTCAAGGCCTTGTTCACGGCGTCGAGCGATTCGTCGATTTTTTGCTGCCTCAGCATCGACCGCACCAGTCCGACTTGCGCTGGCACGAGCTTAGTGTCTTTTTGCAGGATGGCTTGGTAGCTGGTTTCGGCTTCGGCGAACTTACCTGCCCGGAATAGTTGGTCGGCAGACGCAAGCTCCGGGTCGGGAGGAGCTTTTGTGGTGTCGTCGAGGGCAGTCAGCCGCAATGAGATGAGCACAAGAACGGCGGTCAGGGTTGAGCGTGACGGAGAGAACATACTGCGGCCACTCCACCTAGCGAGCAGAGTACCACGAAAACTGCGAGATTTTGTTGAACTCCGGCTGTCGTGTCTTGAACCAAGACGCCGCTCAGGAAGCCGATTCTACGGCGATTCGGCTGCCGGGAGGGGTTCGGGTCGGTTGGGGCGTTTCGGAGGTGCGTAGAGCCTTTTTGACCATCCCCAAAGGGGTGTCCTGCTGGGGAGGGTAAGAAGCGTGATTCCAGATGAGCGGACATATTGATCGGAGACCGTTTTACGCGATAATCTCTGGTTGGATTGCTTGCGGTTGCCAGAAGGCCAACGCGCAGGATTAGCGTTAGTCGAAAACGAGAGAGAACCCGTGCTCACACTCGAATTCTTTATGCAAACGTTTAAGGCAAGACTTAGCAAGGCCATTGATGAGGGAGCCTTCAGAGAAAAGTGGAAAGAGCGTTCTGGCGGATTCCCGGTGGAGTTCCGGTTCAATGGAACCGAGCTTACTGCACTTAATAGCGGAACTCGGTGGGACAAAGGCAAGGAGCTGGGTAGTGGTGGCTTCTGCAACGTACTTCAAATGGCCGTTCACGACGTGGCGCGAGATTGCAAGGTCGTCGATTGCGAAGAAGTCTCTCAGGTAAATTTCTGAAGAGGCGTTATTTCTTTCGAGGCTTGAAATCGTCCAGTTGTTCTTCGAGTTTTGAGAACGGTTTTTGATCCTGATCCCATACCGTTCTTGCCGCACACACCGCCAGCGGCACGCGAGCACCCTTTTCTATCAACCGAGCAGCGGCAGCAAGCAGGTGTGCTCCCGTTGTCCGAACGTCGTCAATCAGAACGAGGCTTCCTTTGGGCGGGTCTTTCGTAACAACAAGATTGTCATAAAGCTCCTGCGGATCGCGCGTTCCACCCTGCGAACTGGGAGTCATTGCTGTCTTCCACCGCAGACGATCCCAGACCTCCCCTTCTCCTAATTGAACTAGCAATGCTTTTGCTAATCGCGTTGTTCGTGGAACTTTTCCGTTAGTGCTGGTGCATGAACTGTTGGGAATCGGTACGAGAATTAGTGGGCGCGGTAGCCGCAGGTCTCTGGTTGAAGCCATCGCCATTTCCCCGAACCACCCGATGGCATCGTCGGCATTTTGTTGCTGTAAGAGCCGTTTCGCGTTCCCAACTGGCACATACGCGTATTTGTTAATGGGCTTCCCTTTTATTGCTTTCACAAACTTTAGGGCATCGTAGTCCTCGCCACGCCATACCATGTCTACGTTTGTCAGATAGGTCGCGAACGAAATGACTCTCAATGCCATTCTTCGGGCTTGGCTCCGATGGCCTTGAGTATATCCCCGGTGGTACCGAAACTAGCGACCTTAGGTTGACCGAGGAACCTTTTCGGCCATTGAAGCATAGGGTTATCCACCACGCTCTTCGCAATGAACAACCACCTGCCGAGCCGCCCACACTCGGCTGCTTGGTGGAGGCTGCCAGACGTGTCACCCGCTTCAATTATCACAGTCGCATCGGACACGGCAGCCATCAATTTATTGCGCTCCGGAAAGTTGGTTGGAAAAACCCGCTCGCCCGGCGCAAATTGCGAGATTAGGAGATGTTCACGGTAGATTCGCTCTTGAAGCCGCTTGTTCTCCGCAGGGTAGGCTCGGTCAATGGGTGTTCCGATCACGGCAATGACTCTACCGCCTGACTCAATCGCCGCGCCAAGGGCTTCTGTGTCCACCCCCTTCGCAAGACCAGACACGACAACTACACCCGCCGTTGCAAGCTCTCGTGCCAATCGACGAGAGCGTGCAGCGCCTTCGGAAGTGACCTCGCGAGTCCCCACAACAGCAACGCACTTGCGATGTAACAAGGAAGTGTCGCCCACGCACCACACCCTGCTGTCCGGCTGTAACCTCGCTTGCTGCTCAGGAGTGACAGTGCGAATTCCTCCAATCAGGTCATCGAGCGTAGAGACTCGGACAAGTTCGTTTGCTGGAGGCGCATAGGATTCGCCACGCGGTTGTCGCGGTTTCGGTGCCGCTCTCTTCTGTGGGTCTCGTCGTTGCAGATCAAGTGCCTTCATTTCAAGTGTATCCTCTGAGCAAGCGCATTGGCTGGGAGAAAGCCCACCATTCTCAGGTGTAGGTCGTGCCAGCAGCAACGTTGAATCTTTGTCAGACTGTGGAATTCGGAATAAGTGCTTAGACCACAATGAGATGCCCCCTCGCTAGTGGGGAGGCGCGAGCCGACTATTGCACCGTCAGTCATGCAGCCCAATATTGCCACTACCAATAGGCGAATACAAGGCGAAACCTGCTAGACTGTGCAGGTGGACGACGGCCGAAAGCGCGTTCTGCTGATCGCCGCCAGCATCCTCGCCGCTCGAAAGCTGGCACAATGGGACGGTCGTCCTTCGCCGTTCTTTGAATCCACCATTGCGGACGCGATCTCGATTGCCGAGCGCATCCTTGCAAGGATCGACAGTCGATGGCCTGTGAAGGCTACCGAAAGCAGATGAACCGATCTTTACGCAGCGTTCGTTCTCTCTTGGGTTCGGGTACTCCGCTGGGCGACGACTTCGACGCAAGGAAAGCGAGGAGGTCGTGGATGCTGATGCCTGAGTCGAGCAGCGAGATCATCTCTTCTGGGGTGACTCCGACTCGCTGCCCGTACCGCACAAGCTTCTCGACAGTTTGCTCCAGCAGGTGCGAGTCTACTTCATCGAAATCCTTGGACTGGCTGTCGTCTGTGGATTGTGGGGAGTGCCCGGTCGCCATTTGAAATCTCCGAGCCGTTTGAGGCGGAAATTTCGTTCCGATTGTCTGGGATAAGCGGAAATATACCTCGGTAGCGACTCAGAAGTTGCGGTCAATGCTCGGCACCCTCAGGTGTCTGGGGGAAGGAATTCAGGCTCCGTATTGTACGGGGGTGTGTCGGCGTGCTGTCGTGGCTCGCCTTCAGGAAATCTGAATCGGTGGGATGATCCGAGCAGCGCAGCGATTGGAATCGTGAAACGTCAGCCCTTGCTCCCTTGCTCCTTGGCATCTGACGCAGTACCGCGCCCACGGAATGGCTTCCAGCCTTTTCAATTCTATGTCGCCGCCGCATTCGGCGCACTCGCCGAAACTCCCCTGCCGCATCCGCTCTAGGGCATCGCCAAGGGTTTTGAGCATCTGCCGGGCGGCAGCCGCTTTGTAGACGAGCGATTGCCTTTCATACTCGCTCGCCGCCTGATCAGCCGGATCGGCATGCCTCGCTGCGTCAACCCGAGTTTCTCGCTGTGCGGTTGCTAGGATACTCTCCTGTTCCGCGATTCGAGTAACGAGGACTTGCTTGAAATGCTCGCTTTGCTTTGCTGACAACACGCTGCACCGACTTTGGGAAAGTGCCTACCCAGAGCACGCAACGAATGGGTCAAGCAACCCCACAGTCTCCGGGGATCAACTGCGCTGCCTTTCCGTGAGA
>JASHPH010000413.1 GCA_030038255.1 Candidatus Sulfotelmatobacter sp. | reverse complement strand
CTACCAGGAGGCCCCGTCCTGGACTCCCAAGGCCACCGCCGGTGAAATCAACGCGGTTCAGGGGATGGAATTCGACGCTGGCACGCTGGGATCGCTCGCCCAAAATAAAGAATTTGCAGTATTCGACGCTGCCGCCCTGCGGCGCGAGGATTTCGCTCACCTCGACGTCCGCCGTACGATCGCTTCTCTCGCTTACATTCCGCTCCTGGTAGACGAGACGCTCATCGGCGCCATCGAGCTGATCTGTTTCGATCACCAGTTCCCCGAGGCCATGCAGGAGTCGCTCACCGAAATCGCGGAACTGGCCTCCGCGGCTATGGCTGCCGCCCTTTCCTACGTGAGCGAGCGTAACGCGACGCTGCATTCCATCAGCCGCGTTACCCAGATGTACGACCTGGAGAAGGTCTTCAACTCGACGTTGGAGATGAATGAACTGCTCGGCACCATCGCCAAGAAATTCCAGGATGTCATGAACGTTCAGGCCGTCAACTTGTGGATGGTCAACGGCGATGTGCTTGAGTTAATGAGCTCTGAAGGATTCGATCCCACGGTCAGCGTCGGCATGCTGCAGAAGCCGGGCGAGGGCATCGCGGGAGATATTTCGGACAACGGCGAGCCTGTCCTGATTGATGATCCTACCGACGAGCGCCTGCAGAAGCGTAATGCCGGCCACGAAAATGAGCCTATCTTCTCGCTCGTAGCGGCTCCGCTCATGGAGCACGAGAACCTCGTGGGCGTGGTCGAAGTGATCAACAGCCTGAACGGCACGCCTTTCGACGACGACGACCAGTTCCTGCTGATCAACATTTGCGAAACCGCCAGCAACGCCCTGCACAACGCCAGCCTGCTGCAGGCGGAACGCAAAGTGGAGATCCTGCAGACTCTGGTTCAGGTCAGCAGCGAAATTACTTCTACCCTGAATATCGACCGCGTGCTGCAGTCAGTGGTCAATCACACGCAGGCCATCATTCCATTCGAGCGCGCCGCCATCGCGCTGGAGCAGCGTGGCTCCTTGCAGCTCAAAGCCATCTCCGGCATGACCCAGATCAATCCGGCCGACCCTGCGGTTTCCGCGCTGAAAGATATGCTGGAGTGGGCTTCTATTTCATCGGAAGAAACCCATGTGACTCAGCATGGCGATGACATCAGCGATCCCCGGCGCGAAACCCAGGCCAAGTTCGCGCAATATTTTTCTGACACCGGAATGCGCGGATTCTATGCCCTTCCTCTCACAGACGATCAAGGGCGGCTCGGAATCCTCTCCTTTGAGAGCAGCGACCCAGATTTTCTGACGGTCGCTCACCTGGAAATTATCAAGGTCCTCGCCGGCCAGGCGACTGTAGCCTTGCGCAATGCGTCACTCTACCGCGAAGTTCCTTTCATCAATGTGCTGGAGCCGCTGCTGCAGAAAAAGAAGCGGTTCCTGGCCATGGAAAAACGTCGCCGCGGACTGATGATTGCGATTACAGCGGCCTTGGTTCTGTTCTTCATATTTTGTCCGTTGCCCATGCGAGTTTCTGGAAACGCCACGGTCGCCCCTGCCGCACTTGCTCAAGTTCAGCCGGGCGTGGACGGCGTGGTGAAGAAGGTTTATGTCCACGAAGGCGACCGCGTGAAGAAGAACGCAGTCCTCGCCGAACTGGAAGACTGGAACTACCGTTCTGAAGTGGCCGTCGCACAGGCCCGCTATAGCGAAGCCACCGAGGCCATGAATCGCGCGCTCGCCCAGAATGACGGAACCCGTGCCGGGATCGAGCGCATCAAGGCGGACTACTGGAAAGCCGAACTCGCCCGCGCCCAGGAGCGCCTCGACCGCACCACGATCCGCTCTCCAATCGATGGCATCATCACCACTCCGCATGTCGAAAATGCCGTGGGACGCCGCCTGGCCCAGGGCGACACGTTCGCCGAAATCGTAGAAACGTCGCACGTGACCATTGACGTCGCCGTGCCCGAGGATGACGTCACTTTGCTCCAAAGGGGCGAGCAAGCTGCCATCAAACTCGAGAGTTTCCCGATTCGTACGTTCCAAGGCGAAGTTACGGTCGTAAGTCCGCAGGGTCAGGTCGAGTCGGAGCGTCGCGTTTTCGTGGCTCGCGTCAGCCTGCCTAACGAGGACGGTGCGATCCGCCCCGGCATGCAAGGTCAAGGGAAGGTATCGGTGGGGTGGCATCCCGCCGGCTACGTGGTGTTCCGCGGAATTGGGATGTGGATCTGGAGTAAGCTGTGGTCATGGTTTGGCTGGTAAGCATGGCTGGTAAGCATGGCTGGTAAGCATGGCTGGTGAGCATGGCTGGTCAGTCCGGATGGCAGGTTCGGCTGGTAATCAGCCTTGAAGTTCAATTAGGGGTCTGATCATGCGCTACTCCCTTTATCTCGTTCTCGTGCTCTCTTTCGCGACTGCCGTCATGGTCGGCTGCAGCTCCGGCCCCGCGCCGACTGCAGCCGCGGCCGCGCCGCTTCCGCAGCCCGCCGCTTCGGCGCCCCCTGCGTCACAGACGGCACGGAATGATTACATCGCCTCCGGCCCCATCGTCGTCGAGGATCAGGTCGACCTTGCTGCTCAG
>JASHPH010000412.1 GCA_030038255.1 Candidatus Sulfotelmatobacter sp. | reverse complement strand
GGCACCGGCGACAACAGCTCCGGGGGCTACGTCATCTTCGATCCCGCACAGTACAAAGAGCGCGCTGGCCTGCTCCTGATCGGCAACACCGTGTATCTCGCCTGGGCGTCGCACTGCGACGACCGCCCCTACACGGGATGGATCATGGGTTATAACGCCCACACCCTCGCCCAGACCACGGTTCTCAACCTCACTCCCAACGGCAACGAAGGCGCCATCTGGGGCTCGGGCGCGGGCATGGCCGCCGACAGCAGCGGCAACATCATTCTGCTCGATGCGAACGGAATTTTCGACACCTCACTGAATTCCTCCGGCTTCCCCTCCGAAGGCGACTATGGCAACGCCTTCGTCAAAGTCAGCACCAGCGGCGGCCTCGCCGTCACCGACTATTTCGAAATGTATAACGGTGTATCCGAGAGCGACGGCGATGTCGACCTCGGGTCGGGAGGAACTCTGTTGGTCTCGCAGAAAGACTCGAACGGAACGATCTGGGACCTCGCCGTCGGCGCCGGCAAAGACTCGAACCTCTACGTCGTCAACCGCAACAACATGGGCAAGTTTCAATCCGGCAGCAACAGCAACATTTACCAGGAACTCCCGGGCGCGCTGTCCGGCGGAATCTGGTCCATGCCCGCTGCCTTCGGCGGCAGAATCTACTACGGCCCCGTTGGCTCGCCCATTCTCGCGTTTCAGTTCAAGAACGCGAAACTGCTCTCCACTCCTGTAGCGCAGACCTCGAACTCGTTCGGCTATCCCGGCGCCACGCCCAGCATCTCGGCCAACGGGAACAAGAACGTGATCGTGTGGGCCAGCGAAAATACCAATCCTGCAGTCCTGCACGCTTACAACGGGGAGAACCTGGTCGAACTCTACAACACCAACCAAGCCGCCAACGGCCGCGATCAGTTCGGCGCCGGCAACAAGTTCATCACGCCCATGATCGCCAACGGCAAAGTCTACGTCGGCACCGCCACCGGCGTTGGCGCCTTCGGCCTCCTGTCCGCAAAACAAAAATAGGCGGGATAGGGAGGTGGGCTACAAAATAGCCCACTACTCGCGATGTACGCTCCTACTGGGATACCGGACCGGATACTGCACCGGCCTGCGGTTGGGCAGCCGCACTCACCGCCGATAGGTGTTTGGCTCTTATCTCCTGTGTGTGCTTCGCCAATTGCTTCATCATTTCAGGATTGCGCGCCCATTCGATCTGTTTCGTGGACGGCGCACCGTACAACTCAGGGTGGATGTAGTAGCCGCGCAACTTCGCTTCCTTAGCCTGCTCGACCACCAACGGGTTTGCCTTCGCGTAGGCATCATGGCGCACGCCCGTTATCTGCCACGAGACCTTCACATTGGGCACGCTGGTGCGAATCACGAATTCGTGGTTCTGAATTTCGCGTGCCACGATGGCCTGGGCAAATTGGCCGATTACTGTTAACTGGTAACGGAAGTCGGTGTTCACCGCCTCAAACCACTCTGGCAGTTTCACCGTCGCTCTTCCCTCGCTGTCGGTAGTGACATTGCCGGTGTATAGATTCATCATCTCCGACGACTCGACCGACGCGTGCAGCAGGTACTTGTTTGCGGGATCAAGCGGGTGGTCGATTTTCGCGTCGTTGATGGTGCCGTAAATCGTCCCGGTGACGTTGATGTCGCCGGTGAAGTTGCCCGCATACCCGCCGGCGGTGCTGTAGACTCCGCCATCGGCAGTCGTCGCATCCACGCCGTCTCCGTCGCAGTTGGGTTCCCCAGTGACTAGACAATTACCTGGGCCTCCGTCGAAGGACCCGCCCGCCCCACCACCGCCACAGAGATCGCACGTCCCTCCCGAGCCTCCGTATCCGCTGATGCCCTGAGCTCCGGCCGTAAGTCCGCCACCAGCCCCCGTCCCAATCACGCCCGCCCCTTGACCGTTTGCCCCACCACCGGCTCCGTTTGCGATCAGCCCGGTCCCGCCGGCTCCGTCGTATCCGCTGCCACCGCCATTCGCCACGATACCCGTCCCGCCATTTCCCTCATAGCAGCAAAGAGTGGTGCCCGATAGGGAACCGCCGGTGGCCACCAAACCCACGCCGCCGTTCACCGAACTGGCATTTGGGTCAGGGCTTCCTCCGTTTATATGAGCGCCGTCGTAGCCGGCTAGGTTCGAGCCCGACGGTGCATTGAATCCTTGAATCGACGCGCCAACGTTACTTATTGAATTCGATTGCACACTCAGTGCTGCGTCCGTAGGCGTAGTAATTCCTATGCCACATCGCCGGTGAAGTCCGAAATGAACAGCGCCTGGGGCGCTCCGTAGGCTCCCAGCGCCAGCCCGCTGTGCGAGATCGCCTCGACCGAATGATTCACATCCCCCACGTAGACGGTTGCGGTCGAGCCCGAGCCCACAAAGTTCGCCGGCCCTTGCACCAGCAGATTGCCGGACGAAACTTCAAACTTTTGACTGGGCTTGCTCGTCGAGACGCCAATATTTCCCAGCGGAGTCTCAAACAACAAGGAATCCGTCAAGCTCGTGCTGCCTGACCACACCGCCAGGTATCCTTTCGTCCCGCCCCCGCTAAAAGCTGGAGACACGCCGGACGCGCTTGTAGCTGCCGAAAAATTGAATGAGCCATTCCCCGCGGAATCCTCTCCCGAACTCACCCGAGCGAAAGCCGATGGAGGCAATCCGCCGATGGTTTGCGCGTCTCCCGCCTTAAGCGCATAAGGCACGCTCAACAGCAGCACGCGAGGTTGCAGCGGCTGATCCGCAATCTGCACGCCCAGCCAGCGTGCTTCGCCAGAAGTAAACAGAGTCGTCGGCACGCCGTTCGGCTGCGTGCTGCCGAGTTGCACCGTGTAGTGCCCTGTGGAATCGAGTTGAACGTCATTCTGAGTCTCACTCCACAGCGGCTCACCACCTTGCTGCGCATTGTAAAGCGAGAAAGTGATATTCACGGCGCCAGTCAAAGCATTGCCGCTTTCGTCGGTGGCGACATTCGAGAATTGGATCAACGGCGGCGGTACTTGGGCAGAGGCGGCACTGCTGCCCGAGGCCTGACTGGCTGAAATTTGGCTGAACGCACTTTGGGCGACCGAATTTTGAGCGGCCAGGGTGAGATTGAGCGACAAGAATGCAGCCACCACGCATACTATGCGGAGCTTCATGGCAGAGTTCTCCTTTTGAGGAATCGAACTTTGTTCCAGAGGGCCCGAATGATTGCGTGGACGGAAATATTAGGTTCCGGGCAAGGGGGAAGGTGCAGGTGCCCAAAAACGTGCACAGGATTATGCTTCGCGGTCTTTGCCTTGTCAATCTAGAATTTTGCTCTCTGTCGTTAGCACATCAAATGTCCGGTGGAATTAGCACATGAAATGTCCGCTTTTCGGGCGGTGAGAGTAGGAGACCATGCCAAGCATGGACTCCTACTTGAAGACCGCCATGGAGCGGGCGATGAAGAT
>JASHPH010000411.1 GCA_030038255.1 Candidatus Sulfotelmatobacter sp. | reverse complement strand
GCCTGCTCAGCGTTCACTCACGTTACGGCCTGCCCACTCGCCAAGTCACCTAAGTGACCCTCTACACCGGAGGCTCCGACGGCTTCGTTTCCTCCACCGCCGCTCCGATTGCTCCCGGGTGGAGCGAACCAGTTCCCGGGCGGGACTTTCACCCGCAGTGAACCAGCGCCTTTTCACGGCGCACGCGTTATCGGGATCTTGCGACAACTGACAGGGCGCTCCCGGCTTGGCGAGGGCGGGCGCACTTTGCAACCCACTACAGGTTCTCTTGGATGAAGCGAGGACTAAGGTGAACGTCGAGTTGTACTAGCGGCGAATCGCCAACTGCCTTGAAGCTGTGTATCTCGCCCGCCTTGATGACAAAGATGTCCCCCGGTCCGCCCTCGAAGGTCTTGCCGTTGACCGTCCACACTCCACACCCTTCGCGTATGAACTGAATCTCGTCATAAGGATGCCGATGCGGACCCGGTCCTGAACCGGGTTTGCCGTGGAACAGGAACACCGAAACACTGGTGTCGCCCTGCTCCGCTCCGACAAACTGATGTGAACTACCAACAAAAGGCAGGTTCTCTTGTCGCACGTGATGCATTCTCATGATCCTCTGCCAGAATTCGATGAATGTGGCCGTTGTTTTGATCCGCGAGCCGTGCGGGTGCAGTGATTGTCGTGAAATGCGCAAGTGCTGTAGAATGAGAAAACGAGCGGGAGTAACTCAGCGGTAGAGTGCGACCTTGCCAAGGTCGAAGTCGCGGGTTCAAATCCCGTCTCCCGCTCCAGATTTCGTCCCCCACCGGCCCGTCTCCCCTACTGATGGACTTTTTCCGGCCGGAACGCTAACGTAGTATCTATCTTTCGTCGATCAGGGGCGCGGTACCCAAGTGGTAAGGGAGAGGTCTGCAAAACCTTTATGCGTCGGTTCGATTCCGACCCGCGCCTCCAAGTTCTCGCTTCGTTGAGCTTAGGTCCCTCGTTTTGCTTGGGATTCGCCAGCGGTCTGGGGGCCTAACGCGAAATACAGCGACTCGTATAACATAGCCCTGAGGGCTTTCCAATATGTCGTTCTCTGCAGCCGCAAATGCACGCGATTTTGAAACAAGGGAACCAACCAGCCTGCATTTCCGGCGCGACAGTAATCTGAAGCTGTATTCGGAGCTGGTCGACTGCACGGTCCGTGAGGCATCCAAATATTCTCCGGTGCCCAATGTTCTCGACCTGGGGGCCGGTGACGGCCAGGCTGCGCTGGCATTTCTGAGATTGGGATGCACGGTTACGGCGGTAGACATTTCAGAGCACCAGCTAGAGCGTCTACGACATGACTGCGCGGCGTTCGCTCCCCAACTTGCCGTTCATGTGTGCAACCTTGAAACCGATGCGCGGAACATCCCTGGATCCTTCGACATCATCAGCGCCAGCTCGATGCTGCACCACATTCCGGATTACGGCCAACTGATTCGAGACGTGATCCAGCTGCTGAAACCGCACGGCCAGTTCTTCAGTTTTCAAGACCCGCTTCGCTATGACTCTCTGCCTATCACAGACCGTCTGTTTTCGGAAGTCAGCTATGCAGCATGCCGGATTCGACAACCTGACGCACTTGGAGGCATCGCTAGAAAGATGCGGCGTATGAGAGGCGTGTACCTGGCTGATTGTGTTGCCGACAATTCTGAATACCATGTGGTCAGAAACGGAGTGGATGCAGAAGCGATCCGCGCCATTTTCGAGTCCAATGGGTTCCTTTGCCGAATTGTCCCCTACTTCAGCACTCCATCCGATTTCATGCAGCCATTGGAGAGCGCCTGAATATCAAGAACACATTTGCGGTCGTCGCACAGAAGCATTGCTAGCGCTTAGCCGCATTGAAAATCGCTCGTGTTAGTGCCCGTTCAGCTGCCGCCCCAGGAAATCTTCGGTCGCGCTGTAGGCGCGGAGCCAAGTCTTCCACATCAGGAAGCCGTGAATTCGCGGGCTCCCGCTCCGCTCACGCCCGCAACCCGGCTCAAGTTCGATTCCGACCCGCGCCTCCAAATTCCTCCCGAACTCCTCATTAACTCTCCGCCTTTCGCTTCGAATCAGCGAGCCCAGTCACTCTCTGTCAGGAATGGGAGGACCTGCCTTCCAGGTAAAAAGCCACGCCCAACGCCAGAATCAGGGCTGCGATGCCGAACAACGTCAGGCCCGAAACTGCGCTTGGTTCCGTCGTGACGACCTTACGGGCAACTGCGATCAGCGCCACCTCGAGCACCACACGCGCGTGCGTGACGGTACTCTTGCGGATGTATCCCTTTAACGTCTCCAGCAGCTCCACTCCGATCAACACGAGCAGGAAATAGCCAAAGACTTCCAGCAATCCCTGTACCGGAATGAGAAAACGCGGTGGCTTCCAGATTTCCTCTGCAATCAGCACTCCCAGATGTGCCGTGGAGAGCAACACCACGAGGATGAGCAACACCATTAATGTGCTTACGACCAGCGTCTGCACCCTGGTTACGAGAGTCTCCAATGTCAGCTCCTTTCGCTCCGCTCACTTAAGGCCGAGTTGCCGGTTCAGGAACTCCTCGGTGGCAGAGTAGGCTTTCACCCAAGTTCTCCACATGAGGAAGCCGTGAATTTCGTCGGGGAAGATCAACTCCTCGACGTGAACTTTCTGCGCCCGCAGGCGCTGCAGCAAGTCCGTTGTTTGAGAAAACTCGACGTTGCGGTCGTCGTCGCCCTGAATGAGGAGAACCGGCGAGCGCCAGGTTGCGATGGCGGCGTTCGGCGACGATTGAAACGCCAGCTTGAGCGCGGCGTCGCGATCGGGAGCGTCTTTGGGGAATCCTTCTGAAAAGTCCGACCAGTCGTGCACGCCATGCATGTCAACACCAGCGGCGAAGATGTCGGAATTGTGGGCCAGGCCCATCGCGGTCAGGTAGCCCCCATAGGATCCGCCCCAGAGGGCAATCTTCGCCGGATCGACATTGGGCAAGCTTTGCAAGTAGCGTCCCGCGGCTACGATGTCCTTGTATTCGGCGCCTCCGCGCGGGCCGCCGTCGGCAGGCTGGCGGAAATGGCGGCCGTACATGATTCCGGTGCGGTAGTTCACCGCCAGCACGACATAGCCCCTGCTGGCCAGGTACTGATTCATGGCATAGGCATTGTGGTAGTAGCCCATGTAATGGAAGCCGAGCATCATCTGGCGAATGGAACCGCCATGAATAAAGATGGCCGCAGGATGCCGACCGGCCCCCGACTTGGGCTCGAACAGCTGGGCGTGAATTTCCCAGCCGTCTTCGGCTTTGTAGATGACCTGCTTCGGTGTGACCAGCTGGGAAGCGGCGGGAAAATCCGCGGGCAGCGCTGCTTTAGCGATCATTTCGCGGCCGTGCATTGTCAGAACATAGGGCATGGCCGGTGTGGTGGCCGTCGACCCGAGGCAAACGATTTTGCCGGCAACTTCCACGGGTTTCCACTCCATGGTTTCGCCGCGCGTGAGCGGCTCGGGCGTGCCGCCGTCGACCGCAACCTTCCAGAGATGGCGCCGGTCGATGTCGTCCTGATTTGACGAATAGATCAGGAACGTTTTTTCGGTGCTGAGCGTGACGTCCTCGGTTTCGAATTTTCCCGGAGTCAGCAGCATGGGCGCGCCGCCGCCGGTGGAAACAGAATAGAGGTGATTCCAGCCGTCCTGCTCGGAAGAAAACGTGATGCGGTTCTTGGCCGCGAACTGAAATGACGCATCAATGGTGAGGTACGGGAGGGAATCGTCGAGGCCGAGGCCGCCCTTCCAGACCTCGTGCGCTGAGTCCTTGGCCACATCGTAGACCCAGATGGACCACGGCAGCGGCGTCTGCGGAATGATCGGCTGCTTCATCTCCTTGCCGGGAATTCGGATGAAGGCGACCTGCGTTCCGTCGGGCGACCAGCGCGGCACATCATCGCGATCAGGGCTCGGTGCGACGTAACGCAGGGTATTGCGGCCGAATTCGTAGAGAACGATGAAGCTGTGGTCGCCGCGGTCGCTCACGAAGGCAACGGTCTTACCGTCGGGCGACCACTTGGGTTCGGAGTTGTCGCCGCGGGCGTACGTCAACGGCTTGGCTTTGTCCTTGCCCGAGACGGGCGCGATCCAGATCTGTTTCTTTGCCGACCACAGGGCAAACTCGCCGTTCGGCGAAATCTGGATGTCCTCGCAATCCTCCTGGCCGCAACCCATCTCGCCGAGCAGACGAGGTTCGCCTTTGTCTACGTCCACGGCCCAGACCTGTTGCAGCGGCTTCTCTACATTGCTGGTGGGGTTCGCGACTTCGCCGGCGCCGTTGGTCTCGCTGCCGCGCGCGTAGACGGCGCTGCGTCCGTCGGGCGTGAGCTTCAGCGCGGCGATGGGCATGCCTTCGTCGCCCGTGTAGTGCGTCACTTGCTGGGCTTCGAAGTTGGGTGCGTCCGCGACCCACACGTTGCGATCTCCGCGAAGCGAAAAGACCCATGCGATGCGGCCCGACTGCGCTGAGGAGATGAGATTCGTGGGGAAGGGGGAACTTAGAATTTGTTGCAGCGATAAGCTGGCGGGGGAGTTCTGTGCGGAGCAGACGGCCGCAATGCAGATCAGCCACAAAGCCCCCAAAAACTGACGCAGGCGCAGAACTGAGCTACGCGAAACAAGGAAGGCCCGATTTTTCATGCGGGCAAGCCTACGTGAAACGGCTTTGATTGACAACCGGATGCGGAGGCGCGCTGGGACTTTGCCCTAACGAAAGAACTGTGCGAAGCCACGCTGTCAACTTGTCGGGCCAAAGGCGATCCTTCTACACTCGTGCATTGCAGTGCTCACATTCGAGGGCACGGGGGCTCATGAACTGGTTCTTCATCTTCTTCTTTATTTCGGGATTCTGCAGCGTTTTGTACGAGCTCGTATGGTTGCGGCTCTCCATGGCGCAATTTGGAGTGACCACCGCCATGGTCTCGATCGTGCTTTCAGTGTTCATGGCCGGCCTGGGCCTGGGCTCCTGGCTGAGCGGACGATGGCTTCGCGGCCGCGAAGGGAGCCGCAAATTCTCCGCGCTTCGCCTCTACGCGTTCACCGAGCTGTTGATCGGCGTGTCGGGCATTTTGGTGCCGTTCGTGCTGTTGTGGGGCCGGCGGGCTTTGGAAACCTCCCTGCTGTCTTCCTCGCTAACCTACTATTGTGTCGCCGGCTTGTGGATCACGTTCACCCTGCTTCCCTGGTGTGCGTTGATGGGAGCCACGGTGCCGGTGGCGATGTGCGCCATCGGGCAAACATTACCGCAAGAAACCCGACGTTCGTTCAGCTATCTCTACATGGCGAACGTTGGGGGCGCAGTTGCGGGAACAACGATCCCTCTGTTTCTAATCGAGCTGTTCGGATT
>JASHPH010000410.1 GCA_030038255.1 Candidatus Sulfotelmatobacter sp. | reverse complement strand
TTTCAACGCATAATGACATCCTACGTTGGATACCCGGAGTGATTGTCACTCCTTAGCTGGGGGATCAAGTGGCAAAAGGACGCGTCTCAATCGTCGTGGAGCGCTGCAAGGCCTGCGGCTTCTGCGTGGAGTTCTGTCCTACGCATGTGCTGGCGCTCTCTTCCGCTTTCAATTCCAAGGGCTACCATCCGCCGCATGTGGTGCATCCGGAAAAATGCAGCGGCTGCGATCTGTGTGGCATGTACTGCCCCGACTTCGCCATCTACGGAACGAAAACGCCGGATGCGAAGACCGCAAGCCCGAAAGCGCAGGCCGCCGGAGGTGAGAAATGAAAGCCGATCCTCGTGGAGTTTTGACCGGGACGCACTTTATCGATGGCGACCATGCCTGCTGCGAAGGCGCGTTGGCCGCAGGTGCGAGATTCGCCGCCGGATATCCGATCACGCCCTCGACCGAAGTTGTGGAACGATTCGCATCGCGCGTGCCGACCGTGGGTGGCAGCTTCATCCAGATGGAAGATGAACTCGCGGCATCGATCACGCTGCAGGGCGGCGTGTGGGGCGGGGCAAAAGCATTCACAGTCACTTCCGGACCGGGCTTCTCGCTGATGATGGAGCACATCGGCTACGCCGCGATGACCGAGACGCCGTGTGTGTTCGTTGACGTGCAGCGCGGCGGTCCCTCAACTGGTTTGCCTACGCTTCCGGCACAGGCAGACATGATGCAGGCGCGCTGGGGATCGCATGGAGACTACGAGATCATCGCGCTGTGCCCGAACTCGCCGCAGGAATGCTTTGACCTGACGATCAAGGCATTCAATCTGGCTGAAGAGTTTCGCGTGCCCGTCATGTTCATGATGGACGAAGTCGTCGGTCATATGACTGAGAAAGTTGTGATTCCTCCGGCCGATCAAATCGAAGTTGTGCCGCGCAAGCACACCCACAAATCGGTGGAGGAATACTTGCCTTACGGCACGAATGGCGACATGGTGCCTGAGATGGCGCATGCCGGCGAAGGCTACAAGTTTCACGTTACGGGCCTGACCCACGATGAGCGCGGCTATCCCAACATGACGCCACAGACACAGGACAAGCTGGTGCGGCGTTTGCAGAACAAGATTCGCGCCGCGGCCGACCGCATCTGCATGTTCGAAGAAGATGGACTGGAAGACGCCGACGTGGTGGTGGTCTCCTACGGCATAACGTCGCGCGTGGCGCACTGGGCCATTGACCGGGCACGGGAGCGTGGCCTGAAAATCGGCAACCTCCGCCTGATCACCGCCTGGCCCTTCCCCGACAAGAAGATTGCGGGCCTGGCCCCGCGCGTAAAAGCGTTCGTCGTGCCCGAGCTCAATCTGGGGCAGATGGTGCGCGAAGTGGAACGTGCCGCCGCCGGAAAAGCGAAGACGTTCGCGGTACCGCACGCGGGCGGCGGGGTGCACAATCCGGATGAGATCCTGAACGCCATCGTGGAGGCAAGCCGATGCTGAACGTCCTCGAAGATCAACCTGTCAATCCTGTAGAACCGTTCCTGCGCACCGACCGCATGCCGCACATCTGGTGCCCGGGATGCGGCATCGGCACAACGGTGAACTCATTTGCGCGGGCGCTGATCGAATCCAAGGCCGATCTGAATTCGATCGCGCTGGTTTCGGGCATCGGCTGCACCGGCCGCGTCGCAGGATATGTCAAGCTCGACTCGTTCCACACCACGCACGGCCGCGCAATTCCGTTCGCCACCGGCCTGAAGCTGGCGAATCCGAAGCTCAATGTCGTCGTCTACTCGGGAGATGGAGACCTGTCAGCGATCGGCGGCAATCACCTGATCCATGCCGCGCGCCGCAATATCGACCTGAAGGTGATCTGCGTCAACAACCTGATTTATGCGATGACCGGCGGCCAGACCGCGCCGACGACGCCCGGCCACGCCACGACCTCGACCAATCCTTACGGAACATTTGAGCCGGCGTTCAACTTGCCGCATCTGGTAGACGCGGCTGGCGCCGTGTACGTGGCGCGTTGGACGACCTTCCACGTGCGGCAGCTCTCTCGCGCGATCAGCGAGGCATTCGCGAAAAGAGGATTCTCTTTCATCGAGGTCATCTCGCCCTGCCCCACGCTTTACCAGCGGCGCAACAAAATGGGCGATGGTCTCGACACGATGAAGTACTACAAAGAGAAGAGCAAGGTGAAGAACGGCGCGCCCACAGGCGAAGTCGGACTTACTTTGAACGGCGAAATTGCGGTCGGCAAATTTGTCGATCGCGAACGTCCCGATTATCAGACCCTGATGCGCGCGCAGTACGTGGAATCGCTGGGCGAACGCTACATCGAAGTGACGGGAGATCCAGAACCAGAAATGGAGTGCGCATGCGGCTAACAGAGATTCGAATCGCAGGCTTCGGAGGTCAGGGAGTCATTCTCTCGGCAGTGGTGCTGGGCAAAGCGGCATCGATCTACGAAAACGGCTTTGCCACCATGACACAGAATTTCGGTCCGGAGGCGCGTGGCGGGGCCTGCAGCGCCCAGCTCGTCGTTTCCGACTCGCCGGTGCTCTACCCGTACACAACCCGGCCCGACATCATGGTGATCATGTCGCAGGAAGCATACAACCGCTTCGCCTGCGAACTGAAGCCCGGCGGAATGCTCATCATTGAAGAAGACCTCGTACGCGTCGCCGATCTCAAGGGCGACCCGAAGGTCTATGCCATCCCGGCCACACGCTTCGCCGAAGAACTCGGCAAGCGCATGGTGCTGAACTCGGTGATGGTCGGATTCTTCACCGCTGTCACCAAGCTGCTCGACCCGGACGCTGTTCGCAAGGCCGTGGCGGACTCCGTACCGCCGAGCTTCCGCGACCTAAACCTGAAGGCTTTTGAGAAGGGATACGACTACGGAATCGAAGTCCTCGCTGCAGGTCCGAAACGGCCGGAGTTGGAAGCGGTGACTGTCGAAGAGTAGAGGAAACTCACACGAAGGTCCGACTTCTATCTGTACTGAGTGAATAGAGGCAGTGCCATGCAGGAACCCAAAGGTTGGGCCCGCTTAGGAGGCTGCATGGGCATTGCCTGGCCGGTTCTCTTCATCACCATCATCGTTGTCGCCGGGATGATCGGGCCGCCGACCCACTCTGCGGCCGAGGAACTCGCAGCGTTGGCCGCCCCTGGAAGCCGTCGGCTCGACATGTTCATGCACATGCTGGTCAGCATCATCGGGCTCCTCGGCATCGGTTGGTGCGTAGGACTGAGCAAGCTCTTGCAGGCCTCAGGCCCAAGCCGGTCGGCCACGCTCGCCGCCACATTCGGGGTGGCCGGTTTTGTGATCTTGGCGGCAGTGAGCGTTGTGCAGGGCAGCGTCTTTGCGGGTATGGGTGAGCAGTACGCGAAGCTGACTTCCGATGCCGACAAGAACGCGGCAGTAGCTATGTTTCGCGCTCTCCGCCGCATTGATCTTGGCCTCGACTTTACCTGGGACATATTTATTTCATCGTCAATGATCCTGTTCAGCGTCTCCATGCTGCGCAATTTGCATTTCGGCAAGCTTTGGGGGATCGGTGGACTCCTGATCGCTGCGTTTCTCTTCGGCCGGGATCTCTGGAGCGCTCCTCATCCATCAGATCCCGACCTCAGTTTTCTGGCGCTGATCTGGATCGCGGCAGTGGGTATTCAAATGCTTCGGCGGGTAGGTCGAGTGTCGGCGACTTGAAGATCATAGCGTTCGAATACACCTGTTCGGTTCCGAGGTAGACAGCCTACTTTGGCGAGGCGGCTACCCAGTAATAATCCACATCCTGTGGAGCGTAGTGGCCCAGGAAAGACACGTGTCGCGCTCTTGTGCGCTCGGCGATGAAATCTCTCGCCGACGGAGCGGCCACGAGCAGATGTTCCTCAGCCGGTACCATCCCTGACTCATACCTAGCAATAGTCTGGTTGCGGTAGAAAGCCAGCCCGTATTCGAGGTCGCGGGATACGCCGCAAACTGCAACCGGCAGCGGATGCGTTTCCACATTAGCCAACTCGCTCGCCAGCGGACGCGCGGAAAGCGACTGATCCATTGCCGTTGCTCCCAGCTTGAGTACAACCGCCACAGCCACGAGCACTGGGATAAGCGTGATAAAACGCAACATGCGCAGTCGCATCCGGCTCGCGAGTGTCAGGGCGATGGCCGCGCAAAGCGCGAATGCGATCGCGAGTGCGACCAGCATGGGACGGCCGGCGGGCAGTCGACGTTGGCTGACTAAATACGCAATGAGCATCGCGGGCACAACCGGCGCGGCGGCGATGAGGGCGTGCAACACCGCGAGCCACTTCGTTACAGGCTCATCCCGCTCGAGATGGCGGCGAAGATACTCAGCCAGCAACACGGCGCCAGCCGGAACCACGGGCAAAATGTAACCGGGAAGCTTTGACTGCGAGAGCGAAAAAAAAATGAGCGGCACGATCAGCCAGATCGAGGCAAACATGCTGAACTGCAATTCCAGGTCGATCTGACTTGATTTTCTCTCGCCCCACCAGGCGCGCAACGGTTGTGCGACTGCAACCGCAACGAACACAATCCACGGCAAGAGCGCCAAGGCTGTGACCGGCACGTAATACCAGAAGGGTTCGGGATGATGGTAAAGATTGGTCGAAAAGCGAGCCAAATTATGCTGCAGGATAAATTCGCGGAAGAATTGCGGATTCCGCATCTGCACTGCCGCATACCACGGCAGCGCGATAACGCAGGACAAAAAGATACCCGGAAGCCAAAGCATTCGTGCCACCATGCGCCACTCGCGAGTGGCGGCCGCACAAAGACCTATCACTATTCCTGCGAGAAACGGCGCCACTGGTCCCTTAGCCAGCATCCCCAGACCCATGAGCAGGTAGAACAACGCGAGGTAAACCTTCTGCGCACTCTCACGCCACGCCCACCACGCGAGCAGTCCAACGGCAAACGTCGCCGTGAGCGCCATATCCATCGAAGCTGCGCGAGCATAGCCGATCACTCCTGCGCACGAGGCCGTGATGAGCGCAGCATCAACTTCCACCCCTCCGCGATAGCGTCGAAAGAAGAGATACACGGCGATCACAAGCAACGTAGCGTCAACTGCGGATGGAACGCGCGCCGCCACGTCACTGACGCCAAACAGGGAATAAGCCAGCATCGCCTGCCAGTAATACAGTGGCGGCTTTTCGAGCCAGGGATGGCCGCCGAGAACAGGCGTGATCCAGTCGTGCCGCTCCAGCATTTCGCGCGCTACCTGTGCGTAGCGCGGCTCATCCGCGCCAATCAGCCCGAACGAGCCGATGCCATAGAAGAAGAGAAAGGCGCAGAAGCCGGCGAGCAGCAAGACGTCGGTGCGGGTGCGGAGGGTCATCGCGAATTCAGATTGTAGATTTCAGACTTCAGATTGAAAACTGATGCGCAAAGAAATCGGATTCTAAATCTGCAATCCCCCATTGGCAGTCTGCAAATGGCTATTGTACGGAGGGTCCGCGGCGAATCTGGAGAAGCACCTCGCGCACGGCATCGGCGAGCGGCCCATCGACCGAGCAGCCGCTAGCGCATTCGTGGCCGCCGCCGCCGAAAGTCTCAGCGATCTGGGCGACGTCCAATTTGCCCTTGCTGCGCAGGCTCACGCGGAATCGGTTGTCGGGCAGTTCGCGGAAAAATACGGCCACTTCGACGCCGCCGATGGAGAGAACATAGTTCACCAGCCCTTCGCAATCTTCTTCAATGGCGTTGCACCGCTCCATTTGTTTCTGCGTGACCCACACATAGCCGATGTGCCCGTCGATGTTCAAATTGCGCAGGGCTTCTCCGAGCAATCGAATCTTTGCCACCGAGTGTGCGAAATAAATCCCCCGTGCGCAATGAGCGGGATCGGCGCCGGCCAGAACTAGCTCGCGCGCCAGAGCGAACGTGTTTTCATTTGTGCCCTGGAACATGAATGATCCGGTATCGGTCATGAGCGCCGTGTACAGACACGTCGCGATCTCACGAGAAAATGAAACTCCGGCTTCGCGTGCCAGACGGAACACCATCTCCGCGGTCGCGACAGCGTGCGGATCGATCCAGTTGACGTGCGCGAAGGGGCGTCCGCTGGAATGATGATCAATGCTTATGAGGAAGCGATTTTCCAGTCCCTCAAGGCGGGTACGATGAATGCTGTCGCATTCCAGGATGATGGCGGCCTCGTAACTTCCCAGGATGCGGTTCGACTGCACCACCTCGTCGGCATAAGGAAGCGAGCGATAGATGCGGGGCACGCCGTCATGCAGGACAACATCAGCTTGCTTGCCCATCGCGCGCAAGACTTGGCAGCAGGCCAGGGCCGACCCAACGGCGTCACCGTCGGGCCGCGCATGCGAAGTCAGCACGAATCGCTCGCGCTGTCCGATCTGCCGGAGAACATCTTCGAGCATGTCGCTATGCCTTCTCTCCACTGGATTCCCTATTGGCTTCTTTGGCGGCCTTGCTGCGTTTTCTCACGCGTTCCAGCAATTCTTCGACTCGCGCTTGCTCGCGTTCAGATCGATCAAGCCGGAAGAATAATTCCGGTGCGCGCCGCAGGCGCAAACGATCTGCCAATTCGTGCCGGATGTAGGCTTTTGCCGCATCCAAGCCCTGCATGCTGCGTTCTGCCTCCTCCTCGTCACCTTCGACGTCGACCAGCACCTGCGCCGACCGGCCATCTTCAGCAAGCTGCACACCGGTTACACTCACCAGTCCAATCCGCGGATCGCCGAGCTCGCCCTCGACCAGCGTTTCGATCTCCTCGCGCAAGGCTTCGCCCAAACGTCCGCGATGATGCTTGACCCCACGCTTTTCCACAGCCGGCACCTCGAATAAAACGCATGAGGATATCAGAAAACCATGCGCAGGTGTTGGCCCGAAAGCGCTATTGTCGCGCCGTTTCACGCACTGCTGGTAAGTACGGAGGTAACAAGGCGTTAGGCGATGTGTGGCGAGTATGCCCCTGACACCTTGTTGACAACTGGCGAATTTGAGCGGCTTACAATAGTCGCGAGGATTGCGATGAGCGCGTTCGCCGGAAGAACTTGGTTGCGGCGCGGGAGATTGTTCAACCTCTCACTCGTCTGTGCCCTGCTGATTTTGTTCGCTCTGGCGGCGTCCAGTTGCGGTTCAAATCCTGGGCCTCCAGCGGCCCTGAGTGTAGTCAGCGCGACCGACCTCGGAACGATCCCCACCAATCCCGACATCCTAGGGCGAGACGGTGCATTCAGCACGTTGTTTCAGGGTTACTCGGTCTGGCTTTATGGCGACACATTCCTCGCGAGTCCGAACGCTGAGGGCCGCACGTTGATCAGCGACTCCTGGTCTTACACAACAGACCTCGATGCACAAGATGGAATCACAGGTTTCCAGGAGCGGCTGGATTCCGATGGCGCACCGACCATGATTTTGGTGGAGACTCCCGCCGAATATGCCTTCAACCAGGCGCACAATGGCAATCCGTGCCAGGTGCAGCCGTGCGGCGCGCGCTGGGCACTGTGGCCCGCAACCATCGTGACCGACGTGACCAATAATCAAGCGCTGGTCTTCTACATGCTGGTCTACGCGTTACCCGGAAGTTTCAACTTTCAAGGGATCGGAAGTTCGGTCGCCATCTGGCAAGACTTCAACCAGCTGCCGCAGCGGCCGGCGTTCAATCCAGCGATCGTCTCGGGCCATCCGGATCTGATGTTCAATCAAAATCAGCCGAATTTCGGATCGGCGGCATTTATCACGAATGGAACTCTATACGTCTACGGTTGCGGAATCCCGAGCAACAGCACCGACAAAGGATGTAGGTTGGCCAAGGTGAACCCCGCAAGCGTGCTCGACCCCTCGGCATGGACATACTTCGCCGGCAACGGCAACTGGTCTACTCAAATCAGCGACGCGGTGTCGGTCTTCGACGATGCAAACATATTGAGCGTTTCCTGGAACAATTACCTGCAGCAATATGTCGCCGTCTACAGCCAGTTATTCTCCCAAAATGTCGTGATGCGGACTTCACCGAATCCAGAAGGTCCGTGGTCCCGTGAAGTGACTGCATTCGTTGCCATGCAGCCCTCGTCCGGCAACGTCTACGATGCGCACGCTCACGCGGAATACGACCTTGATGGTGGCCAGACGATCTTTGCGACCTACTCACGCGCAACCGGACAGTTCACCAGCGAAGTGCGCTTGGTTTCCGTCCAACTGGCGCGTCCATGACCTCAGGCGGGAAGCGTTAGAAATATTCGACGAAGGAATCGGCAACATCGGCGCCGTGATTGTTAGCGATGCGCGCAGCAGCACGCTCGATTTTCTTCATCAGGCCGTCCAGATAGTCGCGCGAGTCGGAAATGCTGACCACGCCGATCGTGGCACGGTTCCACAAACCGCTGGAATCAAGTTCCGCAACCGACACGTTGAAACTTGCGCGCAGCCGGTCTTTCAGGCTGCGAACAACTTGTCGCCGATCCTTGAGCGATTGCGCGGCTTCGATGTGGAGTTCGAGGGTGAGGAAAGCGATCATTTAGTCGTTAGTCGTTGGTCCTTAGTCGCTGGCAAAACCAAAATCCGGGCGGTTTGGCAAACGACCACGACAAACGACCAACGACGCATCTTACGCGATTACTTCCGCGGCGATCCTCTCGGTGGCGAACGCCTCAATCACGTCGCCGATCTTGATGTCGCCGTAGTTCGCAATCGAGATGCCGCACTCCATGCCGTTGTGCACTTCTTTGGCATCGTCCTTAAAGCGCCGCAGCGAGGCGATTTTTCCTTTGAAGACGACTACGTTGTCGCGCAGCAGGCGGACCTCGGAGTCGCGCTTGATCAGACCGTCGATGACGCGGCACCCGGCAACGGTTCCGACCTTCGGAATGCGGAATGTCTCGAGCACCTCGGCACGGCCGTGATAGGTTTCTTTGATGGTCGGTTCGAGCAGGCCGCTCATGGCGCGCTTGATCTCATCCTGCAGTTCGTAAATGATCGAGTGCAGGCGGATGTCCACTTCTTCCTGCTCGGCGAGCTCCTGCGCCTTACGCTCCGGCCGCACATTGAAACCGATGATGATGGCGTTCGATGCCGACGCGAGCAGGACGTCGGTTTCGGTGATGGCACCCACGCCCGAACGTAACAGCTTCAAACGCACTTCGTCGTTGGAAAGTTTCTGCAGCAGGTCGCTGAGCACTTCGACGGAACCATGGACGTCGCCCTTCAGAATAACGTTCAGTTCCTTGGTGCCAGCGCTCTTCACCTGCTCCGCCAAACCTTCAAGCGATACGCGTGAACTCTTGGCCAATGCGGCTTCTCGCGCCTTCTGCTCGCGGTATTCGGAAATACCGCGGGCCTTGTCGCGATCCGCCACTACCACGAACTGGTCTCCCGCCTGCGGCAAACCTTCCATGCCAAGGATTTCGACGGGCGTCGAGGGAGGTGCGGATTCGAGCACCGCTCCGCGATCGTCAAACATGGCACGCACTTTGCCGTAAACGTTGCCCACCACGAAGTTGTCGCCGTCGTTGAGCGTGCCGTTCTGCACCAGCACCGTCGCGACCGGCCCGCGGCCGCGATCGAGTTTCGCTTCGAGCACCACCCCCGATGCCGCTCGATCGGGAGTCGCTTTCAACTCAGCCAGATCGGCCACCAGACAAATCATTTCGAGCAGCAGATTTAGGTTGGTTTTCTTCTTCGCGGAGACATCGACGAAGACCGTCTTGCCGCCCCAGTCTTCCGGCATTAGGCCGCGATCGGCGAGTTGCTTCTTGACGCGATCCGGCATCGCCTCCGGCTTATCAATCTTATTCACCGCAACGATGATGGGAACTTCGGCGGCGTGTGCGTGATCGATGGCTTCGAGCGTCTGCGGCATGACGCCGTCATCTGCGGCCACAACCAGCACCACAATGTCGGTAGCTTTGGCGCCCCGCGATCGCATGCGCGTGAAGGCTTCGTGACCGGGCGTATCGAGGAAGACGATTTCGCGGCCATAGGCCGGCGACTCGGGGTCGCCGATGCGAACTTTGTAGGCGCCGATATGCTGCGTAATGCCGCCAGCTTCGCCCTCGGCGACGTTGGTTAGCCGAATCGCGTCGAGCAGCGTAGTTTTGCCGTGATCCACGTGGCCCATGATGGTGACTACGGGCGGGCGCGGAATGGCTTCGGCCGCAGTTTCATCGCTGGCCGCGGCAGCAGCGTCGATGTCTTTCGCCGCCTGCTCTTCGAATGTAATGACATTTGTGTCCGCACCGAAGAAGCGCGCCATTTCGCTCGCCAGCTCTGCGTCGAGCGTCTGGTTGATGGTTGCGAAGACGCCGCGCGCGAGCAGGCGCGAGATCAAGTCCTTTGCGCGAATGTCCAGCTTCTCGGCCAGGTCCTTTACACTGATGCCCTCGGTGATCGTGATGTTCCGGGTGATCGGCAGCGGCTCGTTCGACACCACCATGCGCGGCGGCGGAACGTAGCCCTTCATCGGGCCTTCTTTTACGCCGCGCGGTATGTAGCGCTGGCCGGGTCGGCGTGCAGGCGCACCCGGACGGCTGCCGGGACGAACCGGTCCTGGAGGCGGCAACCCCGGTCCAACGCCGATGGGACGAGTCCCCGCTGGCGCCGAGCGCGTGGGATGCATCGGACGGCGCTCACCGGGACGCAGTGGCGGACGTGGCGCCCCAACGGCCGGCGCAGCGGGACGTGGGCGCTGAAAAATCGGCTGCCCAGGCACGGGACGACCGGGCGCGGGACGCGAACTTGGAGCGGACGCGCTAGCTTGTCCAATTGGCACTCCCGGCGTCGGAGGCGGCACTTTGTACACCGGCCGCGGCCCAGTCTGAGGCACAATCATGCGCGGCGCAGGAGCGCTGGCGACTGGTGGCGCAGGCGGACGCGGTGGCGTCACAGGAGGTGCCGCAGATGATGCGCTCATAGGCGGTGCTGCCGGCGCGGGCGGCGCTACGCTGACCGGCGGAGGAGGCGGAGTTGGACGCGGCGGCTCCGGCATGGGAGGCGGCACGACAACTGGCTTCTCGACAACTGGAGCCGCAACCACGGAACGCGACGGCGCTGGGGCAACAACCGGAGGCGGCGGCGCTAGCTTCGGGGGTGCCAGCGGGGCAACTACAGGCTTGGCAATGATGGGCGGAGGCGGCGCCGGACGCGCCGGCGGTGCTGCAGCTTCCTTCTGCTGTGTTATCGCTTTCAGCACATCTCCAGGCCGCGAGATGTGCGACAAATCAATCTTGGTCTTGATTTCTTCTTCGCCGCGCGCGGGGCGGGTTTTGGGCGCCGTGGCCGGCGCTTCGGCCGCGCCTCGGATGTGGGCGCGCACCTTTTCTGCTTCGTGCTCCTCGAGAGAACTAGAATGCGTCTTCTTCTCGGTCACTCCGACGAGCGGCAGCACGTCGAGAATGGCCTTGCTCTTGACTTCCAGCTCTCTGGCGAGATCGTTGATTCGAACCTTGCTCATCCGGCCTTTCTTGTACTCCGTCTTTGCCTTAAGTCTTCATCGCAGCCTCACGGAGTTCAGCTTCTGACACACACACACGGGGTTGCACTTGCATGGAACTATTCGCTTTTTTCCGGCGCAGAAGCGCCTTCGGTCTCAACAGCCGATTCCGCCTGCTCAGCCGCTACGGTTTCTTCGGCCGCAGCAGCAGCTTCTCCGGACGCCTCTTCTGCGGCAACTTCTGCCTCTCCAACCTCGGCAGAGGCCTCACCCGCGGCGCCTTCACCTGCAACAGCTTCGCCTTCGGCTGCAGGCGCCGCGCCTGCTTCCAGACTCGCGAAGTAATTATTGACCGCGAGGCTGATTTTTTCCACCGTTTTGGGCCCGATCCCCTCTATAGCTTCAAGCTGTTCAGGCGTCATATCGGCCAGGGCTTCCACCGTGGTCACGCCAGCCGCGCCCAGTTTCTCCACCAACCCTTCACCCAGGCCGGGAACATTTTCGAGCGGAGTCGTGGTCTGCGGCGCCATCGCGGCCATCTGCTGCTCCACCTCCTGCCGCTTTTCTTCCTCGCTCTTGATGTCAATCTTCCAGCCGAGCAACTTGGCGGCAAGACGGACGTTCTGCCCCTTCTTGCCGATGGCTAGCGAGAGCTGGCTGTCATCGACCACAACTTCCAAGTGCTTTTCCGCACCGTCGATCACCGTGACGCGGCTGACTTTGGCTGGCTGCAGCGCCTTCTCGGCGAACGTGACCGGGTCCTCGTGGTACTCGATGATGTCGATTTTCTCGCCGCGCAGCTCGCGGATGATCGACTGCACACGCATTCCCTTCATGCCGACGCACGCGCCCACCGCATCCACGTCCTTATCTTTGGACATGACTGCGATCTTCGTGCGCTCGCCGGCCTCGCGGGCGATGGCGCGGATCACCACCGTACCGTCATAGATTTCCGGAACCTCGGTCTGGAACAGGTGCTGCACCAACTCCGGCGCCGCGCGCGAAACCACCACACCCGGGCCCTTCGCAGCTCGCTCCACGCGCGCGATGACCACCCGCACACGCTCGCCGATGGCAAACGATTCCAGCCGCGACTGCTCCTTGCGCGGCATGCGGGCTTCCGCCTTGCCGATGTCGAAAATCACATCGGGGCCTTCGACGCGCTTCACCGTCGCGTTGACGATCTCGCCCACGCGGCCGATATATTCGTTGTAAACCGTGTCGCGCTCGGCCTCGCGCACTTTCTGGAAGATGACCTGCTTCGCAAGTTGCGCGGCGATGCGCCCCAGAATGCCCTCGGTCGCGCGCGGGATGTGCAACTCGCCGCCGACTTCGAGCGCGGGGTCGACCTTGCGCGCGTCCTCCAGCGTAATCTGCAAGTTGGGGTCTTCTACCTGCTCCGGCGTCTCGACCACCGTTTTCACCGCGAAGGCCGAAATCTTCCCCGTTTCCTTGTCCAGCTTGGCGCGGAGATTCTCCTGCGACTTGTAGTACTTGCGCGTGGCCATGACGATGGCGTCTTCCACCGCGCTGACTACAATCTGCGGATCAATGCCCTTTTCCCGGCTTACGCCTTCGATGATATTGTAAAGCTCGCTTGCCATAAAAACCCAAGTGTCAAAGTTTCAAGGTTTCATAGTTTCAAGGTGTTTCTCTTTGAAACCTTGAGACTTTGCCACCTTGAAACCTTGCGTTCGCGCAACCTAAATCTCCGGTACTAAGTTCGCCTTCTCCACATTGGCGAACTCGATTTCAATCTTCTGATCCGCCGCCGCGCCCATTCTCTTGCGCGACTTCTTGCTGGCCACGCTCAGGTCCAGCGTCAGGCGGCCATCGTGAAAACTCTCCAGCCGCCCTTCAAAATGCCGGTTGTTATTCACCGGCTGGCGCGTCATCAGCTTCACGCGGCTGCCAGCAAAACGGCTGAAGTCCGCCGCCTTGGTCAGCTTGCGATCCAGCCCCGGCGACGAAACCTCCAGCGTGTACGAACCGCCCGGCACCGCGTCCTCCACGTCAAGGATAGTGCCGAACTCGCGACTGAAGTTCGCGCAATCTTCGTGCGTTACGCCGGCCTGCGCCACGACCGGTGCAACACCCTGCGCCGCCCCTCCTGCCGTCGAACCTTCTACTGTCGAATCTGCGTGCGCTGCTGGCTTGTCCAAAAACACCCGCAGCATGCGCGCCTTGCCTCCGCCGAGGAACTCGATTTCGACGACTTCAAGCCCGCTGGAGGCAGCTACACGATCCGCGATTTCCCGCACACGTTCAACGTCAAACGCCATGAATGCAATAGCTTACAGGCGATGGCTGCCACACTCGAGGGCTCCAACTAAAAAGTGGGCTTGCGCCCACTGGTGTGCTTCGCCAAATGCCGGTACACAGCAGTTCTCAGCTTCTTAATATACGCCCCTGTTGCCTAAAAGACAAACCACAGAGCGAGCCCGCAGGATGGAGTTTTGAGTTACGCATGGGCCTGCGGCCCACCCATTGACATGAAAATGAGTTGAGTGGTGCGTGTACGCTGCTGGAGCGTGGACGGCGAAGGTCTGTTTTCACTCTGGATAAAGTGAGGCCGTTTTTGAGTTTGATCAGGAACGCGCGTTTTGAACCAATCTGTGTCGCGCCACCCCTGCGAGCAGAGGTGGTAGCAC
>JASHPH010000409.1 GCA_030038255.1 Candidatus Sulfotelmatobacter sp. | reverse complement strand
CGCACAAGAACACTGCTTCATTCGCTCCCCGCTGGGGCTTTGCTTTAACGCTCATTCCAGAGTGGGTCAATATCTGGGGACACGCTTGGCTCAAAGCCGTGCTTGGTTTACCTTCTGCGCTGGCGAAGAAGCTGTGGCGAATGGCACGTCGGCATCTCCATACCGCAGACAACGGTTAAAGTTGCACTGAGCCGCGGACTATAATTTCTCTCCGTCATGTCATTCCTACGATTTCTTATGCTGCTGTCGCTCGTGGTCTGGATTGGAGGGCTGATCTTCTTTATCGTCGTCGCTCCAGTTGCGTTTCAACTCCTGCCCACTCGCCTTCTCGCCGGAACTCTGGTCGGAACCCTGCTCACCAAGCTGCACTGGATGGCCATTTGCTCGGGCGTTGTATTCCTGATCAGTTCGCTCACGTACAGCCAGCTGACCGAAGGATCGACGCGTGCGTTCGCTCTGAGGAACGTCCTGATCTGCGTCATGCTCGCGCTCACGCTCTTTTCGCAGTTCTGGATTACTCCGCGGATGATCGCGCTGCGCGCCCAGGTTGCGAACTTTGATGCCAGCACGCTCAACAATGCCGCGCGCCTGCAGTTCGACGCCCTGCACGTGTGGTCGACGCGCATCGAGGGCCTGATCCTTCTACTGGGACTTTTCCTTGTCTTTCTGACGGCCAGCGCGTTTCATCAACGCTGACGCGCGATCTGCTTGTAGCGGAAGCACTCGACAACGTGATCGTTGACCATGCCGACCGCCTGCATGAAGGCGTAGCAGATGGTCGAGCCCACAAAGTTGAAGCCGCGGTGCTCGAGGTGTTTGCTCATGGCGTCGGATTCGGCGGTTCGCGCCGGAACGTCTTTGGCCGATTTCACCGCGTTTACTCGCGGCTTGCAGCCGACGAGCTGCCAGATGTAGCGGTCGAAGCTCCCGAACTCCTCTTGCACCCGAAGAAACGCTTTCGCGTTCCCGACCGCAGACGCGATCTTCAGCGGGTTGCGAACGATGCCCGGATCGCGCATCAGCTGCTGCAGCTTGCGGCGGTCGTAGCGCGCCACGCGCCTGGGATCAAATCCGCCGAACGCTTTGCGGTAGTTCTCGCGCTTGTTGAGGATCGTATTCCAGCTCAGCCCGGCCTGCGCGCCCTCGAGAATCAGAAATTCGAAGAGCGTGCGGTCGTCGTGCACCGGCACGCCCCATTCCTCATCGTGATAGCGGATCGCAAGTTCGTTGCCGCTGGACCAGGCGCAGCGCGTCTTTTGATCAAGGACCTTCACCACAGAGGGACAGAGTCTCACAGCGAAAACACTGCGATTCTACTCCAGCGACTTCGGATCCGACTTGTTGACCGGCGACTTGGTGTCGAGCAAGGAGACGAGTTCATGCGCGCATGCTGGAATCGGAACCTTGCCTTCGCGAATGATTTCCTTCGCTGTCAGCTTCTTCCCGTAGAGTTTCTCGTTGGCGCTGCCGTCCGAGCGCAGGGTCGAGCCCTCCAGAGAAATTCCCGCAAACAGTCCTTTGTTGCGCGAGTAGGAAAGAATCTCGGCGCTCATCACGATGTCGGTCGCGCCTTCAGCCGTGCGCCCTTTGGGTCCGGCCGCAGCCGAAGCGTCCGCGCCGAGTTTCACTTTGCTCGACAGCAGCGAGCGGGCGCCTTTCGGATTCATCACCAGCAGAACAAAATCCGTCGCCTGGCCGCCGATTTGAAATCCAATGCTGCCGCCTTCCAGAGCATAGAGCGCGGGCGCGCCCCACTTGCCTTTGTAGTGCTCGCCACTGCGGCAGATCATCACTCCGCGGCCGAAACTGGCGCCCACGCCGAATGCGGCCTTGATGACCGATGGCATGATGATCACGCACTCGGCCTTGTCGAGCAGGTCCTGGGGAATGTCGTCCGGAATATTCAGAATCTCCTTCAATACCTCGCCCGAATTTTTCACGCGGTCTTCTTCGCGCTCGTCATTGGCAGCGAACGCGGTACTCGCCCACAGGCACACTCCGATAAGGCACACGATGAATTTCTTCATTCCTTCCCTCCACTATAGATTTTATGCAAAGCTGGCGTAGCCGGGGCGACTATGTTGCGGCCCGGCATCCGACTGACCAACCATCTTGGCCATTCCCTATCGCGCAAGCCCTAGAAACTGCAAGTGTTTTGCCATGACCTTCCGTGTGCTCCTTTTGTAACTTGGCACTCGGGCAGAGCAACCCTAAAGTCAATGAGATAGCGGACTCCATCCGGGGCCGGGTTCGGCATCTGGCGTGCATCTATATTCCTTGGGAGTGTCCGCGGGCGTGGTTTAGCATGAAAAATTTGTATTCACCGGGCATGAAGTACACGAACACAAAATTTCGCATTCTGTCGTTGTTGTTGGCAACCTTTGCCGCAGTTGCCGTTTCGCGGGCGCAGTCAGCCTACTCCGACGCCGCGACCCTGAGCGCTTACAACACCACGAGCGCCGCAGTCTCGAGCTCCGATTCGACCGCGGATGCGACCTCGGACGACCCGCAGAATTCGCTGATCACCTTCCGCACGCGCGTGAACGAAGTGAACGTGCTCTTCATCGCCACCGACAAGCACGGCAAGTTCGTCCGCGACCTGACACAGAATGATTTCTCGATTCTCGACGACCACAAACCGCCGCAGGCCATTCTGAACTTCCGCCGCGAAACCGATCTGCCCCTGCACCTCGGCCTGCTGGTCGATGTCAGCGGATCGGTCGACAGCCGCTTCGATTTTGAGCAGGACGCGGCCACCAGCTTTCTGCAGCACACGCTGCGCGCCGGCTTCGACAAGGCATTCATCGTCGGCTTCAACAGCCACAGCCAGCTCGCGCAGGACTACACCGACGATTATTCCCGGCTTTACTGGGGGGTCCACCGGTTGCACAGCGGCGGTGGCACTGCTCTGTACGACGCCATCTATCACGCATGCAAGGATAAATTCCTGAAGGACCGTCCTGAGCACCCGGTGCGGAAGGCGATCATCGTGGTCAGCGATGGAGAAGACAATCAGAGCGAGGTCTCAAGGGCGCAGGCCATCGAGATGGCGCAGCGCGCCGAAGTCATCATCTATGCGATTTCCACCGACGACAGTGGCTTGGTGATGCGCGGCGACAAAGTCCTCGAGCAGATGGCCGAAGCGACCGGCGGCCGCGCCTTCTTCCCCTTCAAGATGAAGGACATCACGCACTCCTACGCTGCCATCGAAGACGAACTGCGCAGCCAGTACGTGGTTTCCTACAAGCCGGCTGATTTCGACGCCGATGGCCGCTACCGCACCATCGAAATCTCCTCTTTGAAGAAGGACCTGCAGGTGCGCGCGCGCAAGGGCTACTTTGCCCCGCAGCAATAGCCAGACGGATCGAAGTTTCCATCAGCCGTCGTCCGGCCCGCATCGAGCCTTACACCAGCAATGTTCCTATCGCAGTATGCAAAAGTGCACACCCTTCATAATTGCCGCCGCGCTTTCCCTGTGTTAACGTCCGTTTGAATTCTCATTTCACAATCCGGGAGCGCCCATGACCGGTCTGATTCTTCTGGTAATTCTCGTTGTCATCGCCGTGGTCCTGATCGGCATGTACAACGGCCTGGTGCAGCTGCGCGTGCGTTGCGATTCGGCCTGGTCCGACATTGACGTGCAGCTCAAACGCCGCCACGATCTGATTCCGAGTCTCGTCGAAACCGTCAAGGGATACGCCGCGCACGAGAAAGGAACGTTCGAGAACGTCGCCAAATTCCGCTCGCAGGCCATGCAGGCGATAACTCCAGCCGAGAAGGCCATTGCAGAAAATCAGCTCACCGGCGCGCTGAAGAGTCTGTTCGCCGTGGCCGAAAATTACCCTCAGCTGCAGGCCTCGCAGGAATTCACTCAGCTGCAGGGCTCATTGAGCCAGACCGAAGACTCGATCCAGAACGCGCGCCGTTACTACAACGCTGTCGTGCGGGACCTCAACACCAGAATCCAGTCTTTGCCGACGAACATCATCGCCGGGATGTTCGGCTTTACGGCCCGCCAGTTCTTCGAAACAGCCGAGGCCGACCGCGAACCCGTGCAGGTAAAGTTCTGAGGAATTGAGTCATTCAGTCGTTGAGTTCCAAGCGATCAGGCCAGCCAACTTGAAACCTCTCTCCACGACATTCCGCAAGCTTCGCCTCCTTTTGCTGGCGCTCGTCTTTTGCAGCCTTCCTGGCGCCGCACATGCCAAATCCTGGCGGGTGGCCGACTTTCAGGACAACATCACCGTGGCCAACGATGGCAGCGCCGTCGTCACCGAGCGCATCACACTTGCTTTCGTCGGCGCGTGGCATGGCATCCATCGCACCATCCCCATCGAATATCCCGGGCCAAACCACACCAACTACGGACTCTACCTGCATGTGGAGAGCGTCACCGACGGCGAAGGCCGCGCTCTGAAGTACGAATCTTCGGTCTCCAACGGCTCGCGTGATCTGAAGATTTACATCCCGGACGCGGTCGACACGGCGCGCACGGTCGAGATTACCTACCGCGTGGCCAACGGCACGCGCTTCTTCAAGGACTACGACGAGTTCTACTGGAACGTCACCGGCAACGACTGGCCGGTGCCTATCGATCACGCCGCCGCAACCGTCCAATTTCCAGACGCAGCGGCCGGTTCGCTGCGGGCGCAGGCATTCACCGGCGTCTATGGTTCGAGTGAGCGCGACGCGACCGCGAGGGTTGACGGCGCAATTGCGCAGTTCGAAACGAACAACCCCCTGCCCATGCGCGGCGGGATCACGATCGACATTTACATTCCGAAAGACATTCTGAAAGAGCCGGGCGCGCTCACAAAGTTTTTCTGGTTCCTGGGCGGAAATCCCGTCGTCTTACTCCCAGTCGTCACGGCTGTTGTGATGTTCGGCCTGTGGTGGTTCAAAGGACGCGATCCCGACCCCGGCGTCTCGGTCGCGCCCATGTACGAGCCTCCGCCGGGAATTTCTCCCGCAGAAGCCGGAACGCTGCTCGACGACTCGATTCATCCCCGCGACATCACATCGACCATGGTCGATCTGGCCGTGCGCGGCTACATCAAAATCGAGGAAGTCGCAGACAAGGGGCTCGTCTTTACCCACAGGGATTACGTTTTTCATCTGCTCAAGCCGATGGCGGAAATGACCGACAAGAGCCTGGCCCCGCATGAGCGCGTGATGCTCGAGAACGTTTTCGCCGGCGGCCAGGAGACGCGGCTTTCCAGCCTCAAGAACCGCTTCTACACCGCCGTTCCCATCATTCGCGAAGACATCATGTCGTCGTTGCGGAACAAGGGAATATACCTGCTCGATCCCGAGTCGGCCAACGGATACAGCGTCGCTGCCGCCGTCGTGATTCTGATTCCCTTTGCCATTTTGCAGTACCTGGGCTGGGCGAATTTCTTCAACTCGATTCCGCTGCTGATCGTGAGCGTTCTCGTCTCGGCCGTGATCTGGTGGCTGTTCGCGCGCGTCATGACCGCGAAGACCGTGAAGGGCGGGCGCGTGCGCGTGGCCGTGCTCGGCTTCCAGGAATTCATGAATCGGGTGGACGCGGAGCGACTGAAAACGATGCCGCCCACGACTTTCGAGAAATTTCTGCCCTACGCCATGGCCCTGGGCGTGGAGCATCATTGGGCGCAGGCCTTCGCCGGAATCGTGAAGGACCCGCCGACGTGGTACGTCGCGCCCGGCGGCTATTACCCCGGCATGGGCTTCAATCCGATTCTGTTTTCCAGTTCCATGCACAGCATGGCGAGCGACATGCATCAGGTCTTCGTCTCCGCTCCGCGCGCCAGTGCGACTGGCTCCGGTTGGAGCGGAGGAGGATTCGGCGGTGGAGGCGGCGGCTTTTCCGGCGGCGGATTTGGCGGAGGAGGAGGCAGCGCGTTTTGATGAGACAGTGATTAATGAGCATAATCGCCTATTTGCGACAGTCATACGTGACCGCAAGCTATAATCCAAAATCGCCCGTGAAAGCACCGGATGAGGATTGCTGCTCTCGTTTTGTTTCTATTGGTTGGAGTCGGCCAAGCTCAAATGGTAGCCGATCCCAACGCTGACGCCAGTGTTGCCAATCCGGCGTACAAAACAACACAT
>JASHPH010000408.1 GCA_030038255.1 Candidatus Sulfotelmatobacter sp. | reverse complement strand
TAACCCGTGCTGATCTTGCGGATCGTGCACGTCAACATCGTGCTCGGCATGGCGGCAAGGTAAGACCGAACCGCCAGTTGTCAACCCTTGAAGTCTAGCCCTACTGGAAAACCGCCGCCTCGGGAGGGCGGGTCTCGGCCGGCCCGAACGAAGCCGCGTCGAGCTGCGGGCAGTGCACCTCGAAGTAGTACCAGGCGCGGACCTCCGAGGGCCGCTCGCCGGCCGGCATGTCCTCGATGTGGACGCCGTCGACCCAGACCTCCCAGACGCCCCCTCCGCTGGGGATGAACTCGATGTCGTGACCGCTTTCGAACTCGAACTTGAGGATGCGACGTACCTTCACGGTTCCCCCTCCAGGTTAGGCAGGACGTTGGGGTTAGAGCGACGAGACACGTCGCACGAGGAACCGATCCTCTAGATCGCGTGTTGCACACCCGTCAAGAAATTGAGGGCGATTTTTCGCAGAAAGATTTCGACAGGTTATCCACAGGGCGTCCGTGGAGAGGTAGGTCAATCAATGACCTCGCCAGGCGATAGATCGACAAGCTCGATTCCTGCCGCCTTGGCCTCCTCAAACACCGTTGCGTCTCGGTAGAATCTTCCAAAGACGATGCGGACGATGCCGGTGTTGGCCAGAAGTTGAAAGCACTTCCAGCACGGAGAGGACGTGATGTACGCCGTCGCTCCCTCCAAACGCACGCCGTTGCGCGCTGCCTGCACGATGGCGTTCGCCTCGGCGTGAACGGTGCGCACGCAGTGCCCGTCCTCCATGAGGTGCCCGATTTCCTCGCAGTGCGGGCGCCCCCGAATGCTGCCGTTGAAGCCCGTCGCGAGGATGCTCTTGTCCCGCACGAGCACGCACCCCACATGATTCCTGTCACAGGTCGCGCGGGTCGCGGCCTGCGTGGCGATGCCTAGAAAGTACGAATCCCAGCTCGGTCTCATTCGGTCCTCAGTCCCTCGACGTAGGTGAGCATCTCGCCCCACGCCCGCTCGGTATCCAGGTAGTTCTCGGCCCGAAGGTGCAGAAGCCCCCGCACCTCGTAGTTGTACGGCCACGCAATCGCCAGCCGCGTCGCACGTGGCTGCGCCTCAGCGTGATCGCGGATGTTCTGCGGCGCATCGTCGAGGAAGACATCGACGGCGAAGAGATGCTTGTGGTGCGACAGCGTGATCTGCTGGCGCTTAAGGAACGGAAGCGTTGCCTGACACCACGTGAGCTTGTCCGCTGCGGTCTGCGCTTCCTTCGACGGCGCAGAGATGACGTGGACCTCGCCCATCTCGTTCAGGCGACGCACCCCTTCCACCGCGCCTGCGAGCGGCTCCAGCTCCAGATAGAGACCGGGCGTGTCCAAATAGCGATAGATCTTGTGGCCAATGTCGAAGTTCTTGTGCATGTCCCAAGACTTCAGGGCACTACCGGTCGCATTTGTCCCGTGCTCGGCGTTGTACAGCTCCAACCAACGCTTCGCGAGGTTGGCCACCATGTTGTCGAGGTCGACGGCGATGCGAAGTCGGCGCTTAGCCACCGACGATCTCTACCAATTCGCGCGCAAACTTGTCAACTAACGACCCAACTTGGAAGCCGGCCCTGAAAGTCCTGCTGAATGAAGTCGAGATCCACGTCGACGCCGGCCCAGTTGACCGTCGGGTAGAGCTGGTAGCAGCAAAATCCACACGACGGTTCGGCCAATTGTCCGTTGCGATCCAAAATCATGGACAAAGAGTGCCAATAGCGAACGACCGCCAACTGATACAGCTCCTGGCTCGTCAGTTGGGAGTTTGCCCCGACGTAAAGACCCGGCTGAAACCCGGCGGCCGAGACCGCATTTGCCCAGGCATTGATCTGAGAGATGAGCGTCGGGACCGAAACGGCCGGACCGATGGACTCCACATCGAGCCACACCGTGCAGCCCGCCGGAAGACCGAGCGCCTTCACCTCCGCGACCGTTTGCGCGCCGTCGAACTGATCGGCATAGGTCACGGGCATGAAGGCGAGCCCTGCCGCAAGAATCGCGGCGAGACCATCTGCTGTCACCGAGCCGAGGTACTGGAAGACGAAGTCGATCCCTTGCTTTTTGAAGTTGCCGGCTGACGTCGCGTCGAGGAGCGTCACCGAGTCCGTACCTCTGGCGCCAACAAAAGCTGTCGCGGTGTTCATGTTTCCTTCTCCGGTCCCGGCGGCAGCGCCTTCGGCGACGGCATCGTGTCGTGCTCCGCCGCGCGCTGGGTGTGGTGCTGCGCCCAGTTCATGTGTTGGCCACCCAGGTGATTGAAGCCGTGACGCATCAACTCGCTCGCGGCCTGCACGTGATGGCCGGCAGCCGCTCGATGGTGCTGGGCGCGCTCCGCATGGGAGAAGCTCGGGTCCACCGAAATTCGCTGCACCGACTTCGAGACCCGATGGGCCTTTTTCTGGAGCTTCGCCACGCCCGACGGAATTTCTTGGTACTGGTTCGAGCGATCGTTCCAGTGCGTTCCCGTCTCCTGCGCCTTCTGGTGGGAGACGGCTCCGCTGGGGACGTCGCCGTAGTGCTGCACCGAGGGAGCCTGCTTCGGCAGTGTGTGCCCGGACCGGGCGTGCCCACCGTGCGGGTTGTGGTGGACAAGGCCAGGACTCTGGGCAGCCTGCTGCTGGGCGTGCGAAGCGTGGTAGTGAGCCCACTGCAGGTGCTGCCGCGCCAGATGCGTGAAGCCCCCGGCGTGCATGTTCTGCGCAGTCCGCGTGTGCTCCTCGGCCGCCTTGCCGTGGAGATACCGACGCTCCCTCTCCGGCCAGTTCTTTGCGAACTGATCTACGAGGCGCGATGCATCTTTGGCGGACTCGTGCGACTTCTGGAGTTTCGGGTGGAGAGTTTGGTAATTGCCGCTGTCGTGCAAATGGAGAGACTCCTCACCCTCGGCTTCAAGCAGCCGATTCGCGAGGAACCTCGCACGTGAGGACAGCGCCGTATGCACGGCGGCCTCCTCACACGTGAGCGCGACCCACGGCCGCACGAGGACCAGCGCCGGCTGCATGCCGCTCGCGCTGGCGCTTCTGCGCTGCAGCGTCGCTCGTGTGCTCGCCGTGCTTGTTCATGTGGTGGATGGCCGCGTTGAAGTGCTGGAGCGCCTTCTCGTGGTTGCCCGCGTGGAAGGCGGACAGGGCCGCGTGGAGGTTCTCGTGGGACGCCGCCTTGTGCGCGTGAGCCTTGCGCTCGGAGCTGACGTCGCGGCTCTTGCCGAGTTCGTGCGCTCCTGCGCCTGAGCGCATCGCCCTCGCCGCGTGCTTCTCGTGCTCGGGCTCCGGAGCCGCCTTCTTGATGCCTCCGCGGGCAACGGCGTTCTTCGACGGCCCGGTCCCCTTGAAGGGGTCCTTCTCCGCGTGGGCTTTGACCGGCGCCCCAGTCGCTGCCGCCTTCTCCGCCCAGTTGACTCCCCCTCCACCGATGCCGGCGATCTTCGCCTTCAAGCGACTCGCCCAGTGCGCCTTCTTCGCCGGGGCGGCGGGCGCGTGATGCGGCTCCTGGTCCGCAGTGTGGTTGATGCCGCCCAGGTGGCGTGCGTGGGCAGCAGCGTGCCGCTCGTGCATCCGAGCAGCCAGGTCGTGCCGCGAAGCGGTGTGGGTGTCGCCCGACGCTGCCATGTGCTTGGCCGCGACTCGGTGGGCCGACGCCGCTTGGGAGTGCGCTTGGTGCGCGTCGTGGTGGCTGCCCCCACCGTACGACAGACCCATCGCGTGCTTGCCGATGGCCCGGGCTCGGTGATGGTGCTGAAGAGCCGCCTGGGCGTGAGCATCCGACGCCGCCGCCTCCGCGAGGCGCTCGATGCGGTACGGGTCGAACATCACCTCGGACGTCGACCCGCCCATGCGCTCGTCTTCGAGCATGTGCGCCATCCGGTGGATCCGCGCATTCTGAAGAGTGAGCTTCGGCATCTTGTCCAGCGCCTCGGTGAAGAGCGCGGGATGCTTCCACTCCTCGTGAGACATGCCGATGCCGGCCAGTCGCTTGTAGTCTTTCATCGAACGAGTGCGGACGTTCATCTTGCTCTCCATGACCTCTACGAAGCGGCCTTGATCTTTGCGGCCTCTGCCCGGTGTCTCTTTACGAATTCGTCGTGTTTCGCCGCCAGCTCGTTGTGCTTGTGTGCGAGCGCTACACCCTTCGCGATGAAGTGCATTCGCGCGGCGGTCTCGTGGTGTGTCGCGTTCGCGTGCGGCTCCTTGGAAACCGCCGTGGCGTTGGCCGCGAGCTTCGACGCACGCTTGACCTCGTCGGGGTACTCCGCCTCATCGAGGTCGGCGATCCAGTTCTGGATCTGCTCCTCTTTGGGGAATCCCATCGAGTAGTCCGGCTTCTTCTTGCCCTGAATGCGCTTGTCCGGCTCCTGGTCCATGCCAGCCTGCTCGCGTCGGGAGGCCAACCGAGCCATCTCGCGTAGCCGGTCGTTGCGCGCCTCAGTCGCCTGCAGCTCGTGCTGGCTGGCAATCCGCGCTTTCCGCGTGTGGTGGAAGTTCGCTGCGCGCTGGTGGAGCGCCGCTGCGTCCTTGTGCCCCGCCTTCGAGAGATGATGGGCCGCAAGCATGTGCGCCTGGTGCGCCTCATGGTGGGCCTTCATCTTCATCTCGGGGCTGGCCTTGGCGGAACGCTCCATCCCGAAGGCGCGGAGCCCCTCGGCGTGCGCTTCGTGCCCCCAGCTTGCCGCGCGCTTCGGAACCCCTGCGTAGAGGTGGGCGGTCATCGTCTTGAGCCGGTCCATCTTCCGGCGTTCTTTTCGAACCGACTTTGGAAGATGCGGGTCTCCGTCCTCCGACAAGGAGAACATGTCGGCGAGGATCGGATCGTAAAAGGAGTCCACCAGCGCCTGGTCGCTGAGGAACTCGGTCAAATCCGTCTCAGCCAGTAGCGTCAGCGCCGACTGGACATCTTCCCGCGCAAGTGAGTGGACCCTTCGAATATGGTCCAAGATCTCCATGTTTGGGACTCTATCACCCCCAGCTCACTTTTTCCGCCGGTTTCTACTCCTCTTGCTCTTTTTGGAATTACCCGGCGGCGATGGGATGATCTTCTTCTCGACTTCGCCTCTTTCACTTAGGAAGTAGATCACTGCCCCCGGCTTGAATTCGGTGGTGCCGGCCAGCTCGATTTCTTCGCGCCAGTACTTCTCCAGCGCCACGTCCTGATGGAGGATGCGGCAGATCTCGCGCGCGAAATACCAGGAAGACGCTTCGACGAAAAAGCTACCGCTCGGCAGACTGGCCTTCCATACCTGCGCCATCACTCACGCTCCCAGGTTCGAACGAAGTCTCGGCTTTATACTTCGAGAATCGTTCGACCATCTTGGCATAAGCGATCCTGCTGCTGTCAACGAGTATGAACTTCCGACCGGCCTCCAGCGCAGCCATCCCCGCCGTTCCAGTCCCAGCGAAGTAGTCGAGGACAACGCCACCCTTCGGGCACGAGGCGCGCACGATTCGACTCAGAACCCCCAGCGGTTTCTGCGTGGGGTAGCCCATCTTCTCTTTGCCTGTCGGACTCACGATGGTGTGAAACCACACATCCGTGGGCAGCTTCCCCCGCGCCGCCTTCTCCGGCCCGGCCAGCTCAGGCGCCATGTATGGAATTCGATCGACCTCGTCCACGTTGAAGACGTAGTTCGAGCGGTCCTTCACGTACACGAGGATGTTGTCGTGCTTGGCGGGCCAGCGGCTTTTCGTCTTCGCGCCGTAGTCGTAGGCCCAGATGATCTCGTTCAGGAAGTTCTCGCGGCCGAAGATGGTGTCGAGGCCGACCTTGCAATAGTGCACTTCCCGGTAGTCGATGTGGAAGTAGAAGCTGCCGTTCGGCTTGAGGATGCGATACCCCTCACGCAGCCGCGGTTCGAGAAAACCCCAGTAGTCCACGAAGGCGTCATCGAAGTACGCCGTGCTGATCTTCGTCGTCTTGTAGCGCTCCCCCTTGAAACCTGTCCGGTCCCCCTCCTCGTCCTTCTCCGTGCGGAGGTAGTCGCGCCGCTGGACGATGCCGGTGTTGAAGGGCGGGTCGATGTAGATCAGGTCCGCCGTCCCCGCCGGCAGGGTCCTGAGGACTTCGAGGTTCTCACCGCAGATGACGCGATTCACTCGTCGAACCCAGGAGGCCACTCACCACGCGGCGGCTCTTTTCCGTTCTTCCTCGCCTTGATGTGCTGTTCGTCATTCGGCTGGAGAATGAGCCAGACGTCCTCGCGGTCCGAGAGCGTGACGCAGGGATTGAGCCGGATGCTGATGCCGTCGTACTTGGTCTTCCAGGCCGCACCGACGTAAGTCCGGTCTTCACCGTCTTTCTTCTTGGCGACCAGGATGTAGTCCGGTCGTCGGGATTCGTTGGGCATCAGTGCAGTCCCGTGTTGACGCGAGCATTCACCCGCGGAGTTCCACGCAGCCGATCGAGAAACTGCTCTACCACCGCCAGCTGGCTTGCGGTTAGAACGATCTTCAACTCGACCCTGGGAACAGGCACTGTCGTGATGATGATGGAGCCCGGAGGCACATGAATCTGCCGCGCCAGGTCGTTGGCGAGCTGCTCCTCCAAGTCCCGCATGCGGAGATAGGTCCGCCGGGTCTCGAAACTGATGAAGCGCACCGCGATCTTTGAAAGAAGACCGGCTACTTTTCGGGCGATAGACACAAGATCAGTCTACACCCGGCGCTTAAATGACGGAAGCCCCCGCATACGCAGGGGCCTCTATCGCGAGACTAGACGCCTACTTGTTGTCGCACTTCGGCTCGCCGCTACCTCCGCACGGCGTGCACGACCCAGGCTTGCCCGGCCCATTGGTCTCGCACACGAGGTCCAGGTTGCAGGTGCCCGGCCCGCCGTCCGCGTCCGGGCAGCAGAGCTGATCGGAAACGCCGCAGGGCTGGCATTCGATCCGGTCGGGAAAGACGAGGCACTGGGTCTGCGCGCCGCCTGAATCACCGTCGTAGAGGCACGGCGTTCCGTTCGGCTCCTGCTCCACGACGCAGACGTTCGGGAAGTTGCCGCTGCAATGCCCCTCGGTCTTGTAGCACTCCTTCGTCGACCGACAGGGCGTGCCCGCAGGCGCCGTGCCGCACTCTCCCGTGGCGCCGTCGCCGCCGAGATTTCCATCCCCGAGCAGCTTGACGTCCGCGCCGCCTCCCTCTGAACCGCCTCCACCGTCGTTGCTCGGCATGGAGCTGTCGGGGTCAGGGGTCTTGTCGATACCCGTGGACGGGGCTCCGCCGCAAGCGACCAGGAACTCCATGAGAACAATCGAACCGATGTAGCGCAACATCAACTATTTGGATCCTTTTCTTCTGCCTGGGTTTCGAGCAGAGCAGCTGCGGCAGTCAGCAACTCGGCGAAGGTACGTGCCTCCTCGCCGGAGACCGACCTGGAAAAGATGACCACCACGCGACCATCGCGGAGGGTGACTTCTTGAAACGAGACACACTTCTGCAGCCGCTCGTCGATGAGCCAATCCTCGTCGACGAACACTTCCAAGATACGCGAGACGGGCGGAGATCCGCGAAGTACTGATGTTTCGCCAACTTTGACGCGCATACTTCGCAGTATAGCGAGTCAATTCTCTCCGTCTTAAGGACTCGAAGTGGGGATGAAACTTAGACGGTGCGAGCCTCCGGGCGCGCCTGGCCGTTGGCAGGCGAACGGTGTGCCGCCGACTTCAGGTTCCGGCGAGCCGCAATTTGCTGAAGAGCCCAGCCGAGCATCTCGTAGGCCTTCGCGCCGACCTCTTGGTCGAAGCTGATGTCCTGCGGCTTGCCCCCACCGCGGGTGATGCGGAAGAGGAGGTCGGCGAGGCCCGACTCGAACTCGCGGACGGCGAGCCGAAGGGTCGTGCCGTTGACGTGCACCTGCTTGACCGCCTCCTCGTACTCGATGGGCTGGTGCGCCATCGCCGGGCTCGGCGTCTCTTGCGGCGTGGGGTCGACCACCGCGAGCGCTGTCGACGACGAGGGAGAAGGAACTGGAGCCAGGCTCCGAACCACGCCCGCCGCTTCGTCGGCCTTCTTCTTCTCACAGGTTCGAGCGTTGTGGCCCTGCACTTGGCAGTAGCTGCAAGCCCTCTTTGCTTTCTTCGCCATCATCTTCTCCAGGTTTCGGTGGTCCGTTTTCAGCGGCCCACTTTTGGTCTCGACATCGGAGAAGGTAAGCACCGATCTCCAGATGTCAAGGTTTGGGGTTCAACCGATCCTATCTCGATCTTCGTGTGAAAGCCAACAACTTGAAGATGGAGACCGTCGGCCTCGAAATACCCCGAAAGGATTAGCTATTTCATCCCTGAGTTGCACCGTGCGGTGCAACTTCGCCGGGGGACGCCGCCTGAACTTGGGCCAAAATAGAGGCCTGGTGGACCTTCTTCAAATGCTCGGCCCAGATCTTACGCTCTTCCTTCGGGGTCCTTTTCAGGACGCGAATGTCTCCGTAGCTCGGAGCATTTTCGTAGCTCTCGGGCGAGCCCCAGACCATCCACGCGTACTCGGGGCTGTCCGTGCCGGGCTTGCCCTTCTTGTTGATGGAGAACATTGGCCGGTTCGGGAGGACGTACGTGTCCGGTGGGTACTTCTCCATGAACTCCTGCCGCTCGTCCGAGCCCCAGAAGTTCAGGCGCAGGAGAAGGATGGTCAGCTTCGACAGCTCCATGCACTTCTTGAGGACAGGCATCGCGATGTTAAAAGGAGGGTTGGTGATCGCGACGTCGAACGGGTGCGCGCCGAAGTCTTCGAGCCGCCGTTCGAGGAAGTCCCCCATGATGAGCTTCTCGTGGACGAGCGGCTGGAGAAAGGGGCGCATCTCCTCTCGCAACTCGCACGCCGGCCACTGAATGTCCGACCGGCGCTGATTAATGGTGCGGATGATTTCTCCGTCCCCCGCACACGGTTCAAGCCACCGTCCGCCCGGCAAGTTCGCCCAGCGCTGTGGGTCGCGCTCCGTGTAATAGAGCATGAAGGCATCGAGGAGCCGATTCACGACCCACGGAGGCGTCGCGTACCAGTCTGCTTCTGATCTTTTTCCGCCACGGTTTGTCGAAGACACGGTGCCCGATCTAACGACCCGCTGCCCTCTTTTGCAAGGCCTTCTTTGCTAGAGCCGCAAGTCTTCCAGGATCTTTGCCAGCCGCGATCTTTTCTCCCACCGCCTGGGAAGTTCGAAACGCCTCTTCCGGACTCTTCGCGCTCGAAGCGACGGGCTCTTCCCAGAGCGACTTCCACATCAGCACCCGCTCCGGCTTCATCCCCTCATCGAAGGCGAGGCCGATGTTCGCCCGGGCAGCCGTCATGGCCGCCTCGATGGTCCGTGGGTATTTGCCCTGGAGCCAGTGAAGATGCCCGGCGAGAAAGTTCTCGGCGTCCTCGCGCGTCTCGACCGCGAGCACCGCTTTCACGAGAGCCGAGACGGGGACCTTCTCCGCCTTGGTCTTGTCCCCCTCGCAGAACTTCGCGACCTGCTCGTTGAAGAAAGTACGAGCCACGACGGTGGGCTGAATCACCCAGCGATCTTAGCCCCTACGATGCCGGTTGTACATCGGCCCCTTGTTGATGGCCTTGTGCAACTTTCTCGCGCGATGGACCATCGAGCCTTTGCCCTTACGCTTGATCTTGAGGACCCTCGCCTTGCGCATGTTTCGGAAGCGCCGAACACCGACGACACGCCGGTGCGCTTCTTCGAGCGCCGCGAAGATCTCGTCAATTTGCGGCAGCGAGCTTATGAGCATGGGCCCGAGCGGCGTGAAGACTCGCGAGCTGGTGGAAGCCGGCGTGCTGGAGCTGCCCCGCGACGTCGTGCATGTGCTGGTGGGTGCGCTGATGGTCTTCGGGAGTTCGGGACTTCCGGCTCATCATGTGGGCGGACTGCATGGCCTGATGGAGGTCGGAAGGGACTTTCGCGCAGCGCCCGAGCTTCTTGTTCATGTGCTGCATCGGGGGGCAGCCGGCCTCACACATCGCCAGAAGGATGGCGTCGCGAGCATCTTCCATCTTGTCGATGCAGCCGCACTCCAAGGCCTCTTTGGCTTGCTCCAGGGCCTCGTTGATACCGAGATCGGAAAAGAGTGTCGCGCTCTCGTGCCTCTTCATGGTCGCCTCACCTCGAATCTTACCGTTGCCCCACTTGAAGAGCCTGTGCAGGTTGATGCGGGCCGCCTTCTTCTGCTGCTCGGCACTGTTCGCCTCCGGGGACTCGTCGCTCTCCTTCCGGAGGCCGCGCTTTCCCTTGAGCCCGTACTTCCCGTGCATGCCCTGAGTCCCGTGGATGTCATCCCAGTGGGGCAACTTCTGCAGGTGCCCCGGCAGCATGTCGTCCACATGCTCCCCACCGTCGAGAGCCTGCTTGATCGCCGAGGGTGGGTTCTTCTTCAAGAACGCCCGAACTTTGTCCGCATCTTCTTTCGACGCGTACGACCGCGCGACACCGGACACCGTCCACTTGTCGGGCTGGTCCGGGTGCTTCGCCATCACCGGCTGGACGACGAGCTTCACATTGCCACCCCAGTCGGAGTGGCTAGCGGAGGGATGCTCTTGGGCGTTCGTCCGAGGAAGAGGCACGGAATTTCTCGACCTGCTCTTCTTCTTTTACCGCATCTTCGGCTGCCAGGCCGAACACATTTAGCTCGTCGAGGTACCCAAGATACTGCCCATCATCGAGTTTCCGGATCCACGCGAAGTAGAGCCGAGAGAAGAAGATTCGATCTCCGACCTTGATCTCCCTGACCTGCGGACCCACCGAGCAGACGCGTGCATAGAGTTCCACGTCGATCTTCGATCGGTCCGCTGCGTAAATCAGCGTCGACGAGGGAGGAAGCCAGACGCCGCCCTTCGTCTTCCACGGACGCTGCTCGGTCCGAATGAAGACTTTTCGCGCCAGCGGGCGCACACGGAAGCCGACTTCTTTCCAGGTTTTCTCGATCAGTTCGGTAGGGGTCACGCGCCCCTTCTATCAGATCTCGGCTTCCGAGTCCTGCTTCCCACGAAAGAGGTCCATCTGTTTGGCCTGAATGCGGCCCTCGCCTGGGGCGACCTCGATGAGCTTCTCGACCCGGCTCTTCATCTCCATGCCTTCGAGCTTGTCGATGAACGAGTGCGTGTCCTCATTCCGGACCGCGACTTCGAGCCACCCCGCATCGGGGTCCGACGCGGTCCCCTTGCCCGAGTCGACGACACGCCCGCACTTGGAGAACTGCTCCCGTACCGCGCTCAGGGCGGTCGAGTCCTTCGCGTTCGACACCTGGATGTAGAACCGACCCGAGCTTGTCCGCTTCGGCGGGGGCGGCTTCTTCGGCCTCGGCCGCGGGGGTAGCGGGGGCGGCACCGGACGGAGCGTCCGTGGCTCAGGCGGGTTGTTAAAGGAGTAGCGCCCCTCCGGCTTGGCCTCGGGCCTGGGTGGGACGGGCGGCAGAGACGACAGCGGGGGCATGAACGACAGCGCGGGCGTCGGGATGTCCAAGGGCGCAGGCGCCTTAATCTCCTGCAGCTCCTTCGCCGTGTCGTTGAATCGCTGCTTCAGGGAGTCGAGCTTCCCCGCAAACATGTCGAGCTGCGAAAACGCCGGCTCCAGAGACGCCGCCGCGTCCATGGCTTCCCTTCGCTTTTTGCCCCACATCGCAAACACCTCTTACCGGCGAGGCCTCGGCGGATCAAGAAGTTGAAGTTTCAGATCGGCCAAGAGCTGTTTCTGCGCTTCACTCACTTCGATCTGCGCGTTGATGGTCTCGTTCCATTTGTCGTTCAGTTCAAGCAGTTTGGCGACCATCGCCTTGTTGTCGTCGACTCGTTTTGTCTCGACCTCGCGCAGTTCTCGATGTTGCTGCCGAATGTAAAGATACGCGGCGGCGAGCACAAGTCCAACCGGCCCGAGGTCTGAGGCCAGATGAAGAATGAGGTCGTTCACCGAACTCTCCTGCAATTACTATACGGCAAGAGTTGCGTCGGTTCACCAAGCCTCAACAACGAAGGCGCCGTTCCCCATGAGGGCGATGCCGGCCTCATAGCGGTCCCAGTACCAGAACACGCTGTTGGCGGCGACCTGACCATGAACGTTCACTCCGTCGAACGAGAAATAGAGGATGTTCGCTGACGAGTTCGTGATCTTGATGCTCTTCGACCAGATCGCCGGCACCGGAGGAGGCGGGACCGGAGGGTTCAGAACGGGGTCGGGATTCGCGTCGGCCGGGTTCTGACCCGTTCCGAGAGGAGGCACCGGGACGTTCGTCGGTGCCCACCCAGGTGCGGCGGACTCCTGGCCCGGCGGCACGTACGGAGTCGGCGTGAACGTGTTCGAGCCAGCGTTGGCGTTGTAGAACAGGTAGGCGTTGGCGTCGAAGGCAGCAGTCGCCGTCCCCGTGATGTACACGCGAATGGATCGAATGTTGGTAGGAAATCGGGGAGGCCAACCGTTCGGAAACGCCATTTCGCTACTCCGTCTTCTTCAAATACTCCTGGACCGCGTTCGAGAGCAACTGCTGCAGCGTCAAATTCCTCTTCATCGCGGCGTCCGACAACTGCTTGTACAGAGTGATGGGGAGAGCAAGAAGGACGAGATCGTTGAAGGCTGCACGCGCATCGGCCTCGGTCGGAGGCCGCTCTGGCACGGGCGGCGCGGTTACCGGGTACGCTTTTGCTGCAGCCATAGGGACAGTTTACGCAAGTCGGTTCGAAAGTCCGCCTTCTTTCTCTTGTCGGCTCGATCTTTCTCCATCTTCCTTTCGTCTTCTCTGTCTCGAAAGATCCTCGCCTGCGGACTGTTCGCGTAGCCCGTGCTGAGGCTCCACATCTTCCCGGGCTCGGGGCCGGGATACGCAGACGCGCTGAACATGTACTCGCGAAGGAGCTGGACGCTCTCGCGCAAGGCGCTAGGTGACACTGAAGGTCCCCCGCGGGTTGCCGAAGTGACTGTCGGCCGTGGACCGGAAGGGTCCTCCCGGCGTACCGCCTGTTCGGATGTTCGTTCGTGCCGGACCGCTCTGCGCCCAGTCGATCGCGATCTTCAGCATGCGATCATCTTCAGGCGTGAGTTCCGTGGTGAGCACGCCAGACTTGCGGATCGCCATCCCGAGAATCTCTTCCGGCTTGGAGGTCGGATAGAGCCCGATCAGACGAATGGCCATCTCGTAGACCATCCGTGCGCTCCAAGTTCGGAACCCGAAACCGGGATTCAGTTCGTTCGCATCCTGTGCCTGGCCGCGCGCGTTGCCGACCTCGGGAGCCTTGTGCGTCTTCACGTTGACGTTGAGTCGACCGCTGGTCTCGCCGAGCTGCCGCTTGCGCTTCTTGGGGCGCTTCTGCATGTCCTCGGGACCGATGTGGTCCTCCGGTCGCGGCGACGTCACACGCTTCTGTCCACCCAGCATCCCAGGCATGGGAACCCAGTAGCCGCGCCAGCCGCTCCCCGTTCCACCCGGCGAGCCCGGCCCGATGGAGCCCGACTCCGCGAGAGGCTTTCCGCCGAAGATCGTTTGTAGCGTGGCGAGCGCGGAGGCTTGGACTTGCTCGGGCCGATCCATGATGGTTCGCCACCCTGTGTCCATCTCGTCCGGGTCGAGCCCCATCCGACGTGCGTGCTCCTGCCAACCCACCCAGTCCTTTCGGGTGAGCGGACGCTTCTGCGCTCGCGCCCAGTCATTGGCTGTGCTGACGGGGTCCTGCTTGACCACAGCGTCCGTGCCGATGTTCGTGCCGCGGGAGAGCCACCCAGGCCCAGGCGAGGCCTGCGGAGCGTAGCTGTTGCCCTCCTCCGCCGGGTCGTGCGAACTGAAGGGCTGCAGCTTCCCGACGTTCGTGATGACGCTGTCGACGTGCCGGCATACTTGCTCGGCGTCGTCGCGGTCGA
>JASHPH010000407.1 GCA_030038255.1 Candidatus Sulfotelmatobacter sp. | reverse complement strand
TCCTCGGGATGCGCCAGTCGCTTCTCTTGGAACTCTCCGGTGTCGGTATCCACCGAAGCAATTTGCTGAAACTCGGGGTGGAAATCTACTCCTATAATAATCATCGCTCGGCTCCTTTCTCCGAGCCTGTTGGTTGGATAAGCACTACCAACTTTACTCGGGGGTTGGGAGCCGACATTGTCATGGAATCAATAGCGAAGAAAAAATCCAGCACGCCTGCGAACTTACTCCTCACCCTGCCTTTGCCGGTAATTGTCGGGAATCTCAAAGAACGCGCGGTCCGGCTCGGCGCGTGTGATCTGACTGACGGTTAACGTCACCCATCCCGTGCGCGGATCGCTGTGCTTGACCATCAGGTTAATGCGGAGATCGTCGGAGTACCAGTATTCATCCGTGATGACCGCGTCCTTGACGTTGTCTGCCGAGATGGTCTGCAGCTCGCGCACTCCGTGGGCGGAGACGCCGTCGAATTCACGGACGCCCAGGTCTTCCTCCCGGGTGAACTCGTTTTGCGGGGCGCTGCTGCCGGGTGGCGCGGAGTAAATCATGTTCGGCGGGACGGTGGAGAGCGGATGATTGATGGTAGTGGTCCAGAAGACTTTCTTGCGCGGGTGGAGCATCGCCGAGGTGCGAGTCTCGGGATCGTAGAGATGGATGCGGATGAGTTCCGGCGTCTTGCTGCTGTTGGCGGGCACGAGCGCGCGCCGCTCATTGTGGATGCGTCCGCGGCTGTCGCGGCCAACTTCGCGAATGGACTTGAACTGGCCGACCATGCCGTCGGACCGAACAACGGATCGGTCGACGACGACTACGGCGCTGAATGGTGCGTTGGAGACGGGTGTGAGAAAGAGGTCGGGTGCATCCTGCGCGGATGCGAGCGGAACCGACGCTGCCAGAGCGAGAAGCAAGGACGAGGAAAGGAACAGCAGAGACGAACGCCCGGGCACAGGTACCTCCAGCGACGCCCCGAGGAGAGAGCATACCCCGGTTCGCAACGCCAAGGCAAGATCATGGCAAGATAAGGTGAATGGGAACAGCAGCGCAGGCATCGCAGGAAAACTCGCAGGGTGGCGTGCTCGGGCGCCTGGCCAGAAAACGTCCCGTAATCACGTTCGTGCTGCTGGCTTACCTCCTGGGATGGGGAATGGCGACGCCGCGGGTTTTGTCGTGGCTCGGTCTGACTTCGTTTCAGGTGCCGGATTGGTGGATTGCGGCCAGCTTCTACGCGCCTTGCGTGGCCGCACTGTGCGTGCAGTGGCGGAGCGAGCGGAATCTGCGTGTGTGCAGCTTGTATAGCTCGTGGGGAAGGCTTGCGCTCGGTCTCGTGGTCGGAGCCGCGATGATTCTCACCGGCGACGCGGTCATCCCGGGATTGCTGGCAGAAAAAGACCCACTTCACACCCTCAACTGGCGGATTTTCCTATCGGTCGCCGCTTACCATTTCTCGCTGGCTGAGTTCATCACTCCGATTGGCGAGGAGATTGGCTGGCGCGGATTTGCCTTACCCCGGCTGCAGGCGCAGTTTGGCCCCGTCTGGGCTTCCGTGCTCGTGGGGCTGATATGGGCGGGCTTCATGCTGCCGGCGCTGGCGCTGGTTCAGATGTGGAGCGCGGCCGCAATCGTGGTCTATGCCGTGAACCTGATCGCGCTGTCGGTGGAAATGACGTATGCGGCGAACCTGTCGGGCCAAAGCATCATCGTCGCGGTGCTGATGCATGCGCTGGCCAGCAGCCAGAGCGGCTATCTCATGCGGGGACTGATCGCCCACTCCTATCCGCGAGCGAATTGGCAGCAGATCTGGGCAGCCTCGAACCTGGTGGTTCCGGCTTTGCTTCTCATTGCAACGCGTGGGAGGCTGGGGGCGACGCAAGATGAGACGAATCCAGCGCGCTGAACGGCGACAGATTCGAAAAGCAAAATCCCCATCTTTGTGCTCTGCAAAGATGGGGATCCGTTCTGCCAAGAACGCGAGGGGTTTACTGAATCGCGCTACCGACCTCCGAGAAGATGTTGCCGGCGTTGGATCCGATCAGCCGGACCGTGCCCACGACGATGACGAGGATGACCGCGAGCATCACCGAGTACTCGGCGATATCCTGGCCGGATTCATCCCAGCAAAAATTGCGCAATAAAAGGCTCATACAACGTCTCCCTTGCGAACTACTCTCCCGTGGACTGCCCCAACCTGCCAGGCTAGCCCCTTGCTACGCGATGCCCGGCGCCGCCGCGGATTGCTGCGGGGCCGTCTGGTTCTTATATTCCGCGAAACTGAGTCCCCAGGAATCCCGCTCCTGCGCCAATGCGCGCAGGCCGATCTGAAACTCCGAGGTTCCCTTCAGCTTCTTGATCCACACCACGCGAAACTGCATTTTTCGCTGGCGAAAGAAAACCGTCACTTCGTCGAGCACATTCAACTCGCGGCGAACCGCGCCCAACCGCACGCCATCCGGCGTGACATCGAGAGTGTGAACCAGTTCCTCGAAACCCTGCCCGGAGCTGTCTTTACCTTTCACTCTTACCGGGAGCACGGCTTTCGTCCGGCTTCCCCGGCGCTTGTTCGTTGCTGCACTGCTCGGACTCATTCTGTCACCCACAGCTAGTTTGCCCCGCGATTGGCTGGTTGTGAATGGCTCCGACGTGTAGGTCGGCGCGGCACGATGGTAACCACCCTGCAAAGCCTTCGTAGTAAAGGGGCTACGGCGGAAACTTTTCTCTTCACAGTGTGGTCTAATTGAGGAAGGGTTTCTCCCACGGGGCAGTGAATGAGTTTTTCCCACTGGTTCAGAAAAATGTGGTTCGGAAGAACATGGGTTAGGGCAATGTGGCTGGGTAGGGTCGCTTTCGTTGGAATAGGCGTAGCGCTCGTCTCCGCGGCCAGCCTGGCGGCGACAACGTCGGCCCAATCCAGCCCCGTGCCGGCGATTCTGCCGCAACAGTTCGCCGGATGGCAGATGCAGGGACTGCCGCAAACCAGCGCGAGCGCTGCCATCGCGGACTCCACTAATGCCGCAATCCTCACGGAGTACCGCTTCTCTGACTTCTCCGCCGCCACGTACACGCGCGACGACGGCCGCACGCTGAAGATCCGCGCGGCGCGTTTTGCCGACGCTTCCGGAGCATTCGGCGCGTACACGTTCTATCTGCAGCCGGAGATGGCCAAAGAACAGATTGGGGATCAGGGAGCTTCGCAGATCGCAGGTGCGGGCGAGCGCGTGCTGTTTTATCGCGGACACGTGCTGGTGGATGCTTTGTTCAGCCAGCAATCGCCAATGTCGGCCGCGGAGTTGCGCGAACTGGCTGGGGATCTGCCCCGGGCCAGCGGAAGCGCCGCGGCTCTGCCTCCGGTGCTGCTCTACATGCCGACGCGCGGCTACGTGCGCAATAGCCAGAAATATGCGGAGGGTCCGGCAGCTCTAGCCGCGCTGACGGCGCCGGTTGCGGCCGACCTGGTGGATTTCGCCTCCAGCGCGGAAGTGACCCTCGGCCACTACAACACGCCCAGCGGCGACGCTACGCTGCTGCTGATTTACTACACGAACCCCCAGGTCGCGATTGAGCATCTGCGGCGTCTCGATCCCAGTTACCAGGCGCAATCCGGCATCGCTGCCGTCGGAACCGTCGGCTCGCTCCACTACAAGCGCACGGGACCGATTATCGCGATCGTCAGTGGAGCCCCGGAGAGCGACGCGAAATCTCTGTTGGCGCTGGTGAACTATGAAGCCAAGGTCACCTGGAACCAGGCGACGGATAATCACGACGTGCATGATCTGTATCTGCTGATCGTCAATGTGGTGATCTTGTGCGCCATCGTGGGAGGACTCGCACTGGTCGCGGGCGTGGCCTTTGGCGGATTCCGCATTGTGATGAAGCGCTGGTTTCCCGACAAGGTGTTTGATCGTCCAGAGCAGATGGAATTCATCTCGTTGCACCTGGCCGAAACCATGGCGCAGGGGCCTTCCCAACCCGGGACGGACAGTGGACACCAGGCCCCGCAAAAGCCTGCGTGAAGTCAGAGTAAGTGCCTTTAGAAAGATCGGCTTAGGACCTCAAAGAAGCCAGTCTGTCTCAAAATGCTACAGTTTTTCCGACCGTTAATTGATTTTGTAAGATATTGAAAACAAAGACATTTATTTCGCAAAAATCGCTTGACACCCCCGTTTTTCGGCTCATAAGATTTCGGCAGAAAGTTTTGACGGAATGCAAACGCCTCCGTTGGAACTATTCTCCCTTGAAGAAGAGGCCGCCCAGTTGCCGGGTGGCCTTTTCGTTTTGCTGGTTTTTGTCGCCGCGCGCTAGGCGTGACGCGACGCACGGAACTCTCCCAAGGATTGCGGGTATTCTTCTTTGCGTTTTATAAACCTCGCCGCAGTGTTTGGAATCGGAGGCAGTTATGTTCTGCGATGGATGTGGCGCAGCGGTACAACCCGGACAAGCCTTCTGCAGCAGATGCGGCAAACAGATACTCGGTCCGGTCGCGGCCGTGCGGCCGATGCCGGGTCGAGTGCAGGAGCATGTGCATCTGTTGGGCATTCTGTGGCTGGCGGTGTCTGCGTTGACTGCGGTCGTGGGGCTGTTCCTGCTGATTCTCGGAACTACTCTGTTCCCACATCTGCGCGAGATGACCCAGGTGCCGCCGGATGTGCCCATTGGCTTCTTGTGTTCACTGTTCAGCACACTCGGCATTCTGGTTCTGGCCAAGGCCGCCTGCGGATTCCTTGCCGGCTGGGGATTGCTGCGTCGAGAACCATGGGCGCGCACGTTGTCGCTGGTGCTGGCGTTCATCGCTCTGTTCAACGTTCCGTTCGGCACCGCGATCGGCGTCTACACCCTATGGGTCATGCTGCCCAGCCAGTCGCAAAAGGAATACGACGCCATGGTCGACGCGCAAGCAGCGTAGATTCACTCTGCAAGGCGACGGATA
>JASHPH010000406.1 GCA_030038255.1 Candidatus Sulfotelmatobacter sp. | reverse complement strand
CCGCAGTGTACCCACTATGGCTGTGAATCACCCAATCTTTATTGCCAACCCGAATCCAGACTTTCACCACGGACTGCTAGGGTTTATGCGAGAAACTAGCGGCATGTCCTGGGCGAAGTGGAAATCCATCTTCTTGGGTGCTGGCGTATTCGGTCTCTTGGGCCCAGGTATAGGACTCCTCTTACTTGATGCGTGCCTGTTGAGGCCGCATACACTTCTTGGTTTTGCACAACTAGCATTTCTCGTCTACGAGGAATGGATCTATGCCTTTGCCGTGGTCGGCCCCGAGGGCCTTCTGGTGGGTGCTATAGACGGGCTAATTATTCAGAACCTTGCAAGCAGATTAGGTTCAATAAAGCTTGCAGCGGTCACAGCTCTTGCAGGGTCGGTCTTAGGATGTATGGTGCCGGTGGGTAGCTTCATTGTCGCGAGGCTTTTGGCCCCAAGAGAAACCTTCAGGGACAGCGCGGTCGATTACATGCCAACCGGTTCCCTTACCGGAGCGATTTGTGCAATTGTTTTTCTTGCCCTGCTTCGCCTAGCTGGCCAACCAAACCGGCGCGGTTGTTCCGCCGGATTATCGTAGGCCTCAACGCCGCTCCACTACTTCCCATTCTTCGCCAGAAATCTCTCAATAAACCCCGTGTCGAACTTCCCGGCCCTAAAATCCGGGTCCGCCAGAATCTTCCGATGCAGCGGGATCGTTGTGTACACGCCCTCGACGATGAACATCTCCAGCGCGCGCGCCATGCGCGAGCAGGCTTCGTTGCGGTCCTTGCCGCGCACGATCAACTTGGCAATCAGCGAGTCGTAATACGGAGGAATCACGCCCTCGGCGTAGGCGGCCGTGTCCACCCGCACACCCGTCCCGCCCGCGGGGTGAAACGCCGTAATCTTTCCCGCCGACGGCGTGAACTTCTCGGGATGCTCGGCATTGATGCGGCACTCGATGGCGTGGCCAATCGAGACGATCGAATCTGGCACTACCTCACGCATGTGCGCGCCGGCTGCGATCATGATCTGGCTCTTCACCAGGTCCACATTGGTGACCATCTCCGTGACGGGATGCTCGACCTGGATGCGCGTATTCATCTCGATGAAATGCAGCTGCTTGTCCTGGTCCATCAGGAACTCGATCGTGCCCGCATTCCAGTAACCGATCTTCGCCAGCGACTTGCAGAGAATGGCCCCTATCTGCTGCCGCAACTCCGGCGTGACCTGCGTTGACGGCGACTCTTCGAGCAGCTTCTGATGCCGCCGCTGGATCGAGCACTCGCGCTCGCCCAGGCTGACTACATGGCCGTGCTCGTCGGCCAGCACCTGGAACTCGATGTGCCGCGGATGCTCGACATACTTTTCCATGTAGAGATCGCCGTTGCCGAACGCTCCTGCGGCCTCTGCGGTCGCGGCCTTGAACAGTCCCGGCAATTCTTCTTCGTTGCGGACAATGCGCATGCCCCGCCCGCCGCCTCCGGCCGAAGCTTTCACGATCAGGGGAAATCCGACGTGCCGCGCCCACTCCAGCGCCTCGCCCTCCGACGCGATAATTCCGTCCGAGCCTGGCAAGATCGGCACACCTGCCTGCTTCATCGCGGCGCGGGCTTTTTCCTTTTCGCCCATCAGCCGAGTCACTTCCGGCCGGGGGCCGATGAACTTGATGCCGCTGGTCTCGCAGACCTCGGCAAAGTTCGCATTTTCCGCCAGCAGGCCATAGCCGGGATGGATGGCCTCAACGTTCGCGATCTCGGCCGCGCTGATTACTGCAGGGATATTCAGGTAACTCTGCGCCAGTTGCGGCGGGCCGATGCAGATAGCTTCATCGGCAAAGCGCACGTGGAGCGAATTGCGGTCGGCTTCGCTGTAGATGGCGACCGTGCGGATGCCCAGTTCCTTGCATGCGCAGATCACGCGCAGGGCAATTTCTCCGCGATTGGCAATGAGAATTTTGTTGAACATGAGGAAGCTATGAGCTACGAGCTGTGAGCCAAACCTGCGCGAATTGGAAGCTCGCGGCTCGGAGCTCACAGCTTTAAACGCAAAACGGCGCGCCGAGGCACGCCGCACGAAAATTCCCGCTTCACTTCGTTGGCCTTATGACAAACAGTTCCTGGCCGTATTCGATCGGCTGACCGTTTGTAGCCAGCTTCTTCACGATCTCACCGGCCACGTCCGACTCAATCTCGTTGAGCAGTTTCATCGCCTCGACGATGCACAGCACCTGCCCAACTTCCACCGTGTCGCCGACTTTCACGAATGGAGGGGCTCCGGGCGAAGGCGCTTCGTAAAACGTCCCCACGATCGGCGACTTGACTACATGCAGGCCTTCTTCTGCTGCGGGCGCAGGTGGTGCGGGCGCTGCCGGCGTGGCCGCTGCGGGCGCACCGTTGATGTCTGGGGCAGGCGTGGCAGCGGGGGGCACGGCGAAAAAATGCGGTTCCGCGTGGGCGTGAACCACCGTCTGCGCTCCCGCCCGCTTGATCTTCACCTTGACGTCGCCGCGCTCCAGTTCGAACTCGGCAATGTCTTTCTCGATCAAGAACTCGATCAGTTCTTTCAGTTCTTTTTGATTCATTCGTTTCCGGTGGGACTGCCTGCCACTCATGCCACGCCGATCTGAGGCGCACAAACAGCCGGAGACGCGGATTCTGCCAGGCTGAAATTGCTAAGTAACGTTAAGAAGACTCAAACCGCCGTAAAATCCTTGCTCGTGGGCGTCAGCACGTCGCAGCCACTAGCCGTGACGGCCACCATGTCCTCGATTCTCACACCCCATTTGCCGGGGAAGTATACTCCCGGCTCAATGGTGATGACCATCCCCGGCTCGAGGACCTCTTTCTGTCCGTGCGCCACGCGCGGAGACTCGTGAATCTCAAGCCCGACACCGTGTCCAGTGGAGTGGGTAAAATAACGCCCTAACCCTCGCTTTCGCAACATATTGCGAGCAGCTTCGTCTACTTCACCCACAGTAGCGCCGGGCCGGACCGCAGCAATCGCGGCAAGCTGAGCTTCAAGCACCGCCTCATACGCCTGCCGGGCTTCGTCGGTTGCGGCGCCAACCCACACAGTGCGCGTCTGATCGGAACAATAACCTTCGAGTATAGCACCGAAGTCGCAGACCACGAATGCTCCGGGCTGGATCGCCTGCTCCGAGGCGCGGCCGTGCGGCAGTGCCGACCTCGCGCCTGATGCGATGATCGTCGGAAACGACATTTCCGCCGCGCCCTGCTGCCGCGCCGCATACTCCATCGCTGCGGCCACCTCGCTTTCCTTCACGCCAGGCCGGAGCACTTCCAACGCCCGATCGAAAAGCGTGGCGCCCAGGTTCACCGCAGCGCGAATGCGCACCAGTTCGTCCGCATCCTTAACCATGCGGTCCTTTTCCACCTGCGCGGGAGCTTCCTTCAGCCGGATCGTAGCAGGCAGCAGATCGCTCAACCGCTTCTTGTCGGCAAGGGTGAAATGCTCGGCCTCCAGGCCAAGTCGCCACGCTCGCGCCCGCTTATGGCGCTTCTTCAGCCATTCGGCGACTCCTTGCAAAACCGCCTTCTTCGCTACCACAACCTTCGCGCCTTTGACTTCCTCGTGCGCCTGCGTGTCGTAGCGAACGTCGGTGAAGAATACGCTGCCGGCTTCGTCGAGCAGCAGAAACCCCGCGCTGCCGGTAAAGCCGCAAAGATACCGGACGTTGGGAAGATGGCTGATCAGCAGCCCGTCAAGCCGGGCGGAGACCAGGTACTCGCGTAGTTTCTTCTGGCGCGCGGCGTAGTTCATTGGAGGGAGTGTAACAGGAAGCTATGAGCGGTGAACCATGAGCAGTGAGCAAACCACGCCACTCTATTCATTGCTCATGGCTCACTGCAAAAACAACTCCGCCGGCCTGACAGGTTCTTCAGGCCGGCGGCTTGAATCTTCGACCGCGCTGCTGGGGTCCGTTATGTTTGAATGATCCGCGGCGTGATGAAGAAAATCAGCTCCTGGTTCGATGTGTTCACCTGCGTGTGCTTGAACAGGTTGCCGAGGTACGGCAGGTTGCCGAGCAACGGCACCTGCGTGATGTTGATCGAGTTCTGCGTCTGGATGACGCCGCCGATCACCACCGTGCCGCCATCGGTCACTAGCACCTGCGTCGTGGCCTGCTGCGTGATCAGTTCGGGGTTGCCCTGCACTTCCTGACCGAAGTTCGGCGTGGTGTTTTCCACGTCGACGTTCAGGAAGATGGTGGCTTCCGAGGTGATCTGCGGGGTCACCGTCAAGCGCAGGAAAGCATCCACATAGGTCACGGTCGGAGGACCGCCCAACTGGGCCTGGGTCACGATGGGCACGCGCACGCCCTGCTTCACCAGCGCCTGAATGTTGTTCTGCGTGATGATGCGGGGACGAGAGAGCACTTTCAGCAAGCCGCGCGATTCCGCCATCGAGAGGATGGCGTCAATGCGCACATTGTTGCTGGCGTTGACGAACGACAAGCCGCTGGTCGGCGCAGTCGATCCCAGGTTTGAGAACAAGGGAATCGACGATCCGGTACTCGATCCCGTGCCGGGCACCGTGATGTAGCCCGGGGTCAGCCCGTTAACCGTGGTCGGCGAGGCTCCAGCCGCCTGGTTTCCACCCACCGCGCTGTGCCCGTTACCCCAGGCAAAGCCGAGCTGCGTCCCGATGTCGCGGGCGAACTGCCGGGTCGCGGCCACTACGCGCGCTTCGATTTCAACTTCCTGCGTCTTGCGGTCGAGCTGCGTGAGCAGGCGGTCAATCACCGGAATTACTTTCGGGATATCGTTAACGATCACGGCGTTGGTGCGATCATCGGCCACAACGTCGCCACGCTGCGAGAGAAATTTCTTGACGGTGATGATGACGTCCTTCGCCTTAGCGTAGCTGAGGAAGCGCGTCACCGAAACTTTCTCGACCGCCAGCGCTTCGGACTCGATCTGCGCCCGGCGGGCATCGGCTTCGTGCTTCAGCGTTTCCACTGTGGCGATGCGCAGAACGTTGCCTTCCAGCTCACGCGCCAGGTCGTTATTCTTGAGCACGATGTCGAGCGCCTGATCCCACGGCACATCGTCCAGAACCACGGTCAGCGTGCCGTGCACGTTCGGATCGAGCACCACGTTCAGTCCGCTGATCTCATGGATCAGGCGGAAGAAATCTTTCAAGTCGACATCTTTCAGGTTCACCGAGATCGGCTCGCCCGTGTATTTCGGGCCGGTCGAAGCCGGTTGCTGGCCGACCTGCGCCTTCTGTTCGGCGGCCAGGTTCACAGCCGGCTGAATGGCAGCTGGAGCGGTCTGCCCCTGGGCCGCGCTGTCGGTGACGGCGAGCAGTTCCGCCGCTGTCTTGTCGGCAAAGCGCGCTGCCGCTTCCTGAGCGCGGGCCGTGGGCTCATCGGCCGTCTTAGCGTCGGAGGCGCTGTCGCTCTTTACTTCGTTCTTGGCCTCATACTTCGGCTCGACAAAGACGAAGTCGTTCGGCGCAGCCGCGTCCGCCGTCGGCTTCTGCACGGTCGCCGGCTGAGGCTTCGGCGCCGTCAGCGAGCGCGTATCGATCACTCGCGGCGAGAAGGGCGACATGGGATGGCTGGCCGGGACTGGCGCAGCGGCAACCGTCTGCTTCGAGTCCGCTGACTTGGCTGCTTCAGCCTTCGGGGCGTGCAGGGTCAGCACCAGCTTGCCGCCCGAAGTGGGCGTCAGGTCATAGGTGCAGGCCTCGTCGAGGTCGACGACGATGCGCGTGGTCGGAGGCGTCTGCCCATCCATTCCAATGCGCACGCCCTTGACCCCGGCTGCCGCCACCGCGATGCGTCTCTGCCCCGTCGCCATGACGGTCGCGGGCAGATCCACCACCACGCGGGCGGGCGAGTCCAGAGTGCTCAGCTTCGGCGTTACCGCGCCGCTCGCACTCATCTCGACCCGGATGTCATCCGTTCCCCGGACTACGTTGACTCGATCGAGCTGGCTCGGTGTCTGCGCGGCTGCGGCCACGGTCACCGCTACCGTGAAGACCAGCAACGATACGAACTTTGTCAGTTGTTGCTTTCGCATTTCGCCTCTCCCCAACCCGCGGGCCTGGGGCCCGCGTGTCCTTCCCAAAACTTGATTTCGGCGCCCGGCTGGTCCGGCCCGCCGTCTTGCCGCCTAGACTGCCGGCGTGTAGATCCGCTTCACCACTTCGCGCGTGAACGGCTTGCCCAGCTTGTCCTGCACCGTCTCCTGGAACACCACCGAGTCGCCGGTGATCTTCATGACGTAGCCGTTGAACACGGGATCGTTCTCGCGCAGGAAGTAAGCCTTGTTCAGGCTGTTCGTGACCACAGCGATAAAGCCCGTGTCCGACTTCACCACGCCGCGCAGATTAATGTTGCCGATCTCCAGGCACTTCTTGCCGCTGGTGCATCCCGAACCGCTCTGCTGCACAACCGGGCTGAAGAATGGATCGCGCTTGCCGCTCATCGCCCATTTCTTGTCCTGCGGCTTGGGCTTGGCGTCAGCGGTCTTGGTAGCGTCGGTCGCAGGCGCTGCCGCGGGAGCCGCGGCCTTGGCGTCCTTGGACGCATCCGCTTTCGGCGGTGCGGGCTTCGCCGGTTCCGTCTTCGCGTTCGCAGTCTTTACTGGTTCAGTCTTGGCTGGTTCAGTCTTGGCCGCTATCGTCTTGGCCGGTTCTGTCTTCTTGCTATCAGCCTTTGCTGCCGTCGGGACCGGTGTCGGCTGCTGCTTAGGCGCCGGCTGAGGCGCTGCCTGAGGTTTCACGCCAGGCTCAACGGCCTTGGCTACGGTCTGCGGTTGTGCCGCAGGCGCAGTTGTCTTTGTCGGCGCCGTTGCCGGCGTCTTTGCCGGTGCCGGGGCTGGGCTGCTCTTGGCAACGATCGGTGCTCCCTGCGTATGCAGGATCAGCGCCAGCTTGTCGCCGGAGCCGGGCGTCAGCTCGTAGGCGCAGGCCTGCTCGAGGTCCACGACCACGCTGGTGGTCGGCGGCGTCTTGCCGTCCATGCCGATGCGAATCTCTTTGATTCCGGCGCTGCCGACAGGAATGTGATTCTTGGAGGTCGCGTCGATCGTTCCCGGCAGTTCCACCAGCACGCGGGCCGGCGAGGAAAGCTTGCTGACGCGCGGGGTCACCGAGCCGTTGGTGTTGAGCTCGACTCGGACCGCGTCACCATCCTGCAGCACGCTCACGCGCTGCAGCTGGTTATGCGAACTTGCCGCCGAGGCAGAAGCAGCCGCAGCAGGCTTGGCCGCGGGCGCCGGTTTCGCAGCAGTCTGCGGCGCAGCGGCCGGCTTCGATCCCGGGATGACCGCCGGCTTCACGGCCGGAGCCGGAGCTCCGGGCGCCGGCTTGGACGATGTGTTGGACGAGGCCGGCACTCCCGCCGCATTCAGCGCGGCGTTCGAGTCGTTGTCCTGTTTCTGCTGCAGCGATTTGGCCACGCTGCGCGCGTTGTCGATGGCGTCCGGGTTCTGCGCCAAGGCCGCGCCCGCCGTCATCGTGATCAAGATCGAGATCGCCAGAATGCCTTTTGTCAGCTTCATAGAGAGTCCCTACTTCGCCGCGGGCGCGCCCGGCTTGGTCCCTGCGGCGGCCTCCGGTACTTGCAAGTCGTGACTGAAATACGTCGTCGCCGTGAACGAGGCCACAATGCTCTCGCTGGGCCCGTACTGGTACGTGTGCTTCACCTTGGCCAGCGTCGGATTCCGCGTCGAAGACACCAGCAGTCCGCTGATGTTCACGATCCGCTCCAGCTTGCTGATGCGGTCAAAGAAATTCAGCATCGAGTAGTAAGGCCCGTCGGCTTCCAGATCGAACGGCACCTCGGTATAGAACTGCTGCTGCTTGACATCCTTGGCCGCGTAGCGCCGCAACTCCACGCCGGCCTTCTGCGCCTCGGCGTCGACCATGGTGATGAAGCCGTCCACCTGCTTCTCGTCGGGCACGATGCGCTCTTCGATCTCGAGCTGCTGTTTCAGTTCCGCCAGCTGCTGCTCGATCTGCTTCAGGCGCGGCCGGTAGGACTCCAGTTCGTTGTTCTCCCGGATCTTGTCGTCGAGAGCGTGCTGCGCCACCGTGTTCTTCTCGATCTGACTCTTGTACACGGTGAAGTACAGCGCCGCCGACAGCACGGCACCGCCGATGATCACCACTCCCCACTGCTTGATGCCCGACAGCTCGCTAAAATTCATCGCCATAGGTCCGCCTCTACGACTTTCCTCTCTGGCAGGTCAGGATGAACTGAAACGCCTGCATGTCTTTCAACTGTTCGTCTTGCCACGTCTCTTTGATCTCGACGCTCTGGAAAAACCCTGTCTTCTGCAGATTCGCGATCAGGTTGGCCACAGCATCGGTCGACAGCGCCGTCCCTTCCAGGCTGATGCTGGGACCGGTCTCATCCATCTTGCTCAGCCACACCGCTTCGGTGTTGTTTACGGTCTCGCCCAGCATGGCCATCAGGTTCACCGGAGTGGTCTGGTTGTTGCGCAGGCCGTCGATGACGTCCACGCGGCGCTTGTAGTTGTCGGCCTGCCGCTGCCGGTCGAGGAATTTTGCCTTCACGTCAGCCAGTTCGCGGTTCTTCTTCTGCGCTTCTTCCATGCGCACGGCGATCGCTTTGCCCTGATGATCCAGCCGGTACCAGAACATTAGATTTGCCAGTCCCGCGACCACCACGATGATCAGGACCTTCAGCTTGGGCGACCCCATGTCGCCCATTTCCATCGTGGGCATCGACGGACCACCGCCGCCGGCGCGCTTGTTTTTTCCCTTGGCTGTTTCGAGCAGGTTGATTCTGATCATAGGGATTCAAAGCTCCTCAGGGCCAAGCCCACCGCTACCGCCATCTGCCCGGGGTTCTTCTCGACCAGCTCCGCCCCGAGTCCTTCCACCGGCGGTGTGACGCGCTGGAACGGATTCAACAGCTCCACCGGCATCGAAAACTCCTGCCGCAGCGCTTCCATCAGCCCCGGCACTTTCGACGAGCCGCCGGCCAGGTAAATCTTCTCGATGTGCTCTCCCGCCGCGCTGGCGCGGAAGAAGTCGAACGTCTTCTGAATTTCCAGCACGATGATCTCGGTCACCTGCTGCAGGATCGGCTGCTTGGCGTCTTCGCTCACCGTGCCCACCTTGTTGCCCAGCTTGAGCGACTCGGCATCGTCAAAGCTCAGATCCAGCTCCTTCTGCAGCGAGTCCGTGTACTGGTGCCCGCCTACGCTGACGTCGCGCGGGAATAGGGGCGTCGTGCCCTTCACGATGTTGATGTTCATGACGCTGGCGCCCAGGTTCAGCAGCGCGACCACCTGGCCCGGCGAGGGCTGGTAGTTGTACTCGTAGCAGTTCTGCAGCGCCAGGGCATCGATGTCCACGATAGCCGGGGTGCGTCCCGCCATCGAGAGCACGTTGGTGTAGTTCAAAATCTTGTCCTTCTTCACCGCCACCAGGAGCACGTCCATCTGGGGTGTGCCGACCTCGTCGGAAAGAATCTGGTAGTCGAGACTCACATCGGCCAGATCGAAGGGAATATGCTGCGCCGCTTCCTTCTCGATGGTCTCGGCCAGTTCCTGGTCGCTCATCGAGGGCAGCGAAATCTTCTTCACGATTACCGAGTGGCCGCTAACGGCCGTGGCCACCGCCTTGGTCTTGATCTGGTTGTCGAGGAACAGCTTCGAAATCGCGCTCGAGACTGTGCCCGAATCGACGATCATCGAATCGACCACGATGTCGCTGGCCAGCGGTTCCAGCCCCAGGTGCGCCACTTCAATCTGCCCACCCTTCTTCTTCAGCTCCACCGCCTTGATGCTCGAAGAGCCTACGTCTAGGCCAACAATCGACTTCGATCCGAATCCAAACATGTGCCCACCTTCGTGTGTGGCGCGGACATTTGTCCGCGCGGTTTTTAAACGGTTCCGGCGGCTTTCGCCGCTGCCTTCGGCTTCCGTTTCACTTGCGGTTCGATCTCGCTCGACTTCTCTTCCATCCACTGGTCCAGCCGCGACTTTTTGAAGCGCCAGCGATTGCCCAGCTTGAACGCCGGGATTTTCTGCTCGCCCACGTACTTGTAAAGCGTGTCCGGACTCACGCCCAGATATTGCGACGCCTGGCGAATGTTCATCACTTCTCGCGAGTCGGCCATAGTTTCTTTGCTCGTCCTGCTGCTCTCGCCCATGCTTGCCGCACAGGCTTCCGCTCGGAAATCAGCTCAGAGTCTCTCGTTCCGAGGGCTTCGTGTCCTGAGCATATATCAGCCCGGAAAAGCCCCGGCTCGAAGTGAATCTCCGTGTTTTCCTGGGTTTTTTGCCGGTTTTCTGGAATCGGCAAATGTGCGGGCGAGGGGTGTGTCTATATATTGCGGTTCTTAAGAGAATGGATACAACAGGGGGCGCTCGCTATGCAGGTCGCCCCCGGTCACCCGGAGAACGGTAACTGAAGTACTAGGCACGGTACGGAGGTACTACGTCGCTAGGCCAAATCACTAAAGTGTTGGACTTAAGAAATCTCTATTGCACGTCGACAACTTTGCCGCCGAAGAACGTCACCTTCACGCCTGCCGTCTTGTAGACAAAGATCTGTTTCGGCCCCACATTGAACTGCTGATCGGGCTTGCCCAGCGCCGCGATTACCTGGTCGGGACTCATGCCCATCTGGACGGTCTGCGGCTCCTGCTGCTGTTGGGCCTGTTGCCCGCCGCCTTGCTGGCCGCCCTGCTGCTGCCCGCCCTGCTGACCACCCTGATCTCCTCCGCCCTGATCCGCAGAAGTGTCGCTAATGGCCAGCAATTGTCCGATCGTGTCTTCGACTTCGCCAGCGCTGGTCTTGGCCAAAGATCCTTTGGCAAATTGGAAGACCACGTTCGCCTTGTTGTAGGTCGGCGGATCGGTCTTGTTGCAGGTGTCGCACTCAACGATACCCATGATGACCTGGTCCTTGTCGACGTTCACTTCCATCTTCGTTGGGTAGACCTTGTCGCCCTTTTTGACAAGGGCTGTGGTCTGGCCTTGGTTGGCCGTTTGGGAGAAATGTCCAAAGACACGCTTGCGCGCCTCCGTTAGCGCCACGTTCGGGCCATGGACGGTGCCATCTTCGTACTTGGTCGTCAGCACAGTCTTGTCAGAATAGGGTACTCCCAAGATTCCGCCCTTTTTGACCTCAAGCAGCGTGCCTTCTTCAACCACGGCGGTGCCGCTCGAATCCGATCCCATTTTCACCAGCTTGTATTGCGCCGCGAGTTGCTCCGCCAAAGTGGGGGCCTGTGCCCACGCTGCCATCGAGAGTCCGGTTGTCACAGCCAGCAGCGCCGCCGCTGCCCTCATCGCCTCGATTCTTTGCCGCATGATCCAATTCTCCTGAAAAGAACTTCTGTTGCACCGTTCGCGAGGATGAGTCACGAAATCGGTAGAAACGGTAACCCATGTCTTAGGTAGGTGGAGGGCTGCGCCCGGCAGCGCTCCACCATGTCTCCGCCGAGAAAAGCCTTACTGTTGTCCGCCGCCCGTTCCGCCGCTCGCATTGGCCTGCTTGGCCTCAGCTTCCGCCTGATCAGCGGCCGTCTGCTGATCCTGTAGCGCTTTCGCCGCGGTGCTGTCAGCGGCAGGTGCCGGAACTTCGCCATCCTGCTTGCCCGTGTCAGGCGCCTTAGGCAGGCCGCCGGTGCCTTGCTTCTTCGAAAGCTCATCCATGCCGTTGGAAAGCTGCTCACGCAGGTGGTTGCGCATCTCCTGCAGATCGTCGAGCGACACCGCGACCTGCTTGCCCACGGCACAATCGGTCTTCTTGCTGGCCAGCACCTTCACCTGGAGATTCTTGTCTCCGTCGGGCGTTTCGGACGTACGGCTGATGATGTCGCCCTGGGTCAGCGAACACTCTTCGCCGTCTGCCGTAGTAGAAACCTCGTCGTTGACCACAAAGATCGGCCGCTTGGGATTGAGCGCCGGCGGGGGTTCATTGCTGGCTGCTTGTCCGGCAGAGGAAGCATTCCCGCTCTTTGATGCATCCGCCTGATCCGCGGCGAGTTGGGCCTTGATTTCCTCGGCCAGCTGATCCTTCACTTCCTTGGTCATCGTGACCTTGGCCTCGTCAGGCACCGGAAACGCTCCCAGGCTGGCCACGAGTTCGAGATCCGGAGCGAGCGGGCTCAACTGCGCGTTCGCTTCCACCTGCGCTGCATACGCCGCCTGCAGGCTGGCCGCGATCATCCAGTCAGTCAGCCAGAAGGCAGCTGAAGGATACACGGGGTACGGTGCCCAGTAAGGGCCGTAGTATCCGTACCACGGCGCTCCTCCCCATCCCCAGCCGTAATACACCGGGGCCGGCCATGGGTTGTAAGCCCATCCGTAGTACACCGGATGCCAGTAATAGGCTGGCGCCCAGCCGTAGTAGCAGCAGTAGCCGCCCCATCCGTAGGAGCGGTATACGTTGACGTAAGTCCTGCCGCCGACCACATAAGTGCGCGAAACGTAGGTTCTGCCTCCGCGCGCGAAATACGCATGCTGCACGTAGCCGCCATGCCCCCATCCCGTGGACACAACCCGCGCACCGTTATGCGTGCTCACGATGGTCCGGCTGCCGTGGAAGCCGTGTGAAATCTGCATGCCGTGGCTGTTGATGGAGCGAATTTGCCCATTGGGGCGGAAATTCGCTGTTCCGCCGCTCTTGAGCGCAACCGTTTTCCCCGGCGCGGTACGGGTCATGGCTGACGCAGTCCCCGTGCGCCCCGCATTCCCTCCCATTCCCGGCCGGGCGGCGTTGTTGGTAGCTCCCGGACTGGACGCCTTGTTGCTCGTCGTCCCCGGGCGTGAAGCATTGTTCGACATCCCCGGGCGGGCGGCATTATTTGCTGGCGCCGGGTGCGTAGCTGCAGGCGTCGAGGGATGCGGTGCCGGTGTACTGGTTTTCGGCGGTGGTGAAGACTTCGTATTTTTCTGCTGACCCACTACCGGGACGGCCACGGCGAGCAGAAGCACGGCTGCCTTCCGCAGGAAACTTGCAGTGGTGATGGAATTCATCGCGCACTCCTGAATTCAAGGATTCCCGACGGCTATAAGAGAACCTTCTGTTGGTTGCGTTATAAGGTCCGGGTGGCTCGCAAAGTCCACCGATACAAGGGCCCACGCCTCGACACATGTCACGACACAGGGGAAATCGGAGCGCCCAAACGTTATCAGAACTTTGTCCGCTGCGCAATCGTTCTCTGTGATTCTCCTGCGCGGTAGCAGTCTTTTTCGTCTCGGCTCTTCCGATCTCTGGCCAGGGCTTCCGCTGCGGTAATCTAGTTTCCGGATTCCTGGAGGAAACCGTGCGCTATCTCGATCGTCTGCAACCGCTCGCCCTGCTCGTCATGCGCCTCTCTCTCGGTGTGATTATGGTGGTGCACGGATACCACAAGGTTTTTGGCGGCCTGCAGCATCACGCCCAGTTTGTCGCCAGCCTGGGCTTGCCGAATTGGTTGGGCTACGTCTCTTCCTTCACGGAGTTCTTGTGCGGTCTGATGGTACTTGCCGGTTTTTTTAGCCGGCTAGCGGCTTTCGCCATCTGCATTGATCTGGGCGTGGCGATCTGGAAGGTGCACTGGCACAACGGGCTGACGGGCAACGGCGGAATCGAGTTCCCTCTTGCCGCGGCCACACTTGCCTTCGCCCTGATCTTCTTCGGCGCCGGGCCCATTTCCCTGGACCACATTCTTCGTGGCGGAGGCAGTGCGCCGCGCCGGCCGTGAGTTGGCCCTTTCGGTTTTGTGTAGCCCCGGACGCATTCGTCCGGGGTTGCCGGCGCAAGCCCAATGACCAATCGCCATGGCTTGACCGTCGGGCTGGATGGGCTGCGACACGCTCTCGCTTGCGCGACGCGGGCGGACGAATGCGTCCGCCCCTACACCGCAACTTATTTCAAGGACAGGGGTTGCGATAGGGAGTGGTTATTTTCGCTTCGGATCAGGCCCGGTTTGAATCTGGCCGCGCCTGAAAGTATGATGGTTCGTTACCCATGCACCTGCATCCAAACTGTTCCGCGGTCGCATCTTATCGGCTGCGACCATCAATCCAGGAGGTTCTCTTGAGAAAGCTTGCCTTCTTTGCGATCGTGTGTGCATTTTCCCTGATCACCAGCTTCGCCTCAGCCCAGCAGGGTGATGTAACGCTTGGTTTCGGCACCGTTATGTCGCCGGGCGCTGCCTCTTGTAATTCCATCACTGGTTGTCCTGAGAGGGGCGGCCTCTACCCGACTATTGGCGTCGATGTCATCTTGCATCGCCGCATTGGTTTCGCCTATGACGTAACTTGGAGAGGCGGCCAAGGCCTCTACGGCGGTTGCAGCACTTGCCAGGCGTACCGTCCGATCATCAACGATTTCAATGCGGTCTTCCAACCTCGGGTGGGCAAAAGGATAGGCGTTGACTTGGTGGGTGGCATCGGTTTTCAGGACACGCGCTATTACGGCTACAACACCAGTACCAGCTGCCTTTATTTTGGCGCCTGCTTCACCAGTTCGTTCCACTTCCTGACCGATGTGGGAGGTGGTATCCGGTACTACTTCTGGCATCACGCATTCGTTCGCCCTGAAGTGCGCTACTACTGGATCAACAACAACACCAATGACTTCAGCGGCAATAACGTTCTCCACGTGGGAGGCTCGATCGGCTACACCATCGGCGGGCCAGAGTAGACTCGTTCAGGCAGTCGCGCATCCAAAACCGCAGAGCATTTGCTAACATGCGAGCGACCAGCTCTCTGGTCGCTCGTCCGTTAGCGACATCCGCACCAGTTAGAGTGGGTTGAATCATCCGGCTTAGGGGAGGTGTGTTGAGAAAGCTCGTATTGTTGGCATCTGCGTGCACGCTCGTCGTATTGGCCAGCCTGGCCCGCGCGCAACAGCAGATTGACATCGCCGTCGGCGCCAGCCGTCTTTACTCTCCCAAGCCCCTCAACTCATCTTTGGCGTTTGCGCCCCCTCCTCTTACCGGGGGAATCTATCCCCAGGGCAGCGTTCAGGTCATTTTCAGCAATCATTTTGGATTTAACGTGGCAGGAACTTATCGGTATAACGACGATGTGTATAACGGCTATCAACGCTTCCGACCTACGTTCTATGAGGCGAACGGAGTGTATGCCGCACGCGTGACGAACAAGATTCGCGGCGACGCCATGTTAGGCGTAGGTGGCGAGACTGTTCTGTTCTACAACCAGTTCGGTTCGTGCAATGCGATTTATGGCGGAACCTGCCACAGCAACGCCAATACCAACCACTTCCTCATCGATGTAGGAGGCGACCTGCGCTACTATCTGCACGGTCGTCTTTTCGTCCGCCCCGAGGTGCACTTCTACCACATTCTTAACAACACCAGCATTTTCAGCAGCGACAACGTTCTTCGTTTCGGCGCGTCGATCGGGTTCAGCCTCAGTCGTCAGTAAACCTAGCCGCAAGCCGTGAGAAACTAAAAGGCAGCGCCCTAATGACGACCGCCGCTGCCTTTTGAGCTGATGTCTTGGGGTCTACGGCTCTTGCATGCAGATCTCGGCTTCGTGAATCGCGGCATCCAGGTGCTCAATCGACTTCGCCCGGTGCCCGTGGAATTCTCCCTCGGCGTGCTCCATGTGCTCTTTGGCGTTATGCATCGCTTCGAGTGCCTTTTCTACCCGCGGATGCGGCGGGGGTGCCGGAGCGGCTGAGGCCTTCGGTTGCAGTACCGCGGCCGAGAAGGCCAGTGTTAGGACAACCGTTACTGCGATCACGAAAAAGTAACTCAGAAACCTTTTCATTTGTTCCTCCTCGTCCGACTTCCGGCGCGGACGCGACCTTATTTGTTTCCCTGGGATGGCCACGGAACTCACGCACGTGCAATTTGAGATTTCTCCGCGACTTCCGCACAGTATAGCCGCGCCTTCGCCGTCTACACCTGTGCAAAAGTTAACTCTGCGGGTGCCCTGTTCCATTCTGGCGGCGGCTTCGCCACCACCAAAATGTCGCCGCCAGCAGAACTAAAATCAGGACCGCGACGTCGAACCGTTTGAGATCGCGCGTCAGCGTCGCCCAGTGGCGCCCGAACATGTAGCCCACGCTGGAGATCACCACCGCCCAAACCGCTGCGCCGAGAAAATTGAACAGCAGAAACGTTCGCCACGGCATGCGCAACACTCCCGCTAAGGGCCCCGCGATCACCCGCAGACCAAACACGAACCGCGCGAAAAAAATGGTGACGGCGCCAAAGCGTGAAAACAGGTCTTCCCCTCGGGCCAGAACGGAAGGGGATATTCGGAAGGTACGCTGATAGCGGTCGAGTAACGGACGCCCGCCATACCGGCCCACGGCGAAGCCAAGGCTTCCGCCAACAGTCGAGACCACAGTGGCCACCACCATGATCCAGGGAAGTTGCAGATCATGTTCAGAAAAGGCCAGGAAGCTCGCCAGCAGGAGAACGGGCTCTCCAGGCAGCGGGATTCCTACATTCTCAAGCAGCAGAGTCCCACCTACTGCCCAGTACCCGTAATGCACCACTGCATCGCGCAACAGGTCGAAGAGGTAGTGGTTCATGTTGGCAGGGCGAGCGATGACGGTCACTGATTCGCGAATCCCCCGGGCGTCAGCTCCTGGCGTCGGTGAGAAACTTCAGCAACTCGCGGTTAAACTCCTCCGAGCATTCCTCGTACGGCAAATGCCCAACCCCGGGGAATACGACCTTCTTCGCGTTCGGAAAGAATCGCGCCAGCGGCTCCAAGGAAGAAACGTAAACGGCCGGGTCGCGATCTCCCCACATCAGCAGCGTTGGAATCGCCGCCAACTTCGGCAGCAGCGCTTCGAGTTCTCGCAGATCAGCGCCCCAGCTGCTGACGATACTGAGTGCATGCTCGAACAGTCCCGGTATTCTGAGCGGCGCCTTATAGCCTTCCAGGCTGCCCGCCGGAATTTTGCTCTTGTCGGCGAACATGCGCCCGTGCCAGTACGGATAAAGCGACGGCATGCGCTCGAGAACGAATCGAACCAGTGCCGCCCCATACGGCGTGCCTGCGAACGCCGCCAGTGTCTGCCCATGCGGCGAGAATGGATTCACCGGACAGACCAGAATCAATCGCCGCACTCTGACCGGAGCCGTTCCGTCTGTGCATTGTGCGGCTACCGCCATCGCCACCGCTCCGCCGCGCGACGTCCCCAAGAGATCGAGCGCTTCCATGCCCAGATTCTCGGCGAATCGAAGTACCCGCCCGGCCGTCGCCTGCATGGAGTGGTCGATTCGAGGCCGGTCGGAGAATCCTGCGCCGAGCATGTCCGGCGCATACACGGTGAAATGCGGCGCCAACGCCGGCATGGCATAGCGCCAGGAAAACGAATACCCCATCAACCCATGCAGCAAAATTACCGGCGGTCCCGAACCCGCGCGCAGGTAGCGCATACGGGCGCCCTCGAAATCCATCCAGTACTCTTGAATGGCAGGGCCATTCTCCGCGTTCGTCGCCGGCTTCGCCGGGACTTCAGCAATCTGCAACCGGTTCGTGTCGAACTGGTTCGCACGGACTTCCTTCACCTGCACTTCGTTTATCGGCACTTCCGTCATCGGCCCAAAATCTCCCTGCGCTGAAGACAACTCTTTTCTGCCCACTCGACTCTATCTAATTGAATAATGCCTCTGTCGCTTCACTTTGGGGAGCTTCGGCTCCCCGGTTTTTCAACCTCAGAGCCTAAAGGCCGACTCTTTTCTGCCACTCTTCGGCGCGGCTGAAAGCCGCGCCCTTTCAAAGCGAGTCGCACAGCCCTTCCCCACGCAGGTCACGCCGCCGCCTTCTGCTTCTTTCCCAGCAACTTCTTCAGCACGCGAATCCCCTTGTCGACATGCTTCTCCTTCAGCAGGAACGGAGGCAGGAATCGCACGACCGTATCCTGTGTGCTGTTGAACAGCACACCTTCTGCCAACGCCGCGTCAACAATCGGACGCGCCGGAACCTCGAGCTGAATGCCCTGAATGAACCCCCGGCCGCGGACTTCATTGCCTGCCCCGCGTTTCTCCGCAAGGGCCTTTAGTTCTTGTTGCAGATAGGCTCCAACCTTGTTCACGTTCTCGATCAGCTTTTCTTCCTCGACGATAGCCAGAAATTCGAGCGCGACGCGGCACGCCAGCGGCCCGCCGCCGAACGTTGTCCCGTGCTGTCCCGGGGCGATCGCGTTAGCGAATTCTTCCTTCGCGATGAAAGCTCCCAACGGCAGCCCCGCTGCGAGCGGCTTGGCAATGGCGACGATATCCGGAGTCACGCCAAAACTTTGAAACGCAAAAATCGTTCCCGTGCGGCCGAGACCGCATTGAATTTCGTCAAAGATCAGCGCCGCCTTGTGACGATCGGCCAGCGCCCGGCATTCCTGCAGAAACTCAGGCGAGCACTCGTAAATTCCGCCCTCGCCGAAAATCGGCTCCAGCACAATCGCGCAGGTATTGTCGTTCACGGCTGCGCGCAGACTCTCCACATCGTTCTGCTTCACAAACGTCACATCTTCGAGCAGAGGCTCGAATCCCTTGCGGTGCTTGTCCTGACCAGTGAGCGACAAAGCACCGAAAGTCCGCCCATGATACGAGCCTTCGAGCGCCACCAGCTGGCACTTCGCCTCGTCGCCCGCGCGATGCCCCGCAAGCCGCGCCAGCTTGATCGATCCCTCAATCGCCTCCGTCCCGCTGTTGGAGAAGAACGCGCGAAACTTTTCTCCGAAACATCCGTCTCCGGAAGATCCGCCCGCCAGCGCGCACAACTTTTCCGCCAGCGGCCCCTGATACTCGTGATAGTAGAGATTCGAAACATGCACCAGCCGCGCCGCCTGCTCGCGAATCGCCTTCACAATCCGCGGATGCGCGTGCCCCAGCGCATTCACTCCCAGCCCCGAAACGAAGTCGAGATATTTCTTGCCCTCAATGTCATACAAAAACACGCCTTTGCCGCGCGTCAGCACGACAGGATAACGGTTATAAGTCTGCAGTAAATATTTCCGCTCTCGTTCCGCGATTTGTTCGAACGTAGCCGATGAAGCCGGAGTCTCCGGTGAGGCAGCAGTAGGAATAACAGAAGACGCACTCATAAGAACCTCCAAGGGGAAAACTTGATTCTACCGGAAGGAAAGGCCGACGCGGGCGAGTCGGCTTAACGAAGAGGTCAATGAGCGCAATCGGGATGTTACAACAGGTATCCCTATACGGCGGTGATTCTTCTGGCGTCAGTAGGATAGAATCTCAAGTTTATGAGGTATCCAGTTTGTTTGTTTACCTGCGCGTTATCGCTTTCGGTAGCTTTTGCGCAAGTGCCTCAGTCCAAGTCCTCCGCTTCCAACACTTCTGATCGCATCTTCAGCGAGCGATTGAAAACCATCGCCGGAGTACAAGCAATCGATTGCGGAACGACTTCCTCCCTAAAACCCGAGGATTCTGTAGCCGCCTGCGGTCAAAAGGCATTTCACGATCACAAGGCATTCTTCCTCGCCTATGAGACTCGCTATGGAGAATCGCTGAACTTCGCCTATGGGTTGGCAGGAGACACGAGTGGGAATGTTTTTGCCGCTAGCTATAAAGGTGGTCTGCCTTTTCCAGCCGTTGCTCCAGATCGGCACACGCAACTGTTCGATGATAACCATACGTGGGTCGCGGAGTGCACCAAGCCCGTGACACTCGACAAGACTACGCGGGGTTTATTGGCTTGCATCACACCTGTGAATCGGGAGGAATCGGATAAGGTCGCCCACCAGACGCCGGTGGACACGACGGTTTGCGCCGTGCTTGAAAATCCTGCGTTATTCAACAACAAGCTGGTACGGCTTCGGGGACACTTCTCGGGCAACTTCGAATACTCAATGTTAAGCGGTGATGGTTGTAAAGATGCCCTGTGGCTCGAATACGGCGGAGGCGGCGCGCCGCCGAGTCTGGCGATCCACGTTGGCGGTGGGGCCAGGCCGGGATCGGAAGACCCCGACGGCAAATGGATCTTACCAGTTCCGGTGAATCTAGTTCGTGATTCGAGACTCGAACGATTCGAAAAACAAACACAGGCTATGGCGAAGGCGGACGCCGATTATGAAAAGGAACATCCGAACGAGTTTGTCAGCCACTGTGTGACCGCAACATTCATCGGAAGAATCGACGCCGTCTCTCCGGCGATTCATGAGTTTCGGAAGAAGCAAAAGACGATGGGCCGCAGTAACAGTGATGGTTTGGGCTTCGGTCAAATGGGCGAATTCGAGGCGCAACTGATAGTGCAATCGGTAGTTAACGATGCCGCGTTGGCCGTCTGCAGTGAGTAATTCAGGACTGACTGTTGCAATCGAGGCGTGAGCACTCAGAATCCAATCAGTACAGGGATGGCTTCCCCTCCGGCCGCGTCTTCCACCGGCGGTGCACCCACAGCCATTGTTCCGGATATTTCCTCACGTAATCTTCAATCACCTTGGTGAACTTCTGTGTGTTGGCGACGATGTCAGATTCCAGGTCGCCCGTGCGCACCACCTCCACCGGGGGATCAAACCGGAGCCGGTATTTCCCCAGAGCCTCATCCCAAATCGTGAAGCCCGGAACCACCGCGGCATCCGTGCGCAGTGCAATTCGCGCCAGCCCGCTCGCCGTGCACGCGGGAATGCCAAAGAAATCCACGAACACTCCTTGTGGAGGAGTCATATTCGTGTCCATCAGGATTCCCACCGTCTCGCCGGCTTTCATCGCGGCCAGCAATCCACGCACGAAATCATCTTTGCCAACCGTCTTATTTCCATGCATCGTGCGGTAGCTCTGAATCAGCCGGTCCAGATATTCATTGTCCATGGGCCGCATGACCACGTGCAGCCAGTGCCCACGCAGCGAATGCGCAAAAGCGGAGAGCTCCCATCCCCCGAAGTGCGCCGTCAGGAATAGCACGCCCTTGCCCCGAGCATACGCTCGTTCGTAATTCTCCAAACCGTCATACACCACGACATCGTCGATGTTCTCGCGCGTATAACGCGGAAATTGGCAGACCTCGGCCAGCTGGCGCCCGAGCGAAGTAAACTCCCCTCGCAATATGCGCGCCCGCTCGTTCGCACTTTTTTCGGGAAAGACCATCGCCAGGTTGCGCATGCCCACGCGGCGCAAGCGGAAATGAAAGAGGTAAATCAACCAGGCAAGGCCGATGGCGAACGCCCGCGACAAGCAACGCGGCAGAGTGCCCAAAATCTTGATGAACGGCCAGGCTGCCGCGTATTCCAGTTTTCGCCGCATGAAGATCAGTGGCTAGTGATTAGTGATTAGTGGTCAGAAAAACCGGTAACACCGATCACTAGCCACTAACCACTGCCTTTATTTCGCTGCCTCCTGCGCCCATTTGGCCAGCGTGGTGAGGAACGCGTTCGCGCTCGCCGGTGGTTCCACTTCTCCGGTCAACGACGCCTTCGTCGTCACCATGTGTCCGTAGAATTCCCGGGTCGAGTTCTTATCTTGCTTGACGACCGCGCCGTTCAGGGTCACACCGGCGAAGACTCCGCGGGCCCGCGAATAGGTCAGCACCTCTGACCGCATCTTCCAGTCCGTGTCGCCTTCTGCCTCACGTCCCACCGGTCCGGCGGCCACTGAGGCGTCCGCGCCCAGGGAGAACTGGCTCGAGAGCAAATGCTGCACACCGTTCTTGTTCATGATCAGCAGCACCAGGTCCACGGCCTGCCCGCCGATCTGAAATCCGAAACTGCCTCCCTCGATAGTAAAGAACGCCGGCGCGCTCCACCCTTTCGGCGTGCGGCAGCTGGCCAAGCCACGTCCATATTTCGCGCCGAAAATGAATCCGCCTTTCAGCATCGAGGGCACGACTGCGACGCATTCCGACGAGCTCAAAATACGCTGTGGAATGCCCTTGTCGGGCGCGCCTTGAATCTCGTTCAACACATCCGCAGCGGCCTGAACGCGATCGGTAACCTTGGAGTCTTTTGCCTGATCATCGGCCGCGAACGTAGGAGAAAACAAAGAGAACAGTACCAGCAGGGTCAACAGAGCAGACTTTCGCATAGGTCCTCACCGATTCTCTGTGATTTGTTACTTGGATTGTAAATGAAAGTAGCGCAGTTGTATGGAAGGCCAGCGAAAGCTAAGTGAAGAGAAAGAATCCTGAGGCGATGGTTGTGCGGTTTTCAGTTTCGGAGGGCTGGCATTACCCGGTCGAGGCGCGTTCGGACAAAAAAATGCGGGGCTGAAAGTAGTGACCCTAATCGCCACTCCCAACCCCGTCTCCCAGGTTCTGTGGTAGGTGAGGCGAGTATGCGCCGTAGGCTGGGGCCTCACAAGATTACGAAGGTAAGTGGCCGGAGGTGACCCTCACGACCTGGAGCGGTGAGCTGCGAGCGTGAGCCACCAGGTTCGGTCGGCTCGACACCCACAGCTCGCCGCTCACCGGCTTGCTACTTGGTCGCTACCAGCGAATGCGTGATCGCGTGCACCGACAGCGCAATGCGGTTCTGCACGCCCACCTTGCGCATCAGCTTGGCCACGTGCGCTTTCACGGTGCGTTCTTCGATTCCCAACTGACCGCCAATCTCTTTGTTCGAGCGTCCCGCAACCAGCATTTCTAACACTTCTTTTTCGCGGTCAGTGAAGGTCACCCGACCGGCAGGGAAAATTCGCCCCGGCGCCGACGAAACGCGTTCGATGAACATCGAAAGCACCCGCCGCGGCGCCCATACCGATCCCTGATTCACGACGCGGATCGCTTGCGCAAATTCAGCCGGCGTGGCCGCCTCGTCGACGTAGCCTTTGGCCCCGGAAGCAATCGCCTTCAGAATGGTTTCTTCGTCGATGCCCGAGCCGGTCACGATGATGCGCAAATCCGGGCGGGTCGCTTTCAGGCTGGCCATCACGTCAAACAGGTTTTGTCCGGAGCGGTTGCCGAGCAGGATGAGATCAATGCCCTGCAGCGTGCTGATTTCCGGAAGCGCGGCCGAGATGAGTTCGAACTCGGGCTCAGAGTCAAACAGCGCGCGAAACCCGACAAAGCGTAAAGGATCGCTTTCCACCACTGCGATTCGAATTACAGGTTTTCTGGCGACTGCTGCTTTCATAGTTTTCCCTATAGGGTCTGGATTCTTCTACTCAGCATAGTAATAAATCGGTGCCGTGCAAAGAGAAGGTGACCGAAGGGAAATTACGGGAGTAACATGGAAAACGCGTGCCGCACGCGGCATTTGGCAGTCTGAAAATCAGCGAATCGTTTCGCTTTTGTCATTCCAAGCGAGGCTTCTAGTCGCATGAAAAAATCGCCATTCTTCGCGCTTACCGTTGTTCTACTCTCCGTTTCCACCACCCTCGCGCAAGCGCCTGCGCAACAGTCGGAGCCTGCTTCTGCGCCACAGACGCCCGCACAACAGTCAGAACCGGCGCCGCAGGCGCCAGTGCCCACACAAGCAGCGGCAGTTCCTGCCTATACACCGAAATACCACGGCGACCCGGCCCGTTGTGAATCCGAGTTCACCGCACTCGCCTACATGCGCGGCGTCATGCGGGCCCAGATGCTGTTCAACAAGCACTACGGTCGCTATGCCACTTCGCTCTCGCAGCTGGTTCACACCGGAAACTTCACACAGCGCATGATCAATCCGGACCGCGGTGATTACACAGCAGGTTTCAAAGGAAAGACCGACAGCTTCGTGCTGACCATGACGCCCAAGGTTCTGGACGCACAGCACCGCTCGTTTTATGCCACTGACGACGGGAAGATTCACGCCGACGAAACCAAGCCCGCCGACGCTGAGTCGCCAGCAGTGGAAACACACCACTGGTGAACTCAAAATCAATCGCAGGAAATGAGGAACGCGGCCGCCTCTGGTGGTGTCGCGTCCTTACGGCTTGCCGTTCTGTGTCACCGACGGCTGAATGCGTCGCAGTGCGCCCGTCGGACACACATCAGGGTACTCGGTGTATACGAACGGCGTGGCGTCCTTGGCCTCGAAGTGTTTCAGCCACTCGACAACTTTCGCCACTGAGGCGGGAAACGGGCTCTCACCATCCGCGTTCAGCCAGTGCAGCCGCTGCGCTCCGTCTTCGGCGTGCTGGATTTCCGCACCGAAGCTCCCGGACTCTTGGCGAATCAAGCCGCCATGGTTGCTCGACAGACCTCGAAACTCGTCCGAGCCAAGCAGGGTATTCAATCGCTCAAGCTGCTCTTTGGTCAGGTTCCCGTGCAACCGATCGGTTCCCGTGATCAGCGTGCGCTCGATCCGGTACTTTCCGTCGCGCGAAACAGCCACGCAAATGTGGCGAGCCGCATCGTCGGGCACAATCGCGGACGTGTCGTAAGAAAGCCGGGCAAACAAATCTGCGTCCCGTGGGTGGAGCACCTCTTGCGCCCGAGCGCCAGCCGAGATCAAAACCAGTGCCATAACGACAACGAAAGTCAGGAATGACCGCACGGGAGCCTCCGAGGGATTTCAGCTGTCGAACTTATTTTAGTACGGCTGGCGATTGTCGCAACCGTGCGAATAGCCCTGCGCTCTACGGTAGCGCATCCGCGTCCGGGATCACTTGAAGTGAGATGCTCTTTCGCTGGCCTTCGCTCGCGTGCAGCGCAATTCCCTGACCCGCATAGCTTTTCAGGAATTCAGCATTGTAGTAGGCGTCGCCATCTACACTCTCCCAGGCGAACAGTGTGTACTCCCCGGGCGCAATCCCCTGCAAGGTGAAGCGTCCAGCTTGATCGCTGACCGTCTTGTGATAGCGGTCCATGCGTCCGCGCAGCCGCACTTCCGGAACGGCGACGATGACTGCATTGGCCACCGGCTCGCCCTTCTGATTGGTCACCACGCCATCGAGGGCAGCGCCGCTGGAACTGGCGACGAGATCGAGCACGACCGCACCGCCACTCACGCTGATGCCCGCCTCATCCGCGTCGTGGCCGCCCACGAGCACCGATTTCAGATACCACTCCGGACCCAGACCGCCGCCCGCGAAATGCACGTAATAACTGCCGGGCGGAACGCTCTTCCATTCGAAACTGCCGTCGGCAGCAACATGCGTCACGTCGGAAAATGCGTCGCGGAATGAAAACGCGCCGAGTAAATCGTCGTCTCCGTCTGGAGTGCGCAACATAAGAAACAACTCGCCCGGATCAATCCGGCTGTTGCCTTTGCTCTCTAAACGCAGGCGGCCGTGAATCCATCCTCCGGGTTGCGGGGCCAGCCGCAAGTCTTCGACGTTGCCCGCTACCTGCAGCGACTGGCGCGCCATCAGCGGCCCGGCTCCGTTCTCAACGGTCGCCAGAACTGTGTACGCACACGGAGCGACGTCACGAATCACGAATGTGCCGTCCTTGTGGATCTCGGCGTCGTTCAGCATCAGGTTGAAATCGTGCGACTGCAGCATGATTGTTGCCGACGAGCGCGGCGGCAGGTTCACGACGGAACCGCGAATGATCAGCGCAGGACTCGGTGCGAGCGAGAAGTCCACGGGAAAATCGTCGCCCGCCTTCAACTGGATCGGCGCGGCCTGGCTGCGGTCCGGAGTTCCGGGATAATAAGTCGTTTGATAGGACAGCGCCGCAGTCTTATCAGGTGCGTTCGACTTCGTGGCACTCGGATCAGTGCCCGCGGCCGCGTTGCCAGCCGCTTCGATCAGGCTCTTGAAGTCCGGCGGCGGGTTCACCGACACGTAGTAGTTGCCCGCCGGCAGATTCGGAATGCGGTATTCGCCCAGATCGTTGGTCCGCTCCGATCCCGCCGGCTCCCATCGGCTACGGCCGGAAGTGAACGTCTGACGCAGCACGGTCACCTGCGCGCTGGCCATCGGATCGCCATCTTCGTCGGTGACGCGCCCGCGCACTACCGCAGCAGCCTGCAGGCGAATCAGCAGGTTCTTGACTTCCTGCCCTGTCGTGAGTGTCAACACGCGGCCGTCGGTGCAGGCGTAGTGGCGGTCAACTTCAAGAAATCCGGTGCGCTCGGCGAAAAGGTGATAGCGGCCGGGGGCGATGCCCTCGATGCGAAAGGAACCGTCCGCGCCGCTGATTGCGGTGTAGGCTCCGCCCTCCCCGGACTCTCGGCGATCAGCTCGATTAGTGCTTTTTTCACCGGTTCGCCGCCGGGCTCTTTTGTGACGACGCCTTCAATCACCGCGCGGCTGGGGGGTTTCGAGGCGACCAAAGGCGTCTGCGCCGCGAGGGCAGTGCCGCCGAGGATCAGGACGCCCAGAACGCATGTGCGAGTCAAGTTCATTCTCAGATGGGAAGACCTGGGTTGCGAGTGGATCCGGGAGGAGCGGTCGAGGGGACTCGACTGGCAGCTATTTTACCCCCGTTTTCGCCACGCTCCAACGAGGATTTCTGGCCTAACTGTCCTTGCGATACAGCAGGTTGCGCATGGCTTCGCGGCGGGCGGCGTTGGCCTGCTTATCGGTCTTCAGCACGTCGGTCGACTTGGGTGAGGCGTTCGCTTCCTCATCGCTGCAAGACGGGCAACGGTTGGCGAAGCCCGGCTTGCCGGGCTTCAGTTCGAACTCTTCTCTGCAAACAACACAGGTTCTGATGGGGTAGTTGGGCATAGGTCACATTCAATTTTATCGCGAGCGGCAGGCCTCGCCGGCTTCCCGAAATGAAACTGCCCCTCCGCAATCTCTGCTCTAGATCAATTGTTGGGCATTCGCTTTGACGTACGCTCTTGGTGTGGGCCTGTGATTTCATAACAATGTCGGCTCCTTCAACCTGAGTAGACTTGGTGGTGCCAA
>JASHPH010000405.1 GCA_030038255.1 Candidatus Sulfotelmatobacter sp. | reverse complement strand
GGCAGGGGTCGCGTCTTCTTCGGATAGGGTGTATCGGCCACGCTCCAGGCTTTCTTGATCGTCTGCGTGTAGAAGAACCGCAGAGCCGCGAGCCGCTGCGTCACGGTGGACGCGGCCAGCTTTCTCTCGCGGAACAAATACGCTTGGTACTCGCGGATGTGCTCGGCAGTGAGCTGGTCCGGAGAGCGCCGAAAGTGCCGCGTAAAATCCTCGATCGCCTGGATATAGCAGTCGATGGTAGTCTGAGCGTAATTACGACGCTCGAGTTCTTCGAGCATCATTTTGCGAAGGTGGGTCATAGGTGATCTCCTTTTGACCCAACCTTATCCGCTCACGCACAACCGCTGACGCCGGAGACGCGAAAGCGTCTGCCGCTAAGGCTTCGTTCAAACGGGCCTGTAGGAAGCTCGGGGAGGATGGTCGGCCACAGTCGGTTGGCAAAAAATCCGGATAGCGCTCAAAGCCCCTGCTCGACGCCGGGGAATCAAGGTAGTTATGTGGTGGGGTGGCTCCGCGCATGGAGAGCGGGTTTGAAAGGGAATCTGGGCGCGGAATGTCCCATTTCTGTTAGCGGAGTGGGAAAGCCGAGTGCCGTCCCTTACGGGGCTTGTTATCTTTCTTGGAACCTTCCCTCCGACCAATCCGGAACGGTTGGGTGAGCCGTTGGCAATCCCTTCTACGATCAGCGACAACCGACCCCGGGCTATTATTCTGAAATGTGACGGAGACGCCGAACACCTACACCAAGATCCCGCTTCGGACGGGCTTCTTCCGATCTTTGATTCGATGGCTCGCCGTCAGCGTGGTACTTCTTTGGTTGCTTGCCGCGCTGATCCTTGTGTCGGCCAAGTGGATCGATCCACCGACAACCGCGGTGCACATCCAGCGCCGCTTGCAGGCCTGGATTCACCACACGTCGTATCGCGAGCGCTACAAGTTCGTTCCGCTTGGCCAAATCTCGCCTGATCTCCAGCACGCGGTAATCGCCGCGGAGGACGCGCACTTCTACCAGCACCATGGATTCGATTGGCACGAGATCCAGATCGCTGCCCAAGAAGATTTGGAGGGTCAGCGCACTCGCGGAGCTTCCACCATCACGCAGCAACTCGTAAAAAACCTGTTCTTCGGAACGGGCCGCTCTGTCCTCCGCAAGGGCGCAGAGGTCACGCTGGTACCGGTGGCCGAATTCGTGCTCGGCAAACAACGGATTCTGGAGCTATACCTCAACATTGTCGAATGGGGTCCTGGTGTCTACGGTGCGGAGGCGGCGTGTCGTTATTACGATGAAACCGCTCGGAATGTCGGCCGGGAACGGGCGGCACGGCTTGCTGCAATTCTCCCGGCTCCCCTGAAGCGGCGACCCGAGCGCATGAATAGCTACAGCTCGATCATCCTTAAGCGGATGGGCCAAATGGGCTGGTAATCGTGGGCTCCCAATGTGGCGGCTTGTATTTACTCTCGGGTTGGGTTCTGTTCGGTCGGCAATCCGGAGGCAATCTGTCAGTTGGCGATGGCCGTGCCGGGCTCACGTGACGCGGGGCAGAAAACGTTCGGGCCGTAGCATCATCGTTTCACAAGATGCACGGCGCCGTTTAGGGGCGGACAGCCATCTCGGGTACATGGATGACTTTGCCGCCGGCATCGAAGTCCACGCGAAAGGTGTTGCGGACGGAGCCGGCGTAGTAGGTGAACTGGCTGCCCCAGGCCTTCCCGTTGTTCATTTGCTCTGAGACAAACTGGACAAACTCTGCCTTCGAGGTCAGGGTCTTGTGGTATTTGGGCATACGGTACAACTCTCCGCCTGGTTCCTCGAGCGCGTTGAAGCCTGCGAACTCCTGTTTGTGCTCGTCCGAATAGCTGGTGATGCACAGGTTCCACTGGTCGAGTGCGCTGAACACCATGGGGAGGGTCATTCCGATCGAGACCTTGTGTTGCTCGTAATGGGCGCGCAGGCGGCCGGTGAGCATGGGCAGCGAGCCGAGGAAGAGCAGGCCGAAGAAGACCAGGGAAAGTTTTGTGCTCCTCGACATGGGATTCTGCGCGTATTCTAGTTCGGGTTTGGGGGCGGGGAACTCTTACGAAAGTTTGGCGGAGTGGAAAAACGGAATACCGTCCCTACGGGACTCGCCGTCTTTCTCTGAAGCTTACCCGGCACTGCCGTGCCGGGCTTTCACATTTCGCCGCTGCGCGGCTGGAGTAATGGAGATGCTGGATCATGCAGTGTTGACGTCGGTCGCGGAGCAGATGATGGGCGGGGCCGAGGTCGTGGTGGAGGGGCGGGCGGAGAAGGTGATGCGGACCGGGACGCGGCGGCTGAGGACGGTGCGGTTTGAGATGGGTGGGAAGGGATATCAGGCGATTGAACAGAATGCGGAGAAGCCGAGCCGGTGGGGACAGCTGGCGCGTGATGGTCACAAGGTGGTGCAGTTCCGGGAGATTGGGTCGGGGAAATATGTGGCCGTCGTGGTCGATGGGAAGGTGACGGAGTACGGGAGGTAATTGTCACTTAGTACCCAGTACTCAGTACCCAGCTGTCGGTTCTCGTTTCTTAGGTCGGACATGATGGTTCTGATTATTCTCGTGGTGGCGATGCTGCCGCGCCTCGCGGCGAAGCCGGTGACGCCCCTGGTGTGGCGGATTCCGATGCAAGCGCTGTTCATCGTGCTGACGTTGTGGGCAGGGACGCGGTAGGGATCAGGATGGGTATGGGGTGGGAGCAAGGGTTCGATTCGAGCCGCAATTTCGAAGCCAGCAACGACCTACGAAGCGCAGCCAAAGTGGGAAACGGCTGGTTTCATTGTTCTGGTCCTGCCATTCGTGGTGAGGCCGTCGAGCTGCGCTCGACCGGACAGCCGGGGGCGGCTGTCCCCACATGGGCCGTGGCGGTGGTCCAAGACCCGGACCCCAGTCGAAGTCCGAATGACAAACTGGATTTACACTTTAGGTTAGAATTGCGCGCGAGTTCCCAACCTGTCGCATAGGCGCGACAAGGATTGGCAACCTTCGGGCTAGGGATCCTTCGACTGCGTTGTCATCCGCTTCGCGGACGACAACCTTCGCTCAGGATGACAACGAAGAAAGCAAAAGCAGGTTCCTCGTCGCTGCGCTCCTCGGAATGACAAGCATTAGTCGGTTTCGAGACAAGTTGCGCAACGAGCGCGTCCGCCCATACATAAAGGATCAATTTACGGAGGAATTATGAAGAAGAATCTCGTGCGCCGACTCACGATGGGCGCGCTGTTGTTGGCTGCCATTCTTGTCTTCACTGCGGCGGATACCGGGTCGCTGCCTGCGCCGCCGGTGGCGAAGAAAGTGCCGCACGTCACCGAAGTCAACGGGCACGAGCTGGTGGACAACTATTTCTGGCTGCGGGACAAACCGAATCCGGAGGTGAAGGCGTATCTGGAGGCGGAGAACGCCTACACCGATGCCGTGATGAAGCCGACGGAGCCGTTCCAGAAAAAGTTGTATGACGAGATGCTAAGCCGGGTGAAGGAGACGGACGTCGAGGTTCCCTACCGCGAGGGCGACTACTTTTATTACGTGCGCACGGAGGCGGGAAAGCAGTACCAGATTCGCTGCCGCAAGAAGGTGGGGGACGAGAATGCGACGGAAGAGGTGGTGCTCGACATCAACGAGCTGGCGAAGGGCCAGACGTTCATGAGCGTGGCGGCGTATGCGGTGTCGCCGGACGGGAATCTGCTGGCGTATTCGTTCGACAACACGGGGTTCCGGCAGTATCAGCTGGCCGTGAAGGATCTGCGGACGGGAAAGACGCTGGTGGATCACGCCGAGCGGGTGGGATCGGTGGTGTGGGCGAACGACAACAAGACGATTTTCTATACGCAGGAAGATGCCGTGTCGAAGCGGCAGTACCGGATGTATCGGCATGCGGCGGGAACGGCGGGGCCGGATGATCTGATCTATGAAGAGAAGGACGAGCGGTTTGAGGTGGGCGCTGACAAGTCGCGGAGCCAGAAATACATTTTTCTGCTGTCTGTGAGCCATACGACGACGGAGGCGCGGTACATTCCGGCAAACGATCCGACGACGGAGTGGAAGGTGATGGAGCCGCGCAAGCAGGGCGTGGAATATTATCCGGACCACAATGGGGATTCGTTTTATATCCGGGTGAATGATACGGGGAGGAATTTCCGGCTGGTGCGGGCGCCGGTGACGGATCCGGGCAGTGCGAACTGGCAGGAAGTGCTGGCGCACAATCCGGACATCATGCTGGATGACATAGACCTCTTCCGGAATTTCCTGGTGCTGTATGAGCGGGCGAACGGGCTGCCGCAGATTCGGGTGACGGATTTGCGGGACGGTAAAGCGAAGGACATCGCGTTTCCGGAGCCGGCCTACGCGGCCTATTCGTATGTGAATCGGGTGTACGACACGACGGAGTTTCGGTATCGGTATCAGTCGCCGATTACGCCGGACTCGGTGTTTGCGTATGACATGGAGAAGGGGACGTCGCAGTTGCTGAAACAGAAGGAAGTGCCGGGAGGGTATGACCGGACGAAGTATCAGGTGGAGCAGGTTTATGCCACTGCATCGGATGGAGTGAGGGTTCCCATTTCGGTGCTGTATCTGAAGGGAACAAAGCTCGACGGCAAGGGGCCGCTGTATTTATACGGGTATGGGTCGTACGGGATCTCGATCGACATGTTTTTCAACTCGAACATTTCCAGCATGGTGGATCGTGGTGTGGTGGTGGCGGTAGCGCACATTCGCGGCGGCGGCGAGATGGGCAAGGCCTGGCACGACGCCGGGCGCATGATGAACAAGAAGACCACGTTCACAGACTTCATTTCGTGCGCGGAGTTTTTGACGAAGGCCGGATATGGGTCGAAGGACCGGCTGGTGATTGAGGGGCGATCGGCGGGCGGGCTGCTGATGGGGGCGGTGCTGAACATGCGTCCCGATCTGTTTCATGCGGCACTGGTGGGTGTACCGTTCGTGGACGTGATGAACACGATGCTGGATGAGAGCTTGCCGCTGACGGTGGGTGAGTTTGAGGAGTGGGGGAATCCGAAGGAGAAGGCAGCGTTCGATTATATGATCACGTATTCGCCGTATGACAACATTGCGGCGAAGAATTATCCGGACATGCTGGTGAAGACGTCGTTCAACGACTCGCAGGTGATGTACTGGGAGCCGGCAAAGTACGTGGCGAAGATGCGGGCGACGCGGACGGATCACAACACGCTCATCTTGAAGACGAATCTGCAGCCGGCGGGACATGGTGGATCTTCGGGACGGTATGACCGGTTGCATGAAGCGGCGTTCGATTACGCGTGGATATTGGGCGAGATGGGGATTACGAACTAGATGAGCTGAACTCGAGCTCGTCATGGAAGTTGCACGGATCTCATCGACGCGCTCCTGCTGTAGCGGTTCGCCGGCCCTGTTCGCGTCCGGCGCGGGCAGCGGCCTCACGAACTGAAGGGTCGAGCAGGTTTCCGCCGACCGAGGCAAAGGCCGCTTGCGCCGCTTCGTCGGGATGGACGACATCGACCTGCATCCCGCTGTGCCTGAGCGTGTCGACTGCGGCCTCGAGTGTTGCGGTGCAAAGTGGTGGCACGCGTGCTGGCAGCGTCAAAATCAAAACGTGCTCGCACCCCACGGCGAGATCTGCGTTGTCGATGGAATAGACGCCGCCGTCCATGTACCTGCGGCCACCGAGTGCGACCGCGGGCCAGATCCCCGGCACAGCACCGCTCGCAGCCACAGCGTCGATCAGGTCGACCCCGCTCGAATGATCGAACGCGCGCCGCTCGCCACTTTCCACGTCGACGGCCACAATCAAAAGGCGGCGCTCGGGCCAAATCTGCGTTGGCAGCGCCGCGGCGATCATGTTCCGTCGAGTGTCTTGCGAACCCAGTGGCGCCTGGAGGGCCAGCGCACCGAAGCGCTTGAGCACGGTAACGGCGTCCCCTGAGCCTTCCTTCGCCCGTACGAAATTGGCGCGCCATTGCGTAAAGTCAACCGGCGGGGCCGGCTCTTTCGTCTGCAGATATGGATCGACCTGCCGCTGGAACAATTCTTCCAGTGTCAGATGGCTTCTGATTTGGACACCGACCCGCGCTCCGGCTGAGGTGCCCACGATCAGATCGGCGTCGCGAACGTCAACGCCAGCATCAGCCATGCCGGTAATCACTCCGAGCTCCCACGCGGTGGCGGCGTGTCCGCCCGCCCCGAGCACTAATGCACGCTGCCCCATATCTACGCCTGTCAGATACCTGTCGTTAAGGTGAATTATGTCGCCCGATTGCCCAAAATGGAGCTTATCGTTCTGCTGCTGCTAATGCAAAAGAGTCACCAGGCAAATTCTTTGACGGAAAAATCCTCATAATTCTTAGATCAATCCGGCACGGAGGCGGCGGAGGAAGTCTTCGGCTTCGGATTTCGCCTGCGCGAGCATCTGGGGCTGGTTGCGGAATTCGAGCGCGGCTTCCTGCAGGAAAAGTTCGACGGCGTCTTTGGGCTTAAAGCCGTGCGCGACCATGTTCTTGATGCGGGCGGTGAAGCTGTCGGCGGGCGCTGGCGCGAGACGGGAGAGGTGGTCGGCGCATTTGTGGTCGCGGAATTTGGCCGCTGCCAGGCGGTCAAAGGCGGTCTTGGCTTCGGGGTCGTTCAGCAGCGTGGGCAGTGGGGAGTTCCACTCGCACTGCGAGCAGGTCCATCCCTGAAAGTTGCGGTCGACGGTCCAGATGAGTTCGCGATTGGATTTGGGCGGCTGAGGCATGAACGGCGACTGCTCCAGGTTGCAGTGCCCATGACGGTCATTTAAGTTTTACATCCTAGATTCTACTTCGAGATGGGCGGCTTGGGGGCGTGGCAAGCGCGGTTCGGGGGGCAGAGGGCTTTCGCGACAGCTTGCGCGAGTCCCACCCTGTCTCCGCAAAGTGCGCGGAGACAAAGGTGGGGCAACCTGCTCGACTGGATAGCCGAGGGCGGCTGTCCCTACATGAGCGTTATTTCGCGAAGAAGTAGTCGAAGGATTTGACGGCAGTGAATTCGTCGTCCTTGATGTCGAAGACGGTGTAGAGCTTGGTGACGTGGAGGACGTCTTTCACCTTCTGGGTGAGGTTGAGGAGCTTGAGCTCGCCGCCGGCGTTGCGCACGGTGGTGTAGCAGCCGACGAGTTCACCCACGCCGGACGAGTCGATGTAGTCGACGCCGGCGAGGTTGAGGATAATTTTTTTCTTGCCCTGGTCGAGCAGGCTGCGGATGGAGTCGCGCAGGTCGTGGATTTCGTCGCCGAGCACAATGCGGCCGGTAACGTCGAGGATGGTGACGTGGGAAACTTCGCGCGGCTGAATGGTCAGGGGCATATGGTTGTTCTCGCCTGATGGCGGGAATGGTAGTGGGTACGAGGGGGATAGTCAATGGGAAGAACGGAGTACTGAGTAGCGAGCACCGGGTAGCGCAGCGGCATGCTGGATTGCCGATTTCAGATTGAAGATTGAGACCGTTAACGGACTGGCCGCGCGAGATTAAGCGCTAGTCCCTCGACTCGGCGAAAAGAGCCTCGCTCGGGATGACAAAGTGGTCAATGGTGATTGCTACGAGTGTGCGCCGTGGACGCGGGCGTCGAGTTCGAGCGGCGGGAGCGGGGCGCGGTCGCGGATTTCCTGGATGCGTGACGTGACGATCGGAGTGGGGTAGTGAGGATGGCGGAATTCGAGGTGCATGCCCCGGCCGACGTACTGGAGCTTGAGCATGGAGCCTCCCCAGGTCGAACCGGCGATGGCCACCTGCACCGGCTCGGGGCAGAACTCGGGGTGGCCGGAGATCAGGGCGTCGCTGCCGCCGAGCAGAACGGCGGTGTAGCGGTGATGCATGGTCTGGATTTCGAGGACCGTCGCGGGCGGCAGATCACCGAGAAAGACGCCGCCTTCGATCTCCGACTGGATGATGCTGCGGTTCACCTCGTCGGCCAGGTTGGGATGCGGGTTAAACATACAAATCCCTGCGGACAAGCCTATCGGGTTTCTGGGGCCGGGACAAGAGTTCTTTGGACCGTGGCTGGGAACGGGGGAGCATGACCTTTAGAGGCTGGGGACCGGGCGGGGGTTGCAGAGAATTGGGTGGGGGGCTAAGGCCCCATTTCTTTGTTCGTTACGCGGCGCCAAAGGGCCGCTCTTCCACGGCGAAAATCAAGGTCCCCGTAGACGGCAAGGCCCGAACCTGCATGGTCAGGCACATGGCCGACTGAGCCTGATAGAATTCAATACTCAGGGGTTACCCAGACATTCATGCCAGTTCCTGTATCCCAAATGTGGACGGTGGCGAGCTATGTGTTGCGGCAGAAGCTTGCCGGGCGCAGACAGTATCCGCTGGTGCTGATGCTGGAGCCGCTGTTCCGCTGTAATCTGGCGTGTGCGGGGTGCGGGAAGATTCAGTATCCAGCGCACATTTTGAAGAAGGATCTGTCGCCGGAGGAGTGCTTCCGAGCCGTGGATGAGTGCGGGGTGCCGATGGTTTCGATTCCGGGCGGCGAGCCGCTGATGCATCCGCAGATTGCGGAGATCGTCGAAGGGCTGGTCGCGCGGAAGAAATACATCTATTTGTGCACGAATGCGCTGCTGCTCAAGGAGAAGATCGATCAGTTCACGCCGAGCAAGTATTTGACCTTCAGTGTGCATCTGGACGGGCAGCGCGAGGAGCACGACCTGGCAGTGTGCCGCGAGGGCGGGTACGACCTGGCGCTGGATGGTGTGAAAGAAGCGCTGCGGCGCGGCTTCCGAGTGACGACGAACACGACGCTGTTTGACGGGGCGAATCCGAAGTCGGTGCGGGCGTTTTTTGACGAGATGATGGAGCTGGGTATCGAGGGGATGATGCTCTCGCCCGGATATTCGTATGATAAGGCGCCTGATCAGAGACATTTTCTTGGACGGGCGCGGACGCGACGGATGTTTCGCGCGATCCTGTCGAACCGGAAAAAGAACTGGCAGTTTAATTTGTCGCCGCTGTTTCTCGAGTTCCTGATGGGGAAGCGGACGTATCCGTGCACGCCGTGGGGCATGCCGACGTACAACGTGTTCGGCTGGCAGAAGCCGTGTTACCTGCTGCAGGACGGGTACGCGGAAACGTTTGCGGAATTGATCGAGACGACTTCGTGGGAGAAGTATGGGACGGAGTCGGGGAATCCGGGGTGCGCGAACTGCATGGTGCACAGCGGGTATGAAGCGTCGGCGGTGAACGCGACGTTTTCTTCTTTGGGCGGATTTCTGGCGACGGTGAAGGCAACGCTGTTTACGCGGTATCGGGATGAAGAAGCAGAGCGGATGCTGGAGGAGAAGGTGGAGCCGGTGCATCCGCTGGTGCAGATTTCGGCGCCGATTGCCCAGTCGAGCGAATCGCTGCAGGGAACCCGCGCGTAGCAATGCTCAGGACGGGACAGTCGGCTCCGCTTTCTACGTGAACCCTGGACACGCCGCTGGCTGGAGGTTTGTCTTCCAGCTGGGCGCTACGGCTTTCCGAACAAACCAATTCGGGCCACGTGGAGAAGCCAGACTAACTGTGCTAACGCAACGAATTCAGCCGCGATGGTCACTGCCATGACTCTTGGAGGAATTCTCGACGAAGCGACCATGAAAAGGGCAGCGATAAGGGTCGGGATGATAGCCAAGTAGCTGAGCTCACAAAAACCAAGGAAAAAAGCGAACGAATACATGGCGGCCAGTCCGGGGCCGGTAATTCTGTAGGTAAGCCAGACCAACCCCAAGAGAGTGAGGGGCATGAACGCGACGCAGCAAAAGGCGGCATTCAGCCACACGAGCCACGCAGACGGCCCACGATACATAAACCAAGTGCACTGCAACCATAGCTTACGAAGACCGGTAGGTGCAGGATTTTCTTCCAGCCACCACATTGGCATAGTCTGTTCGAACAGTACAGGCGAGAATATACAATGTCGACGTTACGATGGTCTTTTACCGGGTATCCTTGACGCGGACATCTCACAGGTTGCGCAGCTTCAGGCTGTGGTTAAAATTACTGAATGACCGGCAAAGAGGCGGGACATCTTGATCATGCCGCGGGGGCGGCGGCGCCGCATGTCGGCGTTCCGAGTCAGGCGCAGAATCCGGATGCGCTGGAAGTCGCGCCGGGCGTGGCGCATGAGCAACTCGAAGGCTGGATTCCGGCGCTGGCGAACGAAGAAGAGCTGCGCGTGGCGCTCGAGAAGGCGTTTGATTATCGCGGCGATGTGACCATCACGCGCAAGGACGGGACGAAGATCGAGGGTTATTTGTTTGACCGGCGGACCGGGCCGACGCTGAAGGATTCTCTGGTTCGTCTTTATCCGAAGAATTCGAGTGGAAAGATCGCCATTTCCTACGCCGACATCGGCGCGCTGGCTTTCACGGGACGCGACACAGCCGCGGGCAAAAGCTGGGAAGCATGGATGAAGAAATACGCTGAGAAAAAGGCGCGCGGAGAGAAGGATTTGAGTTTGTATTCGGAGCCGCTGGAGTAGCAATCTCTCATCGGTACCTCAGCGGTTAAAGCCGCAACTCTGAAAGTCACCCTGCGGCGCGCCTGAAGGCGCGCCCTTTCAAGGCCGATCGCCGCGCTGAGAAGGTGGTCCTGTCGAGAACGGTGGCGTCCCTACGGGACTCCTTTCCTTTTTCCGACCTCTACCCGGCACTGCCGTGCCGGGCTATCGTGGACCGCCCCATCGGGGCTGGAACTTGCCAGCGTCGGCATCAACGTCATATCCCAGAAGTGACCAGTCGATTCTCTCCCTGTGCTTGTGAACACAGCGCCTTGAGCCAGAGCGTGGGATTCTTTGGTACGGGCGCGGGAGGGATGTATGGAAGTTACGATCGAACACCTGGGAGCGGTACAGTTTGAGATCAAGGCGCGGCAGCACACGGTTGTGAGCGATCAGCCGCCCGAGAATGGCGGCCACGATGAAGGCATGACGCCGCCGGAATTGTTGCTGGCTTCGTTGGGATCGTGTGCGGCGTTCTATGCGGCGCAGTATCTGCGAAAGTTTAAGCTAGCAACGGAGGGCACGCGGGTGCGGGTCACGGCGGAGAAGGTGAAAGACCCGGCGCGCGTGGACAACTTTCGCATTGAGATTGAGACGCCGGTGGAATTGAACGATCAGCATCGCGCGGGCGTCGAGAAGGCGGTGCATCATTGTCTGATTCACAACACGCTGCGGCATCCGCCGCTCATGACGATTGAAATCAGGCAGCAGGCGATGGCCGCGAAAGCCTGAAGCCTGCTCCAGCGACTTCTTTCCCGGGGAGCGTCCACCCTGTCGCAAGTGTGCGACAAGGGTGGAGCAACCTGGAGTCAATCCCGTTTCGCACAATTCTTGCTTCTGCACTATTTTCCCGCCGCGGTGAAGCTGAGGCCATCGATCAGGTCTTCCACTTCGTCCGTTGTGCCGCCGATCATTGTGATCGAGACGGCATAACCGTGCGAGAGAAGCACGAGCGTGGACTGGCGCAGGACGCGGGTTCCGACGTCTTTGTGAAAGTCGCCGCGGACGAGCGTTGTGGTCCCGATGGCGATGGCGTAGGGATCTTCGTCGAGCTGGAGGCCCTGCGCCTTGGCGACTTCTTCGATCGGATAAAAATATTCGGCGGCTTCCTTGAGACCGGGATACGACGAGATCGGTTCAGCGGCGATGACGATGGAGGAGTTGATGTCTTCGCCCGGGGCGGCCGGGGGACGCGAGAAGGCGGCTAGAAGGACTTTGCTGCCGGCGCTGGAAGCAGGTGGCGGAGATTGCGGGGCAGCGTCCGGCTTAGGTGTTTCTTCGTCGCGGAGGTTCATTTCGTCGGTGCGCAGGACCCAGGCGTCGGGAATCTTACAGACGAGACCGAGGGTCTTGTTGCGGTACACGTTGTTGGAGACGGTGCCAGAGTCGAGTGCGGAAGCCTGCGTCTTCGGGTTCCTGGATGACGACGGAGATTGCGCGTGAGAGACGACGGCGAGCAGTGCAAGGAAGATCGGAAGAAAATATCGGAAACGGTGCATGCTGCTATGGTACGCGAGCTAGCCTCCCGATAGAGTGAAGTTTACCTGGATTTGGGTTTCAACCTCGACAGGTTCTCCCTTCAGCAGGTAGGGACGATACTTCCATTGCTTGACGGCGCCCATGGCGGCCTGGGCGAGCATGGATCGCCGGAGACCAGCTCAAGGTCGATGATGTCTCCCTCTTTGCTGATCTTCGCCTTCATGATAACCGTCCCCTGGATGTGCTTACGACGCGCCTTCTTCGGATACTCCGGCGCTACCTTCTTGATCAGCAGACCTTGACTCACCCCGGAGGAGACTCGCACACGGACGGGAGTCTCTCCGAAATAGCCGCCCGGCTGCTCTGCGGACGGGCTGGACTGGTCTTTATCCTGATCCTGGTCCTTGGGTTGGCTCGGTGCCAGCCCGGTTTGAAGCAGTGTCAGCACAACGAAAATGCGTAGCGCGCCGCGCATGCCTCACGCTGCCTTGCCGAGCACGGGCTGAGTGCAGTGGGAGCAGCGCTTGGCATCGATGGGAATTTCGCTCAAGCACTCGGGACACTTCTTGGTGGTGGGGTCGAGCGGCTTGTCGCCGCGGTGCATGCGAGCGACGAGGGCATTCACGGGGAGAACGACCAGGAAGTAAACCGCGGCTGCGATCAGGATGAATGAGATTGTCGCATTGATGAACTCATCGACGGGAAACTCGACTTTGCCGATGGTGAAGGTGAGGGTAGAAAATTTCTCGCCGCCGGCGGCGAGCTTGATCAGAGGATTCAAAAACGCCTTGGTGAGTCCGTTGACTACTCCGGCGAAAGCCGCGCCAATTACGACGCCGACGGCCATGTCGACGACGTTGCCGCGCAGGATGAATTTCTTGAAGCCGTCTAACATAACGCCCCTCCCAGAAATTAAGGTGCCCGCCAATGTATGACAGAGGGGAGTCGAGGTCAAGCGGCGGAAGGGACATTAAGCCTTAGAAAGGGCGCCGATTAGGGCCACAGGGCACGTTAGGGATAAGGGATCCTTCGACTGCGTTGTCGTCCTCTTCGCAGACGACAACTTCGCTCAGGATGACAACTGAGTCTCCCCTGCTCCTCAGATGCGCATGGGCATGACGATGTAGCGGTACTTGTAGTCGTCGCCTTCGGCGGGACGGAACTGGCCGGCGGATTGCGGATCTTTCAGCTCGAGGCGGACGTCGGCGGTGCCGGAAGCTTTCAGGAAATCAACAAGATACTGTGCATTGAAGCCGATGGTGAGCGGGTCGCCATTGTAGGCGGCTTCGAGGGAATCTTCGGATTCGCCGGCTTCGGACGACGACGCAGAAATCTTGACTTCGCCTTTCTCCAGGCGCAGGCGGACGGCGCGCGAGCGCTCGTCGGCGAACTGGGCGACACGCAGGATGGCGGCGTTGAGCTCGTCGGCGTTGAGCGGAACGATCTTGTTGTTGTCCTTAGGGAGGACGGCTTCGTAGTTGGGGAATTGGCCGGTGAGCTGGCGCGAGGTCAGCAGGCGCGAACCGATGCGGAAGAACAGCGTCGATTCGTCTTTGGCGAACTCGACCGTGTCGGCGTCGGTGGAATCGAGCAGCGATTTCAGCTCGTCCATGGCTTTCTTGGGAACGAGAGTTTTCATCTCGCCGGAGACGCCTTCGAACTTCTCGCCGTTACGCTCGCAGTGGGCGAGACGATGTCCGTCGGTCGCGACCATGGTGATGGACTCGGGCTTGAGCAGCATGAGCGCGCCGTTCAGCGTGTAGCGCGATTCTTCGTTCGAGATGGCGAAACCGGTGCGGGAGATCAGGCCGCGGAGAACCTGGGCCGGAATCGTGACGGCTCCAGCAGAGGGGAATACGGGAAGGCTGGGAAAATTTGACTTGGCCATGCCCACCATCTTGGTATTCGACCGTCCGCAGCGAATCGAGGCCCAGTGATTTTCGAGCAGCTTGATGGTGATGTCGGTGTCGGGAAGCAGTTTGACGTAGTCGTGAAGTTTGCGCGCGGGGATGGTGCAGGAGCCTTCCTTTTTGACTTTCGCAGTACAGGAAGTGCGCAGGCTGAGATCGAGGTCAGTGGCGGTCAACGAAAGGCGATCGCCAGAGGCTTCGAATAAATAGTTAGACAGGATGGGAATCGTGGTCTTGCGCTCGACCACACCTTGCGTGGCAGTCAATTCCCGCAGCAGTTCAAACTTGCTGACCGTGATCTCCATGGTTTCCACGGCAACAGCGGCCTCCACCGGCATATGGCCTTCCCCCCGCGTCCGCTACTTCTCTTGTTACCCTTATATCAAATACAAAACCTATAAAACCAGCAGTAACAGTAGAGCTTGCGCAGAAGTGGAAAACTCTCGCAACTTGAATCGCATCACCCGGTTCTGTGCTGAGCCCTCATGTTAGAAATCGGTCCCGAATGCTTCGGAGTCGCGTCAATCCCACGATCCTGATTTCAATTTCCGCCTGCCGCTACACAGCTTCCACATCACATTCACAGCCAACCGGAAGGAAGACTGGACTGGAGAGCGGAAAATGCACAAACGCGCACGAATCATCCGCCTAATTGCTCGGTCAATTTGTTGATGAGCCTGTTTAAATCCTTGTCGTTCTTGCGCAGCTCTTCGATTTTTTCTACCGAGTGCAGCACGGTCGTGTGATGCTTACCGCCAAACTGGCGGCCGATCTCCGGCAAGGACGCTTCGGTCAGGCGCTTAGCCAGATACATTGCGATCTGGCGTGGATACACGATGGCGCGGGAATTGTTCTTGGCCTTGATTTCGACTAGGCGCAGGCCGAACTGCTCAGCGACCATTTTCTGAATGGACTCGATGGTGACCTTGCGGGCCTGCGAGTCGATGAAGTTCTTCAGCACCTGCTGGGCGTAAGGCAGCGTAATCTCGGCGCCGATCAGCGAAGAGTGAGCGACCAGGCGAATGAGCGCGCCCTCGAGTTCGCGCACGTTGGAACGAATGTTGGAGGCGACGTAGAGGGCGACATCGGTAGGAAGTGTAACTTTTTCCTGCTCGGCTTTCTTCTGCAGAATCGCGACTTTGGTTTCGAGGTCGGGTGGCTGAATGTCGGCGATCAGTCCCCACTCGAAGCGGCTGCGCAGGCGGTCTTCGATCTCGGCCAACTCCTTCGGCGAGCGATCGCTGGCGATCACGATCTGCTTCATCGATTCGTGCAGAGCGTTGAAAGTGTGGAAGAACTCTTCCTGGGTGCGCTCTTTCTGAGCCAGAAACTGGATGTCGTCGATGAGGAGGACGTCAACGTTGCGAAACTTGTCGCGAAACGTCGTCATCTTGTCGTAGCGCAGCGAGTTGATCATGTCGTTGGTGAACTTCTCGCTGGACACGTAGCAGATGGCGGTCTGCGGCTGGCGGCGCTTGATCTCGTGGCCGATGGCCTGCATGAGATGAGTCTTGCCCATGCCGACGCCGCCGTAGAGGAAGAGCGGATTGTAAGCCTTGGACGGTCGCTCGGCGACAGCCTGGCAGGCAGCGTGGGCGAACTGGTTGCCGCTGCCGATGACGAAGGCGTCGAAGGTGTAGCGGGGATTCAGTTGCGCGGCACCGTCCCAGTCGAAGCGCGCCTGGGATGGGGCGGCTGCGGGAGCAGAAAGGCCGCCGTCGTGACGGACGGTGGTCGTGGCGGGATCGTCCTCCGGCGTGACGAATTTCACGTCGTTGAAGCCAAGGCCGAGATTGTCGATGGCCTCCTGAATCAGGTCGGCGTACTTGTCGCCGGCATGACGGAACTCGACCGTGGGAACGCGAACAAAAAGAATGCCGCCGCTCGAGTGGCTGTAGCGCGTGGGCTTCAGCCAGGTGTCGTAGGAGTGGCGATTGATTTTCTTTTCCAGCGCATCCAGGATGCGGGCCCACGGATTAGGGGAAAGGGTTGTTCCGGGAACTGACATATATGAAGTGCTCGCCGCGGCGCTCAGGCGGCTGGTATGAGAGCCCTATTCTAATATCGGTTTCGCGAAATGCAGTGGAACCGTTTAATTTTACTGCGGAAAGCGCTCGTTGTGGCGGGCGCGGTTACAAAACGATTTTGAAAGCAGAATCAGTCCGGCATACTAGCACAAAATTTTTGCTTGTGTGGAAAACCTCGGCTGGGAATTTTTCCGCGAAGTCCTATTCAGCACTCGAATTCATGGCGCTGTCAAGTGCCGCGAGAGTAACTGTCGCGGAGAGTGTGCAATGCGTCGCAACGGCGCAGCTGGCACGGCGAGTAGATGAGGAGAACGATCACAGCGAGATGAGTTGCTGGCGGGATCGATGAATGTGCTCCGTCGGCATGCAAGTTGGTACTAATCAGGCCGCTGATTTATACTTACAGTTTGCCCTAAGACCGACGAGCGAATCAGGAGCGGCTATATTTCATGCCCAAGCGTACATTCCAACCCAACCGGCGCAAGCGATCGAAGAAGCACGGGTTTCGCGTGCGCATGAGGACCCAGGGCGGCCAGAAGGTACTGTCGCGCCGCCGCGCCAAGGGGCGCAAGCGGGTCTCGGTGAAGCCCGGTTTTCGCGAATAGTCCAGAGGCGCAGGCCGAGGCTGGCGCTGGCGCCGAGCGATGCTGAAACCTCCATTCAGGAAATCAGCGATCCGGAATTTCGAGGCCCTGTGACTGGCAGTGTGCCTGAAGCATCGAAACAGAGTGTCGAGCCGGGGTCGTCGTCTTCTTTGGTGAAAGACGCGAGGCCGAGGCGCAAGTTTCGATTTCCGCGGAGCGGAAGGTTGCGGCGCCACTCGGATTTTGAGCGCGTGTACAAGCAGGGGCGGAAACACTTCTCAGCGAACATGACGGTGTTTTATCTGGCGAGGGGGGAGGCATCGCTTATTTCTAGTGCGAAGGCGCCAGGTGCAAAGGTGCGAGAGATGGGACGCGCTGGATTGCGAGTGGGATTCACCGTGGGTCGAGCGCTCGGCGGAGCAGTTGAGCGCAACCGCATGAAACGCCGTTTGCGCGAGGCGGTGCGGCTGGCGCGCCCCGTGGTGGAAGTGCCGGTGGACGTGGTCATCAACCCCAAGAAGTCCTTTCAGACCGCGGAGTTTGAGACGGTACTGAACGAAGTGCGACGGGCTTTCGTGGTGATAGAGCAGAAGGTGCGCAGGGATGCTTCGACTGCGCCGTAAGGATCGCTTTGCTCTCCTTACAGCTTCGCTCAGCATGACAGAGAAATGATCTAATGCGTCGCTTCAGCAAACTCGTCGTGCTGCACATTCTGCGGGGATACAAGTGGGCGATCTCGCCGATGTTCCCGCCGGCTTGCCGCTATGTTCCGACGTGTTCCGAATACGCGATGGAAGCGATCGAACGCTACGGCGTGCTGCGCGGAGGAGTCATGGCGGTGTGGCGACTTCTGCGCTGCCATCCGTTTGCGCATGGAGGATACGATCCGGTGGTGAAGAGGGGTGTGCCGGATTCAAATCAGCGTTGGCAGAGTGACGGGTTGGGTAGGGATGCTTCGACTGCGCGGTAAGGATCGCTGCGCTCTCCTTGCCGCTCCGCTCAGCATGACATCTGCTGTGAGACCTGCTGGCGGATCGCTGCGAGATTTGAGGAAAGTGTAAGACTTTGGCGGAATATCAAAATCCACAAATGGAACCGGGCAGCGAACGACGACTGCTGCTGATCTTTCTGGTCGTGTTCGTAATCATGCTGGCCTTCCAGCCGTTGTACAAGAAATATCTCCCACAGCCGCCGGCGCAGCCTCAACAGCAAAGTCAGACTGAAGCTTCGAAATCCGCGGCCGCAACTGCTCCGGCTCCTCCAGTGGCAGCGGTGAACGTACCCGCCGGAGTGACCAAGCAAGCGACGAGCGAAGCGGAAACCGTTGTCGAGAATGATCTCTACCGCATCACGTTCACGAACAGGGGCGCGCAGGTCAAATCGTGGATTCTGAAGAAGTACAACAACGACGCGCAGAACGGACCTCTCGACCTGGTGAATTCAGCGGCGGCCCAGCACTACGGTTATCCGCTTTCGCTGTGGACCTACGATGAGTGGTTGCGCAACCGGCTCAGCACGGCGCTCTACGTGACTTCGGCGGAAGGCCGACAGACAACGCCAGCGACGGTCACCTTCGAATACTCCGATCAGGATCTGGCGGTGCGGAAGAGCTTTCGCTTCGACGGCGACAGCTACACGGTGAGGGTCGAAAGCTCGGTGACGTACAAAGGCGGCGCGGTTGCGGCGTTGCCCGCGTGGCCGGCGGGATTCGGCGACCAGTCAAACGTCGCGTTCTATGCCGCTGGTCTGATCAATTACCAATTCAACAAGGACATTGTGCGGCTGCCGATCCGCTGCGGACTGTCGCTGTTCTCGAAGTGCAATGCGATCAGCGGCGGCGCGACGATTCCCGGGCCGTTTCATTGGGCAGGGCCTTCGGATCAGTATTTCACCGCGGTGTTCATTCCCGACGATCCCTCGTCGGCGGCGATGGTGACGTTGCGTAACCCGCTGCCGGTGGCGCGCGATCCACAAAAGCCGGAGGCGAAAGAGACTGTGAACGTGGATGTTCTGGGCGCGGCAGTAGGCAACCTGCGCGGGCCGACTTCGGAGCGGATTTTTGTGGGGCCGAAGGAATTGGAGATCTTGCAGAAAGTCCAGGTGCCGGGAGTGTCGGGAGCGGACAACGACCTGAATGGACTCATCGATTTTGGCACGTTCGGCATTATTGCCAAGCCACTGTTTCTCTGGCTGAAGTGGACGTTCCGCCACGTCGTCGCGAATTGGGGATGGGCGATCGTCGTGCAAACGCTTCTGATCACAGTGGCGCTCATGCCATTGCGCGTGTATCAGACGCATTCCATGTACAAGATGCAGCGCGTCGCGCCGCAGATCAAAGCGATCCAGGAGAAATATAAGAAATACAGCCTGAAGGATCCGCGCAAGGCGGCGATGAATGAAGAGATCAGCGCGCTGTACAAGAAGGAAGGCGTCAACCCGGTGGGCGGCTGCCTGCCGATGCTGATCCAATTGCCTTTTTTGTATGCCTTTTACAAAATGCTTTCGATTGCAATCGACTTACGGCACGCGCATTGGATGTGGATTCACGATTTGTCGGCATCTGAGCCCTTTCCTTATGTTTTGCCGATTCTGATGGTAGTCAGCATGCTAGTGACACAAAAGATGACGCCGCAGGCGGGGATGGATCCGGCGCAGCAAAGAATGATGAACGTGATGATGCCGCTGATGATGGGCTTCATCTTTTTCCGGCTGCCCGCGGGATTGAATCTTTATTACGCGGAGAGCAACCTGATTTCGATCGCGCAGCAGGCCGTGATGAACCGGACCAAGCTGGGCCGGGAGATGCGCGAGATGATGGAGAAGAGGGCGAGGAAGAAGGATAAGTAGCTATCAGCTTTCAGCTGCATAACGTGGAACTCGCTTCTTCCTTTTGAGACGCAAGGATTGGGGTTGCTTGTAAGTTTGTATCTATTGCCCCGCTGAAAGCTGACGGCTGATAGCTGAGAGCCAAGTTCTATGCCCATACCCGACAAACCCGCTGCCGCCAAGAGAATCAATGAATTTCTGCAAGCCGTCGTAACGCACGGCGGACTGCGGCTGAAATACAGGATTGTGGTGGACCCTCCGCTGCCCGAGAACCGCGACTGGGAGAAGCCGGAGATCCTGGTAGATTTTGCCGGACCCGACACGCCGCTGCTGCTCGACCGCGGCGGGGAACTGCTGCGGGCGCTGGAACTGCTGGCGCTGGAGATGCTGCGTCTGCCTTCGGGCGAACACGAGAAAGTGTGTTTCGACTGCCAGAATCACCGTTCGTTGCGCATTCAGGAGTTGCGCGCGGCAGCGACGGTGGCAGCGGAGAAGGTGCGGAAGACGGGAGCGCCTTATCATTTCAATCCCATGTCGTCGCGGGAGCGGCGCATCGTGCACCTGGCGCTGCGCGACGAAGCTGATCTGCACACCGAGAGCGAGGGCGAAGGAATGCGACGCCATTTGGTGGTCTTTCCCAAGAACCAGGCCCCGGCGGGCCGGCCGGCTCCGCGAACCATTCCGTGAGCGGTCCGTAAGAAGCCGAAAACGTCCACTAAGTGTGGGTATATGTTCCCAGTGGTGCTGACTTTTTCGAGAAATTGCTCGTCAAGACGGAGCTGCCCCGCCAAAATCGTCCAGAAGTTCCCACAGTTTACTCCCCAGGTTCGGGTCGCCTCGCGATGTTGCGTGAAGTGCGGGGATTCCACTTTGGCCGGGAAAAGGGGGCTTGACGAGAGGCAGTCGGTGCGAAACAGACGCGTCTATCCCACAGAGTAACTGCGCTGATTCGTAGCACGGATGGTTCGCGGGAGGGCGGAGTTGCCGATAAGGAGTTAAGGACGCACGGTCCAAGGGTGCGCCCCGCGCGAGATCCCTCGCCTCGCTTGTAAAAACGCGAGGCTTCGGGATGACGCCACGGTAGAAGCGCGCGAAAGACGTGGGGAAAGGCGCGCGCGGGCGGAAGCGCCCGCGCCTCGCTGAATCAGGTTTCTAGCGGCCGGCGCCGGCTGCCGCGGCCGAGGGCATCCTTCCGGCGATCTTCATGCCTTCGATGCGGGTGAGCACGTTTTCCATGGTGGTGCCGGTGTCGACGCAGGCGTCGACGTAAGGATGGCGGCTGCCGTCGGCGTGCAGGACCAGGACGCTGGTCTCGGCGCTGGCCTTCTTGACCATGTAGGGCAGGTGATGCCGGTCGTTGCGGGTGAGTGTGGATCCCAGAATGACGAGGTCGAATACGGTCTTGTTGAGGGCTTCCTGCACAGCCTTGCGGCCGACGACTGGCTGCACGATGTGACCGGCTTTCTCAAAGGCGGCGGCCTGAGCCTTCAAAGTTTCCTCGTCCCCTTCGCCGTAAAGAACTCTCAGTTTTGCTTTCGCCATGAATCCGTCCTTATTTTTTCTGCGCTGGCATCTGACGCACCGGTCCTGGAAGTGACGGTAACAACCGCCCAGTGGGCGGAAAACGTCACCGAAGGCCAACACACGAAGGAGAGGGTTTGGTGTGAGGAATCTTGTCAAGTAAGGCAAAACTGCTTTCCCTGGAAGGCCTTCCGGCGCTACACTTCTGCGCGGAGGCTTTCCAACATGCCTGCTTCTATGGTTTGGAGAGCTGTACTCATAGCGTTATTTTTTGCGTCATTGTTATGCACGACGCGGCTGGCTGCTCAAGCCGGCGGCGGTCAGTCCACCACCACATGCAATCTCGATGATGGACGTCAAGTTTATGTGCGGTACACCCCGACGACTACCAAAGCCGAAAAGATTGCGAACGGAAAGCCGTGGATGCCCGGCGGGACGCCGATGACGTTGTTTACCGAGGCCCAGCTCACACTGGGCAGTTCATCCATTCCTCTCGGGGCGTATTCGATATATCCCATCCCAGCCAAGGACCACTGGACCCTCGCCGTGAATAAGAACGTGACGCCGGGTGCTGCCTACGACGAGAAGCAGGATGTTGCCCGTGCGCCGATGGAAACGGTGCAGGTCGTGGACGCGACCGACACGTTGGAAGTGGCCTTCGCCCATGTGGGGGCACGGTGCACGCTACGGGTCTACATTGGCAAAACCGCCTCATTCGCCGACTTCACGGCAAAATAGCAGGTCTCCTCTGCGAAAATTGTGCATGCGCCGTCTGCTGGTTCTGTTGCTTGCATTTCTAACGTCGTTCTCTAATCGCCAGGCTGTTGCGAAATCTTCTGCTGATTCGGCCGCGAACGGATCTTCTCTTTTCAATTCATCTTCCCCTGGTCCATCTTCTGTCGATCCATCTTCTTTCGATCAGTCGGCGCCGCGTGTGCAAATCTCTCACACTACGGAGAATTTGCGCGGGGTGAGCGCGGTATCGCGTGACGTGGCGTGGGCGAGTGGCACGCACGGAACTTATTTGCGAACAATGGATGGCGGGCGGACGTGGGTGGCGGCGCAGGTGCCAGATGCTGCAGGGCTCGATTTTCGCGCCGTGGCCGCTTTTTCGGCAGATGAAGCGTTTCTGATGTCGGCGGGCAGCGGAGAGCAGTCGCGCATCTACCATACCTCTGACGGCGGTGCGCACTGGCAGCTGCAGTTCACCAACACGGATCCCAGCGGATTTTTCGACTCGATGGTTTTCTGGGATCGGACGCACGGAGTCGTCCTTGGTGATCCCATTGCGGACGCGTCGGGCCAGTTGCGATTTGAAGTGCTCGTGACCGAGGACGGGCAGACTTGGCAGCCGATTCCGGCGGCGCAGATGCCGCCTGCAGTGAAGGGCGAAGGAGCGTTTGCCGCTTCGAATAGCTGCATCGCCATTTTGCCCTCGGCGTCCGATGGCAACATCTGGTTCGCGACCGGCGGCAAGGCAGCGCGCGTTTTCCACTCGCCGGATCGCGGCAAGAGCTGGGAGGTGTTCGAGACTCCGATCCTGCATGGCATGGACTCGACTGGCATCTTTTCGATTGCGTTCCGCGATGCGCTTCACGGAGCGATTGCCGGCGGCGACTACAAGCGTCCCGACGAGGATGGGCCCAATCTCGCCTTTACCGAAGATGGAGGCAAGACGTGGAAGCTTTCCGGGATCCGTCCGCAGGCGTACTTTTCGGCGGTCGCCTATGACCGTAAGGTGGAAGAGGAGGCGCTCCGGCAGCAAGAGCAAGAGGCGCAGGCTGGGCAGAGAGGAAAGAAAATCCGAGTGAAGTCGGCGACGCCGCAACGACTTTTTCTGGTGGGGCAAGATTTCGTCTTCGTATTTCGGCCGCCGGCAAATCCGCGGCGAATCGGCGGAGATAAGAAGCTGGGCCTGAGCTTCAACGCGGTCAGCGCCTATCCGGAGGGTGGGGCGCTGATCGTGGGACGAAATGGGTCGATGGTGCTTATCCCGTGACTCGCGTGCGAGATTCTTGAAGATTGCCGCGCCGGGGTTTGCGCAGCGAAGAGTTACGAAAGTTCCAGCCCTTCCTGTCCTTTGCATTCTCAACCACATCCCTCACCATAGAGATGATTAGAAATCTCTAAGTCTCCCCCAGATCGAGAACTCTCGTGAAACGACTATTTCTAGCCATCATTTCTCTCGCTGCTTTTCTTGCGGCCGCGAGTTTCGCGTGCGCACAGGCGCAAACTGCCACGCCGACGAATACAACCATGCCCTCCGGCACCACGGTGTCGCGCACGACCAAGGCCATGCACTATCGCCTGCAGGGCGGCACAACCAAGGTGGACTTCAGCGGAACTGATTTGCTCCGCGGCGCATCGGGCGAAGCCAAGGTCGAAGGGAAGAAAACGAATTTTGAAATCGATGTGAAATTCACCGGCGTGGAAGACGCGACCAAATTCGGGCTGGAATTCCTGACATACGTTTTGTGGGCGGTTTCGCCGCAGGGGCGTCCGGTGAACCTGGGCGAGGTGACGCTCGACAAGAGCGGCAACGGGCACGTCAAAGCTTTCACGGATCTGCAGACGTTCGGCATGATCGTGAGCGCCGAGCCGTATTTCGCGGTGACGCAGCCGGGGAACATGGTGGTCATGGAGAGCGCGTCGATCAGCGGCGCGGCCACGCAGGACATTGATGCGAAGTATGAACTGGTGACGCGCGGGACGTACTCGTCGACCAACGCTCATATTCAGGATGCGATTTTCGGCATTGACTCGAAGACTCCGCTGGAGCTGTTTGAGGCGCGCAACGCGTTGCGCATCGCTCACATCGCGGCGGCGGACAAGTATGCGGCGTCGATTCTGTCGAAGGCGGGGCAGCAGCTGATGCAGGCTGAGGACGCCTTCCGCCAGAAACAGAACAAGGCCGCAGTGGAAGCCCTGGCCAAAGAAGCCACGGAGACTGCGGAAGAAGCGCGCCTGATGGCCGTGAAGCAGCGGGCCGAGGAAGAAGCGCAGGCCGCTGCCGCGGCGCGCGAGGCCAAAGCGCGGGCGGATGCGGAAGCCGAAGCGAAGCGCCGCGCCGATGCCGAGGCAGCTCGTCTGCAGGCTGAGCAGGCCAAGGCCGAGGCGGAAAAAGCCAAGGCGGAAGCGCTGGCAGCCGCGCAGGAAGCGGCGCGCCAGAAAGAAGAAGCGGAGAAGGCGAAGGCCGAAGCGCTGGCGCAGCAGCAGGTGCTGGCGGCTGAAGCGGAGAAGGCGAAGGCAGCGGCCGCACAGTCGGAGAGCGAAAAACAGGAGCTGCGCGCGCGGCTCTTGGCGCAACTCAATTCGATTCTGGCCACGCGCGACTCGGCTCGCGGCCTGATCGCCAACATGTCGGACGTTCTGTTCCGCAGCGGCAGCTTCGAGCTGCTGCCGGCGGCACGTGAACGGCTGGCTAAGGTTTCGGGCATTGTGCTGGCGTATCCCACGCTGCACCTTGCGGTGGAGGGCCACACGGACAGCGTCGGCAGCGACGAATACAATCAGAATCTCTCCGAGCGGCGGGCTGAAGCCGTGCGCGACTACTTTGTGCAGCAGGGGATTCCGGCGGCATCAGTTGACGCACGCGGATTCGGCAAGAGTGAGCCGATTGCGTCGAACGACACGCCGGAGGGCCGCCAGCAAAACCGCCGGGTCGAACTGATTCTCTCGGGTGAAGCCATCGGCAGCTCGCTGGACGCGCCGACGCCACAGACGGCCTCGACGCAGAAGTAAGGAAAAGCACAGATAGTCTTCCTCGGATCTTCGCGGCGGGAGCTACACTGAAACGTAGCTTCTACGCGGAGGAATCCGATGACCAAGAGCCAAGATCAGGACAAGTCCCTGCGCCAGCATCTTCTCTACCTTCTCAGCGGCGGCGGGGCGCACGCCAGATTCGACGACGTTGTGAAAGGCCTGCCGCCGAAGCTGCGCGGAGCGAAACCTGCGAAATTCCCTCACACTCCGTGGATGTTGCTCGAGCACCTGCGTATCGCCCAGTGGGACATTCTCGAGTTCAGCCGCAATGCGAAGCACATTTCTCCGCAATGGTCGGCCGGCTACTGGCCGAAGACGGAGGCGCCGCCCAGTGCGGCCGCGTGGACCAAGAGCATCGCACAATTTCGCAGCGACCTGAAGGCGATGCAGAAACTAGTGGCGGACCGAAAGACTGATCTGTTCGCGCGCATTCCCTGGGGTGACGGGCAGACGATTCTGCGCGAGGCGCTGCTGGTCGCGGATCACAATGCCTATCATCTCGGGCAGTTGGTCGATGTGCGGCGGCTGCTGGGTGCGTGGAAGGGGTGACGACCGAAACTAGGCACCTAGCGAAGGCGGCGGCGGCTCAGTCCTTCTGGAGCCTTCGTCAGCCAGGACAGAGAGCCCGATAAGGAGCGGTGGTTCAACGGCTGCACTCGCCAAAGCGGATACGAGCAATGAGATCCAAGTGTATGATTCCCACAATCTCACTGGAGTGGGGACGAATCGCAGGGCATAACCGGCTGCGTACCAAGCAACATACGAACCAACCGTAGACTCGATGACCAGCAGAACTAAGAAACCCTGATTGCCATCTGCGACTTCCAGGCTCTTCTTAAGGGCGGCCCATACTCCCATGTCTCCGCGTAGCACAAGCGGGATCGCCATCCCCACCCAGCTCACAACGCTCGCTACGACTACCGTACCGATCAGCGCCTCGGTATAGCTGTAAGGAGCGAAGCGTGCCCAGCCAACAATTTTCACGATCGCTGATTCCACGATTCCGGCCGCCGCCATTCCAATCAGAAATGCGACGAAGGTCACGACGGCGAGCGAAAAAAGTGCTCCAATGCGCTCGCTCTTTGATGGCTGTCGCGGAGAGGCAGGTCTTCGTCATCTGAATCCAGCCCGCAAACGATCGTCGCGATGCCTGCCAGTGCGAAGCAGCCGAGGAACCAGGCCACGAAGTAGCCGCCGAAGCGAAGTATTGTTATCTCTAACAACTCGCGTGGATGCTGCAGCTCTGTCCACTTCGGAATGGTTCGAGCGATTGCCCGAATCTCTTGGTCTCCCAGAACTAATATCACCGTGGCGAGCACCGAAGTTGGCGCGGTGATAGCGAACCATTGACGGAATTGCGCGGTGTAGAGGTGTTGAACGCGCCAAAAGAGCTGACCAGTGCTAAGAGGCTCTGTGCCCTCAGCTTGCGGTAGCGAGGTGTGATTCGTCTCCAAGTCGCAATTCTCGCTTCGGACGCTTGCGGAACACGACTTTTACTCCTTCCCGCCAATGCTCGTCAATGCCGACGAGTTCCCACTCGATCTCGGGAGAAATGTAACGTAGCAGCACGTCCGTTGCGGGATGAACGTGCAGGGCCGGCGCGACCAGGAAGAGGAGAGGATCCTCCGCAGACAGCTCGCGGTCCGGAAAGTAACCGAAGCGGGGAAATTCGTTGCGCGCATGGTGCCACGCGACACGCGACCAGTAATCCAGACCCTGCAGCGGCAGGTGGATGTCCTCGTCGGCCTTGAGTTCCACCACGGCGAGGCGGCCGTCGCGAGTGGTGGTCAGCACGTCGATCATGGCGCGGTCTGCGGCCGAGAAAGCGGGCACTTGGGAATAAAGCGATCGCGAGGCTGGATCCACCGCCAGGCGCTCGTCGATAAGACTGACGTCGGCGACGACCAGGGACTCCAGCCAGCGCTCCGGATGCAGCCGGAAAAGCGGATGGTGGCGCGGGCCGTAGGGATGGCGAGTGTCGCGGAGCGCAGTCAGCAGTTCGACGAAGAAAGCCCAGTTGCGATCTTCCAGGATGCGCTCTTCCGCCCCGACTCCAAAAACGATTTCCTCCCGGCTGCGGAAGGTCGCGGCATCAGCGCCGAGGCGGGCGCGGGCGAATTCGAGTCCGCGCCAGCGAAAGGCGAGTTCTGCGGACGAGAGTACCGCGACTTCGCAGTTGGGCAGAATCTCGTGAATCTTCGCAACCGACTCCGAGAACCTTTCGAGCGCGGCTGCTTCGTTCGGCGCGTGCACTAGCCGCGTGGCCACGTTGCCACGATCGGAGCAATCGATTTCGACCAGTGCATCATGGCGCTCGTCGAACTCGAACAAATTCCACTTGGCGGCGGCATGGTTGAGATTGGCCATCCGTTCGCGCACGAGCGCCGAGCTGCCTTGCGGTACGAACAGGTGCAGGCCCTCGACCAGCATCTTGTCGGCGGAGGAGTTGCGGCAAACGTCGAGCCAGAGGATGCCGAAGGTCAGGGCGGCATCGATAGAAGTCTGCGTCTCAGAAGCATTGACGCCGAGAACCGCGAAGGCGGTCTGGCCCTTGCGCAACAGCCCGCGAGCGTAGATGGGGCCAAAGGATTTTTCCAGGTCGACGCCGCTGCCCGGGCCAAGTCGTAGACGACGGCGCCGTCTTCGAGTACGACCGCGCCCGAAGCTTCGGCGAGAAAGTCCTGCAGCGTGCGCGTGAGGTTTTCGGGCGTCATGAGGGCATTGTCCGACTTGCGGGCCGGCCTGTCTGTGACGAGTGACCATGGTTATCGCCAGAGATGTGGAAGAGAGCTCCAGTGAGGCCGCGGCCACTTCTGTATGGGATAATTGCGAAGTGGGCTCCAGCCTTCGAGTCGTGGCTGAACTCGGCGGCATCTAATTTGCGTGAACCTTCCCGTGAATATTCCTGTGAATAGCGACAAGCAGCGGTTTTTCTTCGAGCACTATGGCCTGACCGAGCGCGACCTGGAGCGCTATCTGGCGGCAGCGCTCTCGGCGGGCGGCGACTACGCCGACCTTTATTTCGAATATCTCTCGTCGTCGTCGCTAATGGTGGATGAGTCGATGGTGAAGTCGGCGTCCCAGGGAATCTCGGCCGGATGTGGAGTTCGCGTGGTTTCCGGTGAGCGCACCGGCTATGCCTACACCGACGATCTGTCGGCCGACCGGATTCTTCACGCGGCGCGAACGGCGGCGCTGATCGCCAGCGCCCCGGCGAAGGCGACGGTGGCAGGCTTCCAGAGATCAGCCGCGCGCAGTTTGTATCCGGTCACGCTGCCGTCGGTGGATGCGGAGATCAGCGCCAAGGTCGAGCTGGTCATGCGGGCTGACAAAGCGGCGCGGGCGTACGATCCGCGCATCAGGGAAGTGCGCGCCAGCTACGCCGACGAGCTGCGGAATATTCTTGTGGTCGCCTCGGACGGAACTTTTGCCGAAGACTCGCAGCCCCTGGCGCGCATGAACGTGTCGTGCATCGCGAAGACCGAAGGCAACTCGGCGCGAGGCACGTCCGGCGGCGGAGGCCGCGTGGCGCTCGACTTCTTTTTCGGCGAGAAGAATCCAGAATTTTTTGCCAAAGAGGCGGCGCGGCAGGCGCTTCTGCAACTCGATGCGCGTGAAGCCCCGGCGGGCGAGATGGAAGTTGTTCTCGGTCCCGGATGGCCTGGCGTGCTTCTGCACGAGGCCGTGGGACATGGGCTGGAGGCGGATTTCAACCGCAAGAAGACCTCGGCGTTTGCGGGTCTTGTCGGCAAGCGCGTAGCCAGCGAAAAATGCACCGTGGTCGATAACGGCACGATGCCGTGGCGGCGAGGGTCGCTCAACGTGGATGACGAAGGCGAACCGACACAGGAAACGGTGCTGATTGAAAAAGGCATTCTGAAGGGATATTTGAGCGACAAGCTTTCGGCGCGGCTGATGGGCATCGCCGACACGGGCAATGGCCGCCGCGAGAGCTATGAGCACATTCCCATGCCGCGCATGACAAATACGTACATGCTGGCCGGTACCGACAATCCAGAAGACATTATTCGTTCCGTCAAGCACGGCATATATGCTGTGAATTTCGGCGGCGGGCAGGTCGACATCACCAACGGCAAGTTCGTCTTCTCGGCGTCGGAAGCTTACATGATCGAAAATGGGCAGATTACGGCGCCGATCAAAGGCGCAACGCTGATCGGGAATGGCCCCGACGTGCTGACGCGCGTGTCGATGGTGGGTAACGATCTGAAGCTCGACGAAGGCGTCGGCACCTGCGGGAAGGATGGACAGGCGGTGCCGGTGGGCGTTGGCATCCCGACTTTGAAGGTCGACCGGCTCACCGTTGGCGGGACGGCACGAAAAGATCCTGGCGCGTTCATGCAGTGAACTTCTTCGCCACGGATCAACGCGGATTCACACGGATTCATTAGATGATCCTGAGCGAACGCGGGCTCGTGCGTTCCCTCGGCGCGCTTTGCGTCCTCTGCGGTTTAAGATTTCTCTATGCCCTCAACTGAACTCGAAACTCGCGGCCAGCAATCCACCACGGATCTTAAGTCCCTCGCCGCTGACATCGTCGCTCGCGCGATGAAAGGCAGCGCTACGGCCGCGGAGTGCGTGGTGCGCGAAGGGGATGAGTTCTCCACGCTGGTGCGCCTCGGGCAGGTGGAAACGCTGAAAGAATCAGGGTCGAAATCCATCGGCGTGCGGGTTTTCTTTGGACAGCGTGCGGCCAGCACGTACTCCAGCGACTTTTCCCGCGAGGGTCTCGACCGCATGGTGAAGTCCGCGCTGGAGTTGGCGAAGATCACATCGGAAGATCCCTTTGCCGGGATTCCTGATGCGTCGCAACTCGGGCAACTGCAGGGCAATCTGGATCTCTACCACGAAGACGTCTACTCACTGCCCGGGCCGGAGCGCATTGATTACGCGCGGCGCGCGGAAAAAGCTGCGCTCGACTTCGATCCGCGGATCAAGAATTCGGAGGGCGGATCATTCGATGCCGCAACGGGCCACAAGGTTCTGGCCAACTCGCACGGATTCGTCGGTGAGTACAAGCGTTCGTACTGCTCGGTGGCGGCGGTGCCGATCGCGCAGACCGAAGACGGAGCCATGCAGCGCGACTACTGGTATTCAGTGGCGCGCACACTGAAAAAGCTCGACGCTCCGGAGCACGTGGGCAAAGTGGCCGCGGAGCGCACGCTGCGCCGGCTGGGCGCACGGAAGGTGAAGACCGCAAAAGTTCCGGTCGTGTTCGATCCGATGATTTCGACTTCGATCCTCGAACACATTTTCGAAGGCATCAACGGAGACTCGGTCTACCGCGGGGCGTCGTTTCTTGCGGGCAAGCTGGGACAGAAGATCGCCGGCGATAATGTGACCGTCATTGACGACGGCACCATGCCCGGCGGCTTTGGCACCAGCCCATTCGACGCAGAAGGCATTCCAACGCGGCGAACGGTCGTCATCGAAAATGGGGTGCTGAAGTCGTACCTGTTGAACACCTACACGGCGAAAAAACTGGGTCTGCAAACGACCGCCAACGCCTCGCGGGGACTGGCGGGTACTCCCGGCATCGGCCCGGGAAATTATTTCCTGCAACCAGGTGCAAAGACGCCGAGAGAGTTGATCGCGGGGATTAGAGAAGGTCTTTACGTCACGGAATTTCTCGGCAGCGGCGCGAATCTGGTCACGGGTGATTACTCGCGTGGGGCGTCGGGCTTGTGGATTTCTGGCGGCGAGCTGGCCTATCCCGTGGAAGAAATCACGGTGGCGGGAAATCTGAAAGAGCTGTTCTTCAACATCTCCGATATCGCCAACGACCTGGAATTTCGCGGGTCTGTGGCTTGTCCCACCATCTGCGTGGACGGCCTTACCGTCGGGGGCGAGTAGGGAACCGCAGCTTCCTCGTTTTTTACACCGCTGCACCCTTTCTTCACCGCGCACGTATGCCTGGCCCGCAATGATTTTTCCTCGTCCTTGATCGGTAATTTCTAATCACTCCCTTGTGTGATTTTGGTCACTGTGGCTCTCTTTGTGAATCAAGCATAAACGTTGCATTCGGCTGATTGGCCTGACGAGCAGACGTTTTGTATGTCCGGGAAGGGAGGCGTCGGAAGACTAGACGGGATCAGGTACGCTACTGGTAACCATTACTTTCATAAGCTTTCATAATCCATCCATCACCAGACATCCCTGCCAGTCCCACCGACGGTCCTCAATCTAGCCGAATCAAGAGACCGGGACAGTTGCGCCGTCTCCGCGGCATTCTCCCGGAATGCCGGGGAAACTCCGTGGCTGTGTTCCGGCTGATCCATTGATCGCCACGGCGCGACGGCCACGACGCACGATGGCCACGACGCAAGGGAGACTGTCTATGTCGACAGGCGAGAAAGAAACAATTGCAGCTCATCTGCAAAAAAGTGGAGTATCCCGCCGCAGTTTTCTGGAACTTTGCACCAAACTCATGATCGCCGCGCCCGTCGGCTTGAGCCTGACCCGCAAGGCCACGGCGGCGCAAGTGGCGAAGATTATCGGGAAGGCGCGCCGTCCGTCCGCCATCTGGCTGCATTTCCAGGACTGCACGGGATGCACGGAAACGCTGCTGCGCACATCCGCTCCCGACGTTGCCCATCTGATCCTGGACGTAATCTCGCTGGATTACCACGAGACCCTGATGGCGGCTTCGGGCGCCCAGGCGGAGGCGGCGCTCAAGTCCGCGATTGAAGATAACGCCGGCAAGTATGTGCTGGTGGTGGAGGGAGCGATCCCCGCCAACGACAATGGCGTGTTCATGGAGCTGGCGAGCAAGCCGGCCATCCAAGTTGCGAAGGAGGTGTCTTCGCAGGCGGCGGCAGTCATCGCAATTGGTTCCTGCGCATCGTGGGGCGGCGTGCCGTCGGCCGATCCGAATCCCACGGGCGCGGTGGGCGTGGACTCGGTAGTTTCCGGCAAACCGATTGTCAATCTGCCTGGTTGCCCTCCCAATCCGTACAACCTGCTGGCCGTGGTTCTGGAATACGTGACCATGGGCCGGCTGCCGGAGATGGACGAGTTCAAACGGCCAAAATTCGCGTATGAGCGGGTGATTCACGAAAACTGCCCGCGCCGAGCGCATTTCGATGCCGGGCGATTCGCGACCGCGTTCGGCGACGAGGGACACCGCAAAGGCTGGTGCCTGTACAAGCTCGGCTGCAAAGGGCCGGTCACGCATGCTGCCTGCTCCACGCGCCACTTCAACGAGGTGCCGGGCGTTTGGCCGATCGGAACCGGCGTGCCCTGCCTCGGGTGCACGGAAAAGAACGTGGTGTGGAAGATGGGAACGTTGGAAACAGTGCCGATCCATCTGGCCACGCCGCCGGAGACGTATCCGCCCATCTACAGCACGGCGGGCGGGTTGAAAGTCGGCGCGGCCGCCTTGGTCGGTGCGATCGCGGGAGCCGTCGGCGGGGCAGCCTGGGTAGCGTCGCAGCGATTCCAAAGCAGCACGGAAGCGGGCGTGGCGCGCATATCTGCCGATATTGCGCACGCAGAGAAGCTGAAAGCTAAGCCCAACGGCAAGAAAGAGGACTGACGTGGCCATCACTCGGCGAGAACTGATCACGGGCATCGCCAAGGCGGGAGTGCCGGCGGCGGTTGCCGTTACAGTCGGCAGCGAAGCGCTGAAAGCGGAAACGATCCCGGTTCCCAGCGCGGCGGTCGGCTTACTCTACGATGCGACCATCTGCATCGGCTGCAAGGCCTGCGTGGCCGGTTGCGCGGAAGCCAACGACACTGCACCCGACACGCGCCGCGATGCGCTGCACCAGGCGCCGTCGGACTTGAACGATCTCACCCGCAACGTTATCAAGCTGTACAAGCCGGAGGATGGTTCCGAATTCTCGTTCGTGAAGCGGCAGTGCATGCATTGCCTCGATCCGGCGTGCGCGGCGGGATGTCCGTTCCAGGCGCTACACAAGGATCCGGAATCGGGGATCATCAACTGGTCCGCCAACGAATGCATTGGCTGCCGCTACTGCACGATCACGTGCCCGTACCACATCCCGCGCTTCCAGTGGGTAGGTTTCAATCCGCGGGTGACCAAGTGCGAACTGTGCAGTCATCGACTGGCGCAAGGTCTGAAGCCGGGGTGCACCAGTGTTTGCCCGACCGGCGCCGTGATCTTTGGGCCACGCCCTGTCTTGTTGCTGGAAGCGAAGCGGAGAATCCAAAACAGCCCCGGCCGTTACTACCAGAATCGCGTTTATGGCGAGACCGACAACGGCGGCACGCAGGCTCTGTATCTCTCCCATGTTCCGTTCGAGAAGCTGGGCCTGCCGGAACTGGGGCCGGAGTCCGTTCCGGCGAAAACCCTGCGCTGGCAGCGGCGCTTCTATCAGTACTTCGCGTTGCCGGCTGTGCTCTATGCGGGCCTTGTGCAGGTGATTCGAAAGAACCTCAAGGGACATGAAGCGGAAGCGCACGAACGTGAGCAACAGACCGGACTGAGGGCGCAACTATGAGCAGCACAGCGGCAGATGTCGATCGCACCAGTACCCGCTGGGAACGAGGCGTGCCGGTGTACGGATTCCCCGTGATCAACGGATTCTTCGTCGGACTGTCGGTGCTCGTGATGGTGGCTCTGGTGCTCACGGCGTATCGCGAACTGGCCGGGCTGGGACCGGTCAGCGGCATGAATGACGCATTTGGCTGGGGCATCTGGAAGACCTTCAACGTGATGGTGCTGACCGCGCTAGGTTCGGGCGCATTCGCGGTGGGAATTGCCGCGTGGGTCTTCCGCCGCAAGAAACTCCATGCCTTGATGCGCATGGCGCTGCTGACCAGCTTCCTGGCCTATGCCTGCGGTCTGGCGTTGCTCGGCATCGATGCTGGGCGCCCGTGGAACTTCTATTGGATCGTTTTCCCGTGGAGATGGAACATGCACTCGCCCCTGGCCGAGGTGGCGATCTGCATGTCGATCTACGCCATGATTCCGCTGGCCATCGAAAATATTCCGCCGGTCTTGGAACGGCTGTGGTATTTCGATTCGCGCCTGCGGCCGGGCGTGGAGAAGATCGAAAAAAGACTTCACTACTTTTACCCGTGGATCATCGC
>JASHPH010000404.1 GCA_030038255.1 Candidatus Sulfotelmatobacter sp. | reverse complement strand
TTTCACCATAGTCGGCGTGACGCCACCAACATTCACTGGCACGCTACAAGTGGACTATCGGCCCGTCTTCACCATACCGATTGCCTGCGAGCCTGTGCTGCGGGGTGAACGCAGCAGATTGGGCGACGCAAGCGAACCCGGCGAGTGGTGGCTGGACTTGATGGGCCGGCTGAAGCCGGGCGCGACCCGTGAGCAGGCGCGTGAAAGCCTTAACTCAGCTTTTCAGGCTGCTGCGTTGGAAGTCATGCCGCCACCACGGAAGGAGAATGAACCGGCGCAGCTCGATCCGAAAGATTACCCGCGCCTGCTTGCGGAATCCGGCAGCCGTGGAATGCTGGACATGCGCAGAGAATTTGCGCCCACCATCTATGGACTATTGATCGTGGTTGCGCTTGTGCTGCTGATTGCATGCGCCAATGTTGCTAACCTGTTGCTCGCGCGGGCGGCCATGCGCGGCCCAGAGATCAGCATGCGGCTTGCGGTCGGCGCGGGCCGCTGGCGTCTGGTCCGCCAATTGTTGACCGAGAGTATAATGCTGGCGACATTGGGTGGCGGAGTTGGCGTCCTGGTCGCTTTCGCCGGCAAGAGCGCTTTGCGCGTGCTGGCCGATAAAAGCACAGGATTCTTGCCAAGCGGGGTTGACCTGAGTCTGAATTGGCGAGTGCTGACGTTCACGCTGGCCGTCTCAATACTCACCGGCGTGCTGTTCGGGCTAGCGCCCGCGTGGCGTGCAACTAAGGTGGATTTGGCAGCCTCGCTCAAACAAAGCCACCGCGCAACCGGTGTCGTTTCGGGCATGAGTAAAGCGCTCGTGGTCATGCAGGTATCGCTGTCGCTGGTGTTACTAGTCGGCGCGGGATTATTCCTGCGTACGCTCTACAACCTGCAACACATCAAGCTGGGATTCAACCAGGACAACCTGTTGCTGTTCAGATTGCAGCCGCAACAGGCCGGGTACAAAGACGAGCGGTTGGTACAGTTCTATCAGCAGCTCTTCGCCCGATTGGACAATCTGCCGGGGGTGCGTGGGGCGACGTTCGAGAGTGTCGCACTGATCGCGGATGACAACACTACCAACACCTTTCTGCTGCCTGGAGAAACCGAACAAACCGCTGGCGAACACGACACCGACCGAGAGGTAACGCGCGAGAACTATTTTGGGACGATGGAGATCCCGCTCCTGTTGGGACGCGCGTTCACGGCGCAAGACGACGAGCGAGCGCCCAAAGTCGCCATAGTCAATCAGGCCTTCGCAAACAAGTTCTTCCCCGGCGAAAACGTCCTCGGCAAGCACGTTACGCTTGCCTACAGCAAGCGCGATGTAGAAATTGTCGGCGTGGCCGCCGACACCAAGTACATGAGGCAGCGTGACGAATACAAGCCCTTGCTCTATACGCCGTGGCGGCAAGAGGCCACGCATATTGGCCAGATGTATTTTGCATTGCGCACCGTGGAAGAACCTGCCCTGTTGGCGGCGGCGGTTCGTCAAGTAGTGGGCGAAATGGACCGCAGTCTTCCGGTCACCGAAGTCACCACTCAAATCGCACGCTCAGAGGAAACACTGGGACAGGAACGCTTGACCGCGCGGCTACTCGGTTTCTTCGGGGGACTGGCGACGTTGCTCGCGGCCATCGGGCTGTCCGGGGTCCTGGGGTATTCCGTGGCCCAACGCACGAACGAGATCGGCATTCGCATGGCGCTTGGCGCGCAAACCACTAACGTCTTGCGAATGGTGGTCTGGCAAGGAATGAAACTGGTTTTGGTAGGACTGGCAGCCGGAGCGTTGATGGGATTTGCATTGGAGCGGATGCTGGCAAGCCAATACTTTGCGGCGGATGCATGGCCGCGACAGATGGCCTCCCTGCTTTACGGAGTGACTGGAACCGATCCTCTGACGGTGTGCGTGGTTGCGGCTGTGTTATCGCTAGTAGCGTTGGTTGCGTGCGGGCTGCCGGCGCGTAAGGCGACAAGCGTTGACCCTCTTGAGGCGCTACGCTACGAGTAGCGAGGCCGGTCTGAAGTCATCGGATTTGCATGCGACAACGTCTTGAACTCGCGGCCACGTACCCGCCTAAAGACTGCGTCCGGGGGGACAAGATATTCCTAGCTCGCTTCCCATGGTGGGCTTACTTGGCGCCCGTTAGGTATTTGATTTTCGGAGCATCTTGCCTATATTGCTTAACAATGGCAAGTCTTGCTATATATTGTCTCAGGAAAACCACCAAGACGCTTTCGATCACGGTGCCGCCCGAATTGCTGGCCCGCGCGGAGCAGCTTGCTAAAAAGGAGAATCGCACGATGAGTGAGCTTGTCCGGGGAGGCTCTCCGCAGTTGTGAGAACTTTTAAAGCTGAGGGCGCTCCACAATATATAGCGATTATCAGGAAATCACCGATCCGCTAGTTCCCCCCGAACCCATTGACACTTGAGGGCACTCGTCTGATTCTGTACGGCCTGTCGCTAGATCGACTAAATCCGGGCGGGCACGAAGGCCCGCCCTTTCCGAGAGCGCGACTGCCGGTGATCAACGCAGCCCGCCGCCGGCGATGATATGCTCGCCGGTCAACCAGGCTGAGTCGTCTGACGCCAGAAAGACTGCAACCGGCGCGATGTCAGTGACCTTACCCGTGCGGCCAAGAGGAGTCTTGGCAACCAGAGCCTTTTCGAGATCGGACCCGACGAACCCGCCAGCCTGAGTGCCTTCGGTTACTACCAACCCGGGATTTATCGAGTTAACCCTAATCTTCCTTGTCCCCAATTCACGGGCCAGAACGCCAGTGATTGCGTCGAGGGCGCCCTTGGTCGCCGTGTAGA
>JASHPH010000403.1 GCA_030038255.1 Candidatus Sulfotelmatobacter sp. | reverse complement strand
GCACTAACGCCTGGCTCGGACAGTTTCGCAGATTGCTGGTTCGCCATGAACACTTACTCTCCATCTACTACGCGTTCTTCTACCTTGCGTGCTTCTGGATCACGCTCCGGAGGTATTTTTGAAACACGCTCTAGTGATTTGTCAGGGACGGCATCTTTATTCCTGTTCTTCTAAGAGAAGGCCATTCCTCTCGGAATGGGGGCCCCTATTCTCGTTTTGATGCCAAGAGGGAGAGAGTGATGAAAAACAGATCGCGGTTGACGTTGGTGCTGTTGAACTGGTGTTTTTTCCTGGGCGCCCTTCTTTCCTCGCATGGCCAAGTCAGTGTTCTGACGCACCACTACGATATCTCGCGTTCGGGTCTCAATCCCAACGAGACCCTCTTAACCCCGGCGAATGTCAACGCCAACCAGTTCGGGCCGCTGTTTTCTCAGGGCGTTGATGGCTTCGTGGTGAGCCAGCCTCTGTATCTTCCTGGCGTCTCGATACCCAATCAGGGCACGCACAACGTCGTCTACGTGACAACGCAGAACGACAGTGTGTTTGCCTTCGACGCCGACAGTCTCCAGGCTCCGTTGTGGACGACCAGCCTTCTGTACCCATCCGGGAGCGAAGCTGTCCCGGTCATCGACCAGGGATGCGGTGGCGGCAACGTGACGCAGTTTACGCAAATAGGAATTATGGGTACGCCGGTCATCGATCCTACAACGAACACGATGTACGTGGTGGGCAAGACGGTTCTCCCGTCCACGGGTGTACAAGCCTTTTATTTGCATGCTCTGGATGTCACCACCGGAGAGGAGAAGTTCGGGGGACCCGCCGAAATCACCGGTTCGGTAGCCGGAGCGGCGGGCACGATAACTTTTACGCCGCGCTATCAGATGCAGCGTCCTGGGCTGTTGTTGTCGAATGGGACGATCTACATCGCATTTGGATCGATGGGGTGCGACCTCTACGCGCACGGCTGGGTCTTTGCGTATAGCGCCAGCAACGTGCAGGACCAGCTCGGTCTATTCGTTACCACGCCGGACTCGCTGGCGGACACGGAAGAAGGATCGATTTGGCAGGGTGGCGGTGGTTTGCCCGCTGACAGCAGTGGCAATGTATATGCCATGAGCGCCAACGGAGACTTCGACGTCGAGAATGACGGCAACGACTACGGAGATTCCTTCCTGAAGCTTAGCCTGAGCAACGGGTTAGGCGTGGTGGATTACTTCACGCCGTACGACCAGCTACAAATGAAGAATCAGGACCTGGATCTCGGGTCCGGTGGACCACTCTTACTTCCCACGCAGTCGGGATCGGTGCCGAATCTGATCGTCGGTGCCGGCAAGCTGGGCTCGATCTATCTGGTCAATCAAGACGACATGGGCCACTACAATTCCAGCGGCAATGGCGACACGCAGATTGTCCAGTGGCTTCCCAGTGTTCTAGGCGGGCCGATGTTCGGTACGCCGGCGTATTGGAACAACATGGTTTATTTTTCGCCGGCCAACGCCACGCTCAAAGCTTTTGCACTGAGCACAAGCACGGGGACAGCCCAGTTTTCAGCCACGCCAGTGCTGCAGACGACCAAGCTCGGCGGCGTTTCCACTCCGGTGGTTTCGGCCAACGGCACGACCAACGGCGTGCTGTGGATGGTTCAGATTCCTCCAAAGACGAACGCCCTGCTGACCGCCTGGAACGCTTCCACTCTGGGAACCCCGATTTATCCCCCCGCTTCTACAAAATCCACGGCGAACAATTTGAATGCCGGCGTAGCGCACTTTGTTGCTCCCACCGTGGCCAACGGCAAAGTTTATGTCGGCACGCAATCGACGTTAGTCGTTTTCGCGTTATATCAGGCCCTTTCGCCGTACGCCGGTAACAACCAGAGCGCGACCGTGGGTACGCCTTTGCCAACTGCGTTGCAGGTGCTGGTTTCTGATCCCTACTCGGGAAACGTCGATTCGGGAGTGACGGTCACCTTCAGCGATAACGGTGCAGGGGGGACTTTTGGCAGCCCCACCGCCGTAACCAACAGCTCGGGCATTGCCACGACGACCTATACGCTGCCGCAAAAAGTAGGCACCATCACGATCAGCGCAAGCGGTTCAGGAGGCTCATTCTCCAATTACGGCCCCACACAGTTTTCTGAGACCGCAACCGCGCTGCCTCCGGCGAGCCTCACTTGTGTAGGGGCGAATCAGAACGCGACTGTCGGGAACCCGTTACCCGATCCGATTACCTGCACGGTGAAGGATGCCAAGGGTAATGGGGTTTCGGGCGCGTCGGTAAGCTTCAGTGACAATGGTGCGGGTGGTACGTTCACAGGGAATCCGCTGATCACCAATAGCTCGGGCAAAGTCAGCGAAGGCTATACGACTCCGACCAAAGCCGGTACCGTGAAGATCACGATTACGGTGTCAGGAGTTACACCGCTGACGATTTCGGAGAAGAATGCGGCGGGGGCCGCAGCCAACATCAACGTCATCGCCGGTGACAATCAAGTTTCTGCTCCGGGAACGACGTTGCCTACAGCTCTTGAAGTCCAGGTAACCGACAAGTATTCGAATGCTGTCTCCGGCGTGACCGTGACCTTCTCGGACGGCGGCGCCGGAGGCAGTTTCTCCGCTACCAGCGTGAATACGAATGGGGTAGGAGACGCGAGTACGATTTACACGCTTCCCAGCAGCTCAGGAACGGTTACGATCACCGCTTCGGTGAACGCACTAAGCCCGGGTATCTTTAGCGAGACCGGCCAGTAGGACAACGGTTGGCTGGCGCTGCCAGCGAGGTGCGGCGCCCGGCCGTTCACCCACGCGATTTACCTGTTTTCGAGTAGAACAGGCTTCGCTCCGATTCGAACGCCGGCAGCAGTGATCTTTGCCTTCTCGCCGCTCAGGTTTCTGATCAGAGTGAAGCGGCGATCCGGAGAATACGTCGTCGTACCGCAGGAACCGTCTTTGCAGGATTGCGACGTATCCCAGACGGCCAACGCCTCGTATCCATCGGCTCGCGTGAGATTGCAGCTCCAAACAGTGCCCCTGGTTTCGCAAGGAGTCATCCGGGCATTTAGGATCCAGTCCCGCACCTGCTGGTAAGCGAGGGCAGCCTCATTGGGGGCGCCGGTCTCGGTCTCGAGTTGCCCCCAGGGCTTTCGTTCGCCGCGGGGTCGTCCCCAGGAAAACCACGAAACAAACTGCAGGTTGTCTTCGCTGGAGACGCCGGCCTGCAATAGAAAATACCGCGCCACCCAGGCTGCTTGTAGATCCGGATCGGTAATCGTATCGGGTCCCCAGCTACCCTCGGTGTTAAACATCGGCTTGCCCGCGAGTCCGTTTTCGTCAAACACGGCGCGGTAATTGCGAATCTGAGTCAGGATCGAACCCGTGCATATGGCCCAGCGTTCAGCACCGCAGCCGGGCGTTTCATCCTGTTCAGGCATGGGAAATGGCACGACCAGTCGTGTTCCCAGGTAGCCGTGGAATGTGCCTCCATCGGCATATTTGGCGCCTCCGGCGCGAAGGTAGGATGCAATCCAGCCCGTGGCATGGCTGTCGGGGCTGGTCGCCACTCCGATAGCGGAGGGAGCCAGCAGCATCGAATAGGGGTCGCGGTGGATGATGGGGTAAGCAACCTCAGCTAGCTTGACCAGATCCTCGGGCCCGGCTTTCCAATAATTGCCGGTCACCTCATTCCAGAGTTCGTAGTACTTGATGTGAGGCGCTGTTTTGCCGTTGTAGTGCTCGACCAGCGCGGTGACGAAATCGCGCCAGTCATCGATGTTATCCGGCGGGTCGGGACACTGGCGCAGTCCGAAGTTGGTGTTGCAGTTACGCTGCTCGGAAACGGCCCAGCCCGGCGTCATGCCCAAAGTCAGAACAATATTCACGACGCCGTTGGAATCCACGAGACCATGTCTGCGAGCCGCCTCCACGAAGCCATCAAAAATGACCCAGCGGTAGTTTCCCCGGGAGAGTTCTCCGCGCGACCAGACCAGAGCAGCAGGATGCCCGAGAGTGCCGAAGGGGACGGACGGATAGTCCTCCGATTCCGATACGTTCATAGCGAAGAATGTCGCTGGAATTGGGTTGGAGTTTGGGAGCGGATGAAAGTCTGATTTGACCTGCGGCGCTTCGTTTCGCTGTCCGTGCATGGCCGATGCGGCGCGAATCAGATGCGTGCTGAATGCGCAGGCCATTAGGCAGACAATTGCTGAGCCTTGCAGTAGCAACCGTTTCATAGCGGCGAGAAGTTTACCTCCATGGCCTTCAAAGTCAAACAGTCATACCTTGGCAGCCGCGGCGCGGACTGCTAGTTTTGAAGGAGAATCGGCTTCAACCCAACCTGGACTATGCCGCCCGTGATGGGCGTGGAGTTGCCCGACAGGTCCAGATACGTGGTGTAGGTGCTCGCAACCGATTGCGGGGATGTCGTGCACGAGCCGTTGCTGCAGGTCTGGGAAGAGTCCCAAATAATTTCCGCCTGATATCCGTTGCTGCCGGTCATGGCACACGTCCAAATAGTGCCGGACGAGGAACACGGCGAAGCCAAATTGCGGTCAACGACCCAGCTGGAAACTTGATTGTAGGCTGTACCGACTTCCGTCAGAACGTTGCCGTTTTCCAGTTGGCCGTCGCTGGCGCCCCAAGTGAACCAGGAAACCACCGCGATATCGTAGTTGTTATACATGGCCGCCTGCAGCGCGTAGTACTGTGCCAGCCAGGCAGCGGCGGTGTCGGTATCGGAAATCGTGGCGTCCTCGAAGCCGCCTTCAGTGTTGAGAAGGGGCGCGTTGCTCAGGCCAACGCTGTCCATCAGGCTGCGATAGATCTGAACCTGCTCCATGATCGAGCCGCCGCAATTGCTGTCGGTCGCGCTGCAGTCCTGGGTCGGAAGCGGGTACGGAGTATAGCTGAGGTTGTAAACGAACCCATGAAATGACACCGCATCGGCAAACTGATATCCACCGTAGGTCTGAAGATACGCCGTAAGAAACGGTATGGTCGCAAACTGCCCCGTGGCATGAACATTGCCTGCCATCGACGGTGTAACCACCTGGGAATATGGGTCCGTTTTGATGATTGGGTAGGCCACGGCGGCGAGTTGTTCCAGTTGCTGCGCCGTGCCTGTCCAGTAATCGGAGTTGGGATCAGCCTCGTTCCAGATTTCGTAGTACTTGATGTGAGGGGCGTTCACGCCGTTGTAGTGTTGGATCAATGCCGTGATGAAATCCTGCCAATCCGAGATATTGGTCGGAGGGGCGGTGCAACCGGTAGCACCCGCGCCCGTCCGGCAAGTTGTTGTATCGCTGGTGGCCCAGGGCGGCGTCATACCAAGAGTCATCACCATCAGCGCGGTTCCATTGGCATCCTTTGGTGCAACGTTTTCCGCGAAACCATCGAACTGGCTGAAGTCAAAAGACCCCTGATTTGCTTCGATCGTTTGCCACGCCAGCGGCACGGGGTGACCGAGCGTTCCGTAATTCAATCCGTAAGCTTGCGGCGCATCGGTCGGGGTGGTGTCATTTACCGCGAAGAAAGTGATCGGAACCGACCCAGCCGGCGGAGGTGGAGGTGGAGTAACGATGCGCGTACCTGAGGAGGCCCCGCCGCAGGCCGTCTGCAGGCAGATTAACGCGGCCGCGGTGACTAAACCCAACAGGGTAACTTGACAACGGTAGACTAACGAGCCCGTTCTCAGATGCATCGCGGGATCTCCTGAACCCACTTATAGCCTGGCCTGTTCCGATGAAACACGCGTGAGTCGATTTTGTTGCGCTGTGGACCAAAGGTAAACTGACGGAGGGTCCACCACCGATCGCCCACTTCGGCCTTCAGCCCAAGTCGACCGCGGAGACTAAGTGACTCCGGTTCAACCAGATACCACGCCGACCACGAATCGTCGGCGGCTGCCAAGCTGTTGTTTCAAGTATCCGGTTGTGGGAGTGTGGCGTCAAGAGAATTCACGGCTCGTCTTTGCAATCCAAAACAGAAATTTGATGCGAGGATTCTTGGCGATTGTATAATCATTGCCCGAGATTGGCGTCCATCCCCTGCAGTTAACTCGTTTCTTCCTCCCCGCTGATTCAAATTGCAAGGCCAACTTTGAAAGGGATGTCTATGAGAACCAGTATCCGTTGCAGAGCCATTTCAACTGACATATTCTGCCGTGCGCTTTTGGCTGCGGTGCTGCTCGCTGCACCATCGATATGGGCGCAGAGCCCGGCCGTTCAGCTGACGCCGTCTACTCTCAAGTTCGGCAGTGTCCAGGTGGGCACCGACGCTGTCCCGCAGACTTCCACGCTCACCAACACCGGCAGCGCAGCCCTGAACATCACCAACATTGTGGCCAACCTTCCGTTTACGCGTGCCTCGAACTGCCCGGCTACATTAACTCCGGGACAGAGCTGTGTCATCAACGTCACCTTCACACCCACGGCGGCCGGATATTCGAGCAAATCCATCACCGTCGAAGATAATGCCGGCACGGGTTCGCAGAAGATCTCGGTAAACGGAACCGGGACTGTGCCGGGCATAGGGTTTTCGCCCACCAGCCTGAATTTTGGCGTGGTCGCAAATGGCGCCAGCAGCTCTGCCCAGACGATCACCCTGACGAATCAAAGCACGGCCACGGTGACGTATTACAACGCAACCACATCGGGCAATTACAGCGTCACGAACAACAACTGTGGAGTTCTGGTCCCGGGAGCTAACTGCACACTCAGCGTGGCCTTTAGTTCGTTGGCGGGCGGCACGCAGTTGGGAAGCCTGACCGTTACGGATTCCGATCCGTCGAGCCCGCAGGTTGCGGCCCTGAGCGGGAGTGGGTCGAGCGGCAGTGCGTCACTCAGCGCAACCAGCCTGACCTTTGGCAACCAGCAGGTGTATACCACCAGCGCGGCAAAGCCTCTCACTCTGACCAACACCGGCACGACTGCCTTGAGCGTGTATTCCGTCGTAGCCAGCGGCGACTTTACCCAGACGAACACTTGCCCGTCGCAGCTGGCAGCGGGAGCGAACTGCCAGATTTCCGTTGTGTTTTCCCCGTCGGCTTCGGGCACGCGCAACGGCTATATCACGATCAACGACACAGATCCTTCCAACCTGCAGACAGTAACTCTCAAGGGTGGTGGCGTGGTGGGGAATAGCGTAGTGACGATCAGTCCCACGTTCGCCTCGGTCACTCCGATCGGAACCGTGCAGTTCACCGCCTCGATTAGCGGTACGGTGAGCTCCGACGTCACGTGGTACGTCAATGGTGTAGGAGGCGGCAATTCCACCGTGGGCACCATTTCCGCTTCGGGGCTTTACACTCCAGGCAGTACGCCCGGTGCGTACCTGGTCAAAGCGGTGGATAACGCTAACACCAAGGAGTACGCATACGCCCAGGTGGTGGCTACAAACTACGGCGGCACCTTCACGTTTCACAATGACAACGCGCGCGACGGCCAGAACACGAACGAGATTGTGCTGACTACGGGGAACGTCAACTACAAGCAGTTTGGAAAAGTCTTCAGCCAGCCGGTGGACGGATTGGTTTACGCCCAGCCCTTGTACGTTCCCGCCGTCAATATTCCCAGCCAGGGGACGCACAACGTGGTGTATATCGCGACTGAGCACGACAGCATTTTTGCGTTCGATGCGGATTCGGCGGGCAGCGGGCCGCTTTGGCAGACCAGTTTGATCAATCCTGCGGCGGGAGTCACGACCGTCCCCGCCAGCGACGTAGAATTGGCCCCCTGCCAAAGTGTGGGACCGGAAATCGGCATCACCGGCACACCCGTGATCGATCCGGCCAACGGCACGATGTACTTGCTGGCGCGTACCCTGGAAACTTCCGGCACGGTGTCCAACTACGTGCAACGACTGCACGCACTCGACATTACGACGGGTGCGGAGCAACCTGGCAGTCCGGTGGTGATTTCGGCTACGGTTGCAGGAAATGGCGAGGACAGCACCAACGGAACGGTGGCATTCGACCCATTTTTGCAGAACAGCCGCGTGTCTTTACTCCTGGTCAACGGTGTGGTCTACATGGGATGGGCTTCGCTCTGCGACCGTCAACCCTACCATGGATGGGTGCTCGGTTATGACGAGAGCACGCTGGAGCAGGTCCAAGTGTTCAACACCAGTCCCAATTTTGCAGCTTCCGGCATTTGGCAAGGTGGAGGAGGAATTGCGGCCGATGCTGAAGGCGATCTCTACCTGAACACGGCCAACGGCCGGTTCGATATACCCGCGGGTGGCGTCGAGTGGGGCGACTCGATTCTGAGATTGAACCCCACGAGCGGCCTGACCGTCGCGGACTATTTCACGCCGTTCACTCAGTACACAGACGATGCGGAAGATTTGGATCTGGGATCGGGTGGTCCGCTGCTATTGCCGGATCAGACAAGCGGGCCCACGCATCTGGTTATCTCGGTCGGAAAAGACGGCACCATCTACCTGGTAAACCGCGACAACATGGGGCACTTCAATCCCATCAACAATAGCCAGGCAGTGCAGTCACTTCTCAACGCCTTGGGCGAGATCACGAACACCCCGACTTACTTCAACAACCAGGTCTATTTCTGGGCCGCGGGCGATTACCTGAAGCAGTTCACGCTGCAACAAGGACTGCTTTCCGAAGCGCCGGTATCCACCGGCAGTTTGAAGTCGGGCTATCCGGGTGCGGTCATGGGGGTGTCGGCCAACGGTACGGCAAACGGGATTATCTGGGCATTGGAAACCGACAAGCACGCCAATCTGGGGCCAGCCGTTCTTCGTGCTTACGACGCAGCCAACATCTCCCGCGAGCTTTATGACAGCACCCAGGCAGGGCCGCGCGACAAGGCCGGGGTAGCGGTCAGGTTTTCCGCGCCGACCGTGGCTAACGGAAAGGTGTATATCGGGACCGCGACTGAGATGGATGTTTACGGCCCCCTTCAGTAAAGGGCAAGAACTGGAGCGGATTTAGAAGACGAGGGCGTGGACGAAACCAGGATCTTTCCTCGAATCTGGGTTTTGGGGTTGCAGATCATAACAAGAATTTCACTTTAAGCGAATTGAGATTGGGGAGGGTATATGTTGGCAAGGCACGGTGGGGTGCTTCGCTGTGGTCGAACAGACAACAAGCTACACATGATTGTCGTACTGTTGTTTGCAAGTCTGGTCACGTCGGCTGACGCGCAATCCTTGCCGGCTCCGAAACAGGCGCCGCAGGGCATGTCGCAGATTCAACATGTCGTTTTCATCATCAAAGAGAACCGGTCCTTTGATGAGTACTTCGGCACCTTCCCGGGCGCGAACGGAGCGACGATGGGACAGCTTTCGACCGGGCAGTTGGTTCCGCTCGGCCACACGCCCGATATGACGCCGGCGGACATCGGACACCGGTACTTCGACGCCCACGCTGCCGAAAACAACGGACTGATGAATGGCTTTGACACGGAGTACGGAGGCAACATCGTCGGAGAGAATCTGGCCTTAACCCAAATGACGCAGGCCGACATCCCCAACTATTTTGCCTACGCCAGTAATTTCACGCTGGCCGATAACACCTTCGGAGCGATTAATGCGCCCAGCCTTCCCAGTCATCTCTACACGATTGGAGCGCAGTCGGGCGGGATTTTTGGCAATCCGCAAGTTGGGTCGAATGCATGGGGGTGTGATTCAACTGCCAACACGACCGTTCTGCAGATGAATCCCGAGGGCATCATCAACGAAGTCTTCCCCTGCATCGATTTCCAAACCCTGGCCGACGAGCTCGATAGCGCTGGCATCAGCTGGGCAGGCTACGGTCCCATCCAGGGCGAGTCTGGTTTCCTGTGGAACACTTTTGACGCGATCAAACACATTCGCTATGGACCGCTTTGGGCGAACGTGGTCTCGGACACGACATTCATTACGGACGTGCAGAATGGCACGTTGCCGGCGGTGTCGTGGCTGGTCACCGGACAGGACAACGAACATCCTCCGGGCAGCACGTGTCTGGGGGAAAACTGGACAGTGGAGCAATTAAACGCGCTGATGGCGTCGCCTTATTGGAGCTCGACCGCAATTTTCTTGATCTGGGACGAGTGGGGAGGATTCTACGATCACGTGCGGCCGCCCATCGTGGACAACCTGGGACTTTCGCCGCGTGTGCCCATGATCGTGATCTCGCCGTACGCCAAGCCCGGCTACATCGACAGCACGCAATACGAACCGTCATCGGTTCTGGCGTTCATTGAGACACTCTTCGGCTTGCCGCCACTGACGGAGCGGGACGCGAATGCAAACAACATCACCAATTCTTTCAACTTCAGCCAGACGCCGCTGGCTCCACTCACCCTGACTCCGCGTAATTGTCCGCTGGTGTCTTCCGCCTACAATCTCGGCTATGCCACGGTCGGAACAACCGGACCGTCATTTACCGTGACGCTCAATAACAACCGTAGCACTTCACTGAAAATCTCCAGCATTGCCACGAGCAAAGGCTTCAGTCAAACCAACACCTGCCATTCTTCAATGACTGCCGGTGGCGTTTGTCTGATTAATGTGGCTTTTACCGCGTCGGCAGCTGGACCAGTGGCGGGTTCCCTCACGCTCACCGATAGCGATTCGACGAGTCCACAGGTCGTTACGCTGAACGCCATTGGATCCAATGTGAAAATGTCGGCGCATTCGTTCAACTTTGAGGGCAACCAGGAAATTGGTGTGGCATCGGCTCCCAAGGTCTTGACCGTTCAGAACATCGCCAGCAGCGCATTAACGATTTCCCTGATCCAGGCGTACGGAGATTTTGCTCAGACCAATGACTGCGGCACCAGCCTGGCCGCGGGGGCAAGCTGCACGGTGAATGTCACTTTCACTCCGACCCAGAGCGGACCGAGGGAAGGAGCTCTCTACTTTGAGAGCAGCGACCCGGCAACTACGCAGATGCTGTATCTTGTGGGTACGGGGACGGGAGTGGTCTACTCGCCATCCAGCGTGAAGTTCGCAACCCAGAAGGTTGGTACCACGAGCGCTGCCAAAACTCTGACGATGACACTGTCTAGTGCGGCGCCATCGTCGCTGGTGATCGGAACTTTTACCACCAGCGCCGGATTTGCCCAAACCAATACCTGCGGGACCTCGCTGGCGCCAGGGACGTCCTGTACCATCAGCCTTACATTCACCCCGAGCACGACGGGCAGCATTAACGGTACGCTTTCGATCCTCAGCAGCGACTTCACCAGTCCCCAAACCGTGAAGTTGACAGGGACGGGAGCAGACTAGCAGCGGCCTCGCACTGAAATTGCTCGAGGAGTTGACTCGAAGAGAGCGCATCGAGTCGTGAGTTGAGGCAACAGAAAGGCCGTTTCCCTGGCGGGAAACGGCCTTTACGTTTTTACGCGTATTTTGATACGGCTTATTACTCAAACGAAGGTTTTTGCACGTTCGTAGATCTCCATGAGTCTGGGATAGTTGTTCGCTGCGGTGTACTTTGACTCATATTCCTTTCTTGCATTTTCGCCCATCGCCCGCATCTCGGCCGGATGAGTCCATGCCCACTCGACCTTGCGAGCCAAGTCCTCGGAGTCCCCTGGATTGAAATGTAAGCCGGAGTAGCCGTCGCCGACGATCTCTGCCATGGCTCCGAGCCGGCTCGCGATCACTGGGGTGCGGCAGGCGAAAGCCTCGGCGATCGTCATCGGGAAATTCTCATACCATTCGCTGGAGAAAACCAGAAAGCGGGCTTTGTTGATGGCTGCCAAGGTCTCCCCTCGCGGCACCTGGCCCAGAAAACGGACATTGGGAAGGTTGTCCCGGGCGGCTTGCCGCTCCAGATCCAGCTGGTCTGGCCCACCTCCAATGACTCTGATGGGAACCGGGATGCGCAGATACTTCCAGGCCTTCAGTACGGTGCTGACGCGTTTTTCCGGCGACAATCGGCCCACGAAAAGCGCGTAGTCTCCGTCCCCTGTGCGGGCACCGGGGTCAGGATCAACAAAATTCGGCTTGACAAAGATGCGCTCGGGAGGAAGACCCCCTTCTATGAACTTGTCCTTCGAGAAATTGGTCAGCGCAATGTAGCACGAGACGTCGCGTGTCCATGTACCACGCCTGCGGTGAAAAGCCAGCATGAAGGCAGTAGCAGCAGTTGCGCCTTGCGATTTTCGATAGCATCGATGTTCGATGGAGCGCAGCAGCGAAGAAGTGATGCACTCTTCACACACTTTGCCGTCGCGGAACAACGTTGCCGCCGGGCAAAGTAGTCGGTAGTTGTGCAACGTCTGAACGACCGGGACTTTCGCCTCGGAACATGCGGAGTAGATCGAGGGCGAGATCATCGGAAACGTATTGTGGACGTGCACCACGTCAGGCTTCTGCCAGTGTAGAAGACCAAGGAACTCCCGCCGCGTCTCGAACGACCAAACTGTGTTTTGAGCGAGTTTGATCTTGCGCAAGCCGGCAAATTCGTTAACTTCAAAATTGCTTCTCTGATAGACGTGAACTCGATGACCCTGATTCTTGAGCATGCGATGCTCTTGGGCGAAAACCACATCTTCGCCTCCCGGCTGCTGATAAGTGTTATGAACGAGCAGAATATTCATGGGATATCAAGAGCACCAGCCACAACTCCGCCGAACCGCTGCAGACGGGGTGATTCCTGAAGACGCGGGCTGCCGCGCTTCATGCCGTCGATATGTCGCCGGATTCTACTAGCTGAGCGGAAACGACTTCTACCACGCGGGGTGTATCGCCTCCCAGGCAGGCGCTCGTCCCGAAGTCTTGAAAATTGCCTCTCTGCGGAGCAGGGATCACGTCATGGGGTGGGCCGACGAAGTTCTGCTGTGTTCAGACAGCTACCAAAAGCCCCAGGGGAGTAAGAAACAAGGACGAACTAACGTCCTTAGAGGATGCCACACGCCTACGGGCCTGTCAACGGCCAAGTCCAGCGGGGGAACTGGCGTAAACTGCTTGGTTTCAGCAAGTTAGGAGAACTGACGCTGGACGGATCTGTCCGCGGCGAGCCATTGTGGCAGCCCGCGCGGCGATTCACAGTCCTGCTACAATCATCCGTTTGCCCAGAGTTCGCGGACCCACCCTGCCTACCGCGCCAAGGAGGTTTGCCCTTATGTCTCTCATGTCTCTACTTCGAAATTCCGGAATTGCCGCCGTACTGCTTTGTGCCACTACTGCCTTCTGCCAGCAGCCGCAGGAAGGAAGGCTGATGCGCTTCCCCGACGTCCACGGAGACCGGATCGTCTTCGTCTACGCCGGAGACCTTTGGCTGGCGTCTTCGAGCGGCGGCGTTGCCCGTCGTATTACGACTCACCCCGGACGCGAACTGTTCCCAAAATTCTCTCCCGACGGCAAATGGATCGCCTTCACCGGGCAGTACGACGGCAATTTCAACGTCTACGTCATTCCTTCCGAGGGAGGACAGCCGCGCCAGTTGACGTTTTATCAGGGCAGCGCTGAGCCGCTGAGCGACCGCATGGGCATCCACAACGAAGTCGTGACCTGGACGCCGGACAGCAAGCGGATTCTTTTTCTTTCGCGCCGCGACGCTTCGAATGGCTGGACCAAGCGGCCGTTCACGGTGTCGATCGACGGCGGTTTGCCTGAGCCGCTACCCATGGATCAAGCCGGCCTGACATCGTTCAACGCCGACGGCACCAAGATCGCCTACAACCGGATCTTCCGCAACTTCCGCACCTGGAAGCGCTATACCGGCGGCTTGGCGCAGGACATCTACATCTACGACATCAAGAATAACGTGTTCGAGGAAAAGATTCCCCACACCGACTACACCGACACTTTCCCCATGTGGCACGGCAGTACCATTTATTTCACGTCCGATCGGGGATCGGAGCATCGGCTGAATATTTACGCCTACGATTTGGGCACGAAGCAGGTTGAGCAGGTCACGCACTTCACGGATTTCGACGTCATGTGGCCCAGCTTGGGCGATACCGCCATCATTTTCGAAAACGGCGGCTATCTTTATCTTCTGGATTTGAACACGCACCAATCCACGAAGCTTACGATTACGCTGCCCGGCGAGCGCAACCTGATCATGAAGCACTGGGACAGCGTGACCAAGCAGATTACTGATTTCGATATCGCCCCTGACGGGAAGCGCGCCGTCTTTGCCGCCCGCGGCGATGTCTTCACCGTGCCGGCGAAGGACGGCCCCACGCGCAATCTCACGCGCACCCCCGGCATCCGCGAGCAAAAAGTTTCCTGGTCTCCGGACGGGCGCTGGATTGCCTTTGTCTCCGACCGCACGGGCGAGGACGAAATCTACATCACGCCGCAGGACGGCATGGGCAATGTGGAGCTGGGCAAGGTAAGCGGCGAGAAGGACAAGGAGAAAGACAAAGAAGCTGCCGCCAAAGAAGCGGCGCTAGAAAAAGAGCGCGGCAAAGACAAAGAGCAGCAGATCACCAGCGGCTACAAGGGATTCAAGTTTCCGCCTGCGTGGTCTCCCGACAGCAAGCGCCTGGCCTGGTCCGACAAGGACCTGCGCCTGTGGTACACCGACATCAACGAAAAGAAGCCGGTGGAAGTCGACCGCGGCAAGTTCAACGAGATCACAAACTATTCCTGGTCGCCGGACAGCAAGTGGCTCGCCTACGACAAGCAACTGGAAAGCGGACTCAGCGTTGTCTATCTCTACTCGACGGTCGACAAGAAGATCACCGCCGTGACCACTGATCTCGCCAATAGCAGCGCCCCGGTGTTCGATCCCGAAGGCAACTATCTCTATTTCAATTCCGACCGCGATTTCAACGAGGTTCTAGGCAATATCGATTTTGAATTTGCCAATCCCAAAACCACGCGGGTTTATCTGGTGACGCTGCGCGCCGACGCGCCTTCACCGTTTCCCGCGCTGAGCGATGAAACTGCGATCAAGCGCGAGGAGCCCGCGCCGGCAGCTTCCGAGCCGGGAAAAGAGACAGCCAAAAAGGAAGACGAGAAGAAGAAGCCTGAAGAAAAGAAGGAAGAAAAAGCCGCCAAGGAAGCGAAAGACATTGCCAAAAACTTCCGCATCGATCTCGACGGCATTCAGAATCGCATCGCCGCGCTGCCCATTCCGCCGGCCGTCATCCCGAGCATCAGCGCGGCGAAAGGTTTTCTCTACTACTCCACGCAACCGGTGCAGGGTTTGTCAGGCCCGCTGCCCGGCGAGGAACCGGCGATCCATGCCTATGACATGAAGGAACGGAAGGAGAAGACGCTGATCGAAGGAATCGACAAGTGGGCACTGTCGTTCGACGGCACAAAGATTCTCTATCAGGCCAAGCAGACCTACGGCATCATCGATGCCAAGCCTGACGCCAGCCCCAAGAAAGTGGGCGACGGCGCGCTCAATCTGAGCGACCTGCGAACGGAAATCGACCCTCCCGCCGAATGGAAGCAGATTTTCAACGAAGTGTACCGGCAGGAACGGGATTATTTCTTTGAAGCTAGCATGAACGGCGTCAACTGGGATGCGGTTCGCGACAAGTACGCCGCGCTCGTCCCCTACGCCGCCAATCGCTACGACCTCACGTACATCATGGGCGAGATGATCGGCGAGCTCTCCAACTCGCATACCTATGTTGGCGGAGGTGACCAGCCCGATCTTCATCCCATAAATGTCGGCCTGCTAGGCGTCGACTATGAACTGGATGCGGCCAGCGGCCTGTACCGCTTCAAGAAAATTTATCCCGGGGAGAACTGGAATCCGCGGACGCGCTCGCCTCTCACCGAGCCTGGCATCAACGTGAAGGAAGGCGACTACCTGCTGGCGGTGAACGGCCGCGCATTGAAAGCTCCACAGACTCCGGACGAGCTTCTCGTCAACACCGCCAATGCGACCACCGCGATCACAGTGAATTCGAAGCCCACGGAAGAAGGTGCTCGCACCGTTCCCGTCAAGCCCCTCGCGGATGAGGGCGATCTGCGCGAACTCAACATGATCGAGACCAACCGCAAGAAAGTCGATGCGGCTACGCACGGTCTGGTCGGCTACATCTACATCCCGGACATGGGGGACGCAGGCCTCAACGCCTTTGTCAAGCAGTTCTTCCCGCAAATTCGCAAACAGGGAATGATCATCGACGTGCGCTACAACGGCGGCGGCTTCGTCGACCAACTCATCTTCGAACGCCTGCGGCGGGTCTTGGTCGGCATGACCTCTGCGCGGAACTTCGAAAGCGGCACGATCCCGCCGATCGTTTTCCACGGGTACATGGCTTGCATCACCAACCAGTACGCCGCCTCTGACGGCGACATCTTCAGCGAGTTCTGGAAGGTCTACAAGCTCGGTCCGCTCATCGGTGAACGCACGTGGGGCGGAGTGCGGGGCATCCGCGGTCTGATGCCGCTCATCGACGGCGGATACATCACGCGTCCCGAATTTGCGGACTACAACTTGAAAAGCCAGTGGGTAGTGGAGAACCGCGGCGTCGCGCCCGACATTGAAGTGGATAATCGCCCCGACGATGTAGTGCGCGGCAAGGACGCGCAGCTGGAGCGCGCGATTCAGGAAGTCATGAAGCAGATCGAAGCCAACCCGAAGAAGCTGCCGCCGCGGCCTCCGGATATGCCGGCATATCCGGAAGGGCCGGGAATGTAGCGCGCGGAGCTCGCGTGAGATCGGAGTCCGTGATTCGTTTCTGCATAAGGGCGTCCGACCTGCCGCATTCCAGCCGCATGCGCGGCGGAATGTGAAAGCCCGGCACGACAGTTGGGGGTAAACAGGGGCTCGAGGAACCGAGTCCCGTAGGGACGTCACTTTTGCAGCCGCGCCAGGCGCGCGTCAGAAGGGAATATCCTCGTCCGTGATGGGCCCGGCGCCGGCCGGCTCAGGCTCTGGGGTGCGCTGGTCAAAATTGTTTCCGCCCGCAGCTGCGCCGCGCGAACTGCCGGCATACTCTCCGCCACCTTCGCCGCGTCCGCCGAGCAGGATCAGGTCGCTGGCCACGACTTCGGTCATGTATTTTTTCTGGCCGCTCTGCTTGTCGTCCCAGGAGCGGGTCTGCAGGCGTCCCTCGACGTAGACCTTGCCGCCCTTCTTCAGATATTCGCCGGCAATTTCGGCCAGCCGCTGCCAGAGCACCACGTTGTGCCACTCGGTGCGGTCCTGCCATTCGCCGGACTTGTCTTTGAAGCGCTCGTTGGTGGCGATGGTCAGCTTGGCCACAGGCGTGCCCTGCGGCGTGTATTTGATTTCGGGATCCTTGCCCAGATTGCCGATCAACTGAACGCGATTCAGACTTTTTCCCGCCATGTCGGTGCTCCTTTGTTTGCGGATCACTATAGCAGAATGAAGCCGTTGGATATGCAGGCGAGATGAACTCCCAGCGCCGCGGAGTATCATTTTGGGCGGGATCCTTCGCGTTCGTCCGACCTGCCGCTGCTTGAAGGAGGACTTTTATGGCTTTTTCCAGTCTCACTCCCTCTCGCCTGTGTTTCAAAATCTGCGGCGGCCTTCTTGGACTTGCCACGGCGCTCGTCCTGGCAGGCTGCTCGGTGGCATCGATCAATTCACTGTACGAGGATGTCACGCCCAAGGACCCAGACATTGTTTTCGAAAAGGGTATCATCGGCGCGTGGACCGCTTCGGATGCTAAATGCGTAACAACTGTAACCATCACATCCAACGAGGACATATACGATTTGCAATCGGTGGATGAGGGACAAGGCTGCCCCGAGCCAGCACAGAAGATACGACAGCAGGCGCGACTAGTGAGACTGGGCACGTACTACTTCCTCGATATCTCTTCAAGGCCAGATGATGTATGTGAAGCGTGCCTCGCACTGCACCAGATCTTTCTGACGAGTTTCACCAAGGACACGATAACTCTCATCCCGATCGATGCGGACGGGTTGCGGGCGGCGATTTCGGCCAAAAAGGTGACGTTGTCGACTGTTCCTGAGGACCCGAAAATGATTATCCCCGAACGTCCCCTGACACTAACTGCATTAAGCAAGGACCTCAAGGCTTTCTGTCACGGATTCGCCGAGGATAAGACGGTATTCAAGCCAGAATCAGCCGAAATGCTCAAGAGAACGCAACTCTCAGGACCGCGTCAGTGATTCGGGATTCTGGGTTATAATTGCACGCACCCATGCCTGCCGCACCGGGAGCGACCAAGGCCGTCGGAATGGTGCCTGACGAGCTCAAGTTTGAACCGAAGTCCAAGGGCCTCGCCACGCCCCGCAAGAAGAAGCCGAAAGAACTGGCCGTCATCACCGAATGCTGCACCGGATGCGCCGGCTCGCCTGCTTGCGTCGAATACTGCCCGGTCGAAGACTGTATGTTCTGGGTGCCCGATGAGGATCATCCGCCGTTCGGCCGCATCCAGGTCGATCCTATCCTCTGCATCGGATGCAAGAAGTGCATCAGCAAAGGCCCCGACGGCTGCTTCCTCGACGGCTGTCCCTGGGACGCCATCGTTATGGTGGACACGGTGGAAGTGGAAAAAGAAGTCGGCGTGATGGCGATTTGAACTCGGCTGTCAGCTCTCAGCGGTCAGCTTTCAGCTGCAGCAAGTCCCACTTATTTCCGTAGAGATCCTCAAATACGGCAACCGTTCCGTACTCTTCCTCGCGCGGTTGCCGCACAAATTTCACTCCGCGCTCACTCATCGCGCGATAGTCGCGCCAGAAATCGTCGGTGTGCAGA
>JASHPH010000402.1 GCA_030038255.1 Candidatus Sulfotelmatobacter sp. | reverse complement strand
GGAGAAGACCATCAACAACTTCTTCGACGCCGACCCGTCGCGGCAATGGGAGCTTCACTCCATCGTGCCGCAGAACCAGTACACGTTCCTCATCGTCTTCACGCGCCTGCGGTCCGACGAGTCGGCGTAGATGGACCTCAAGGAGCTGACCCCGGAGCAGTACGAGGCCCTCGTGCGGGACAATCCGACGAAGCGCGTGACGCTGTCTCCCTCCGTCCTCATCGAGGGCAGGTCCGGCTTGTGGAAGCACGTCATGGTCAACGGGTCCAAGACTCACATGATCGTGAGCACGTGGCAGTCATGACGCCGGAGGACAGGGAGAAGATCCTGGCGCTCGGGCCGGCCGGCATCTTGAACGAGCTGGTCGAGCATGTCGGCGAGCCCGCGGACTTCGAGGACGGGACTGTCGGGCTGCAGATCCACGGCTCGCTCTGGGAAGCGATCCAGATGATCGCCAAAGAGGAGGTCGAAAAAAAATTTGGAACTTCCAATGAAAAAGTAGAAGGGGGCGCACCTTCCCTCCAGCCGCCACCGGAGCCCACCGAGGACTGGGAGGACCGACCTCTGCCGGAGGACGCGGCCATCAAGGCAGCCTTCCCCACACGGACGGGCAAGCACGAGCTGTACGGGGAGGCCATGAGAATGGTTTCCGCCAAGAGAAGCAAGGGGGCACTCGTCGCGCTCGTGAACTGGCTTCTGGCGGCCCTGGAGAACGAGCGGCGAGGTCGGCTCCGAGAGACCGCGGACGCGATTCGGCTCCGCTGCGAGATGAAGGTCCTCGAACTCGCCAAGGAGTGGGCTGCGAGTCCGTACGTGGCGAGTGACGTGAGCCACCGGATGTACCTGGCCGCCGCGGAGCTGGTGAAGCAGACGCTCGCCGGGGAGAAGCCCGTGCACTGCAAAAAGGACGAGTGCAACCACGCCGGTGGGTGCGTCTGCACGTGCAAGATGTGCACGGCTGCGAGGCTCGCATGAGGCGCGGCTACACCGTGGAGATTCCGGTGCGCATCCAGCAGACGGAGGGGCCGGACGCTCTCGCCCCGGCCAGCGACGCCAGCCGCAGGGCTTTCCGGGAGGACCAAGTGAGGGGCTACCTCTCGTTCGAGGTCACGGCAAGGAGCGCCGAAGAGGCCAAGCGCATCGTGGAGACAGCACTCCTCTGGGCGGTCGATGCACCTGCCGCCGACCCGCCGCGGGGAGGACACTGATGCCTCCGAAGAAGAGAAAGAAGGCGTCTCCCGGGCTGGGGACCTACCGAGTCACGATCCCGTTCCAGTTCAACCTCATGCGAGATGGTGTGGAGCTGGAGACGAAGACGAAGACCGTTCTTCAGCTCGACTTCAAGACACGCGATCCGCTGGAGCCGCTCATTCGCATGGCAACGGAGTTCCGGAAGCTCCTCGGGGCCACGAAGTCCGTCGTCTCGTTCGACTTCCCCGAGAAAGAGAAGCCCGACCTATGAGCGACGAGTGGCACTACATCATTCAGGATCAGGATGAAGAGCGACCGCTCGTCTGGGCGCGCAAGGGCGGGAGCGACCCGTATGGATTCACGCAAGAAGTCCTTCTGGACGTCGACGAAATCCGCGTTCGTGTGGCTTCTAACGAACGTACTCCTGTTTCTTCAACTGCCGAAGTTGCAGCTCCCATCCATATCGTTGCCGACGTCCTCCGGAGGGCCGGATGGACGGTCACACCCCCGAACGCCGATGCCGCAAACCCAGACAAAACCACGCCCAACCCGAAAGTCAGCACCCCAGTCCCCGGCGACCCCGGCACCGACTAAGGCCAAGCAGCTTTCGATCCCGAAGATGAAGTCTCTGTTGGCGCTCGCGACCAACCCGGGCACGACCGAAGACGAGAGACGATCGGCAGCGGTGAAGTTGGCTCGGCTGATGAAGGAAGAGGATTTTTTCGGGGAAGTGGAAAAGCTCGGTCAGCAGTACGTGGTGATGGCGGATCTCGTGAAAAAGATGGTGCAGCTATGAAGGGCTACTCCGAGTGCTCGATCTTTTCCGAGAGGGAGCTGGAGATCTTCGAGGTGGCGACGAAGCTCGTGGCCTACGTCAAAGAGGAGGGCGACGACGAGATCCGCTGCCACGAGCTGGCGCGCGCGGTGGGAGTCGTGCTGAACTTGGAGGTCGAGGACGGGCGGTACGGCTACGTCGATCACTCCTGGCTCTGGACGATGCCGAAGGTGACGGCGCACATGTACTCGGACAGCGGGATGCCGAACATCCTCGACGTGTACTGCGTGGGGCGGCTGCCGATGGTGGCGCTCACGCATTCGCACACCGCGCTCCCGCACTGCGGTTTAGGCTATCGCCCGGGTGAGAAAAGGACCGACATCAAAGAAGGCGTGGTGCAGGCGCTCGTCACGCAGATGATGCGCGCGCACTTCGAGATCACGCAGTGAGGAGGTAGGCCGTGGCAAGATGGCGCGTGGGGAGGAAGCTCGGGCGGACGCTGTACAAGGACGAGGTGTGCATCGGAATGGTCGACACACCCGCGCTCGCAGCGGAGATCGTGGCGAGGATGAATGCGGAGGAGACTCCGAAGCCCTCGCCGGACCTCACACCTCACGACGATTGTGGGTGACCCATGTGGATCGTTCATCCGACCAAAGACTGCAAATGCGCGACGTGTGAGACGCTGCGGCAGTACATCGACGAGGACGGCAACCTGAAGCTCGACTCGGGACCGCAGAGGTGCTTGTCGTGCGGCACGCTCTTGGAGCTTCGCTTCTGGGACCGGCCGGGCGGCCCTCCCGGCAACGGGTTCGCGTGCCCGAAGTGCCACCCCATGCCGCCGTCGCCGCCGTGAACCCGTACCGGACGCCCGAGGAGCCTGTGGAATGGGTGCCGCGCATCGGCGCCCTCGTCGTCATCCTTCCCAGCCACTGGAGCGAGTCCTACGGGCATGTGGGCAAGCACGGCACCGTGCAGAAGGTGGAAGGCGGGTGGGCCGAGCTGAAGGTCTGGGGTCCGTTCGGTTCGGGTCCTCGGACGCTCCACGTCGGTCTCGCCGAGATCGCGGATGCGCCGTGAATTGGGACGACACGAGCAAGCGGCGCTTCGCCCACAGCCTCGTCGACTACGGGCTGCGGACGGGGCGGATGCCGCCGGATGAGCTTGAAGTCGAGAAGCGCGAGATGGAACGCCTGCTTGGCGACTTCATCCTCCCGGTCGCCGTGATGGAATACTACGATCTGCTCGTAGGCGAAGCGCAGCGAAGGGAGCGGCTCTCGGCATGAACTTCACGTCTCCGCACGGCAATGAATTCGAGGTGACCGACATCGACTACGCGACGTGGCTGGTCAAGTGCAAGGGCAAGGAGTCCAAGGTCGGAAAGCAGCTCGGCACGCAGTTCTACACGGAGAAAAGCCTCGACCACCGGAAGGAAGAGAAGCAGATCAACGCGCTCGCGCAGGCCTTCGGCCGCATTTTCAACATCCCCTACGACGACGGGGTCCTGCTCTACGACACGCTCAAGGCCGAGCGCGAGAAGAACAAGCCCCCGCCCAAAGAGAAGAAGCCTTGACCCCCTCGGAGTTTCAAGCGCTCCCGACCGTGGCCTCGCAGCTCCCCTTGGTCTTCCCGAACGGAGCCCGATGGGACACGCTCACGGGGAAGTGTTCATGTGATCGGGAGTTCGAGGACGAGGAGATGCGGGGCGAGGTCTACCACCCGTTCGAGAGCATCTTCGTCGTGGACGCATGGGGCTACTGCCCGCTTTGCGAGTGTCTCACGCCCATCCGGTACCGGTTCACGGACGACATGGGGATGACGGGCCGCCTCGGGGACGCGGAGAACGGCCCGTGGGCGCGGTGGGAACCCAAACGGTCTTGGTGGGCTCGGCTTCGAAGGCTCTTTCGGACCTAGCGGGCGAGGAGCTTCTGGTTCTCCTCCGAGAGGACCTTCTGCGAGTCGAGCTGGCAGATGTCGCAGGCGCGCAAGAAGGCCTCCTGCGCGTTCTTGTACTCCTTGAGGGTCTTGCCCCTCGACGAAGAGAGCAGACGCCGCGCCAGGAGGCGTGCCTCGTGCTCGTTGGCCCTCCGGCAGGTCTCGGTGGAGTCGTCGAGAATCTTCCGGGCGAAGGCGCGCAGCTCGACGTGCTGACACTCGGGACAGCGACGATAGGCCCCGGCGATGGCGTGGTGCTCTTGGAAGCCGAACATGTTGCCGGTCGTGAAGCTGCCGAAACCGAGGACGCAGGGCGAGTGCCCACACTTCGAGCACGCCTCCGGCGTCGGGTAGACCGGGTGGAGGGGCTCAGGGGGCGGCGGGGGGTCCGTCACCCCCATCCACTGGAGAAGGCGTTTCACCACGGCCGCATTCTAGCCGAAAATCGCCCACTGCCGCCGAGAGACTCTCCATGGAGGTCTGCAGGTCCTTAATTGCGTGCAGGGTGTCGGTCGCGACGGCCGAAAATCGCTTAAGCCAGGTCTCGACGCAGAGATTTTCGTCGAAGGCGAGCAGCTGGCTCAGGAAAAATGCCTTCTTCATCTCCACTGGATCCTGAATATTCCAGACTTTCATCCGAAGATGGATGCTCTCGTCCAGTAATTCCCGGATCTGCGGGGAAAAACGCGAATTCATGGGCCTATTTTTCATCGATTATCTTGTCCACGACGTGCAGGACTTCCGCGAGCATGCCCTTCAGGTGATTTTTGTTCTGCAGCGTCGTGTCGTACGCCGTGAGCGAGTCCCGGAGGTTCGACAAGCTCGCTCGGAACTCCGGGAGCTTTGGCCGGTAGCTGCTCGGCACGATGAGGCACGCCCCGCACATGCAGTCGCAGGGGTGCGGCCAGGGGGCGTCCGGGTCATTTCGCTTGCTGATCATGCGGTCCTCGGGGTGCACTGTAGGCGGTAGACCTGGTCCTTGAGCTTGGCGTTCT
>JASHPH010000401.1 GCA_030038255.1 Candidatus Sulfotelmatobacter sp. | reverse complement strand
GCCCGGTCCGCGATGTCGCCGCGGACAAACTCATACTCCCGGTCTTCCGACACGCTGTCCAGATTGCGCAGGTTTCCAGCGTAGGTCAGCTTGTCCAGATTGATGATCGAGGCGGTCTTCTGCTGCATGCACTGCAGAATAAAATTGGATCCGATGAATCCGGCCCCGCCGGTGACGACAATCGTATTTCGCATGCGAAGTGTGGCCGGCTCGGCGCCTTCCCTGCGCGGCGCAAGACGAGCAATTGATTGTAATTAAAACCATTGACTGAAACAAAAAGGACGGGCTTGGCCCGTCCGGTGTTGAATTGCCTGATTGTGGCCTGCGTTGGCGGCGAGTCGACGCGGCTTTGGGGTGCTTATCCTGTGCGACGTTCCGGAACTATGCCTGCATTGGCGGCGGCAGCCCGAGCGCTCGGTTTCTTGGTTGGCTTCCCCTGCGGACATCCTATGATGTCGAAGTACGCTCGTTCGATGTCGGCGGCAATCTTGCCCCAGTGATACTGCTCTTGAATTCGCCGCCTCGCCGCCTGTCCGGCCGCCTCGCGCACCGCGGGATTCGCGATCAGGAAGCGCAGCCGATCGGCCAGATCTGCAGCGTCGCCGCGCCGAAACGTGTATCCCGCCCCGTCCACGACTTCGCGGTTTTCGGGAACGTCGCTGGTCAAAAGGCAGAGTCCGGCGGCCATGGCATCGAGCAGCGCCAAAGACAGGCCTTCCAGATCCGACGGCAACACGAAGATCATGGCGTTCGTTACCAGTTCATCGAGCGTGTCGCCGGACACCCAGTCGAGCATGCGAATCCGCTCGGAAGCATGCGTACGCAGTTCTTTGCTATACGCATCGCAATAACTTGATGCCCCTGCCATCACGAGCTTCACGTCGGTGTTTAGTCGCTCGAAGGCCTCGATAAGCAGATGGCATCCTTTCTCAGGCGAGAATCTGCCAAGGAACAAAACGTAGTTGCCGGGCTCGAGGCCCCAATCCAGAATCTTCCATGGCTCCCGCCACTGCCGAGTTACGCCGCCGTTCGGCACGTAGAACGCCTCAATTCCGTGGGCTTCGCGGTATCGCTGCTGCAGAGTTTGCGACACCACCATGGTGGCATTCGGAAATCGCACCGACGCACGTTCTCCCGCGCGCAACACAGCTGAAGCCAGCCGGCCCCACTTTCTGCGCTGCCAGTCGAGCCCCTGCACCGTCACGGCGGTTTTCATCCCAAACAGCCGCGGAAGGAAGGAAAACAGCGCAGGCCCCAGAGCGTGATAGTGAACCACATCAAAGCCACGGGTCATCGCGTGTACCGTGCTCAGCATGGTATGCACGACAGTCTCTAGGTGTTTGGACCGGATGGTTGGCAGGCGTACCAGACGCATTCCGTTATGTTCCGAAACAGCTGGCGTGAAATAGGTTCGGCAATACACCGTTACTTCATGCCCCATGGCCGCCAGGCGCTCGCTCTCGTCGCCGAAGGCCTGGGCAATCGCCAGATCGCCCGCGAACTCAGCCTCAGCGAACACACCATCAAGAAATATCTCTTCCGCATCTTCGAAAAGCTCGGAATCTCCAGCCGCGTCGAACTCGTGCTGTACGCCGTCAACAACGGAGACCCACGCCAGGCCGAGTGGCTCGTCGGCATGAGTCAAGCCTCGCCCCGCGCCTGAGTTTCGCCCCTCCATTTGAAAACCGTTGCACTCCGCCTGTATAACTTGGGACTTAACCTTGCCCGACGCCGATTCCAAGTCGCCTTCCGCGCGCCGCTGGACCGTCATTGCCGCCGGCCTGCTCCTGCTTGCTCTCGCCCTGGTGGTCATCTACACCACCCGCGCTGCCTTTCTGAGTCCACTGGCTTTGGTGGTCGTGGCCGCTATCGGACTCGCAGCACTGCTGCTGCAATTGCGACTGCGCAACGATCTGAGCACTTCGGTCCGCGCGCCAGTGTGGTTGAATGTGCTGGGACTGGTCTTCGCCGTCGGCGCAGTTTTCGCCGATCGTCTCCGCCTGGGCCCCAACCTGATGCAGGTCGCCGCTTTGGGAGCGGTCCTCTGCTTTGCCATCGGCGGCATGATTGTGTTGCACGGCCTGCGGAAAAGAAGAAACTGAGGGAGCTCTCAGTCTCTGCGGAGTCACGCTTCGCTGCTTGCTTTTCAGATAGCGATCGAACCACGCGACACTTCGCTCCATCGCGTCAATCTGATTCTCGCGCTTGGCGAATCCGTGGCCTTCGTCGGGATAGTAGTGGGCGTCGACAATCTTGCCTTCCTTTTTCAGAATCGTCTCGGCCTGTTCGGCTTCTTCCTTCGGATCGCGAATATCATTCGCACCCTGCAGAATCAGCAAAGGGGCCTTCGCGTCCTTGAAGTACTTGATGGGCGACGCATCCTCATACGACTTGCGATCCTTCACCGGGTCTCCCAGGATCGATTGATCGTACTGCTGAAGCTCGGGCTCTTCGTGCTCCTGTTCCGTCAGCCAATCCGTAATGCCGAACAGTTCGACCGCTGCTGCCCAAACGTCCGGCGTTCTACCGATCGCGATCATGGCCATGTATCCGCCATACGAGCCGCCAGTAATACCGATTTTGTGCTCGTCGACGTAGCCGGTCGCGACCAGGAAATGCGCTGCATAGACCTCGTCTTGCAAATCACCGCCACCAAGGTCCTTGTAGTTCGCCCGCTGGAATTCCATGCCGTAGCCGGTTGACCCGCGCACATTCGGTGCAATGCAGACGTAGCCCCGGGACGCGAGGGCAGCAGCCGTCTTGCTGAAACTATCGGTCGTTTGCCCGGTTGGACCGCCATGCGGAAGCACAATTCCCGGATTCGTTCCGTCTCGCTTCAGGTTGAACGGCACCCACAGGAAAGCGCTGATCGTCTTGCCGTCAAATGTCTTGTAGTGCACCAGCTGCGATGCAGGCAGACGCGCCGGGTTCAGGCTGGCAATCGCGGAAAAGGTGAGTTGCCGCGCCTGCCGCTTGGCGACGTCATAAACCCACAAATCCGCTGGCTCGGTCGAGCTCTGATGTGAAACCAGCAGCCGATCGCCGGAAGGAGAATAGGCGCGCGGGTTTCCGGCCGGCGAGTTAATTCCCTCCGGAAAGGGAACTTTGGAAGCCTGACCGGTCTTTCGGTCTACCACGTAGATATCAGTGCGGCCGTCCGCGTTCACGCGATACGTGAAACTCTTGCCATCGGGAGAAAACTCTCCCGCATCCGCCTCCCACTTCAGATCCGTCACCCAGGTCCGCTGCTTGCTGGCTACGTCCAATAAGGCAACGTTCTGGTACCCACCCTTTTCGTTCGAGGTGATCAGCAGCGTGCGGCCGTCAGGAGAAACCGACAAAACGAGGTAGAGAACGTCGCCCTCGTGTGGCGTTAGATTTTCGAGCTTTCCGCTCGCTACGTCGATCCGGTATACGTCCGAGTCGGTGAAGCCAGCATTGTAGCGGCTGGCATAGATCGTTTTTCCGTCAGTGGTCCAACTCGCCACGCCCCACTCGCGGTTTTTGGTCTGCTCGTCGGTGAGTTTGCGGACTTTTCGCGTATTCCAATCGAGCAGTGCAATGTCGGTCGTCGATGAAGTCTTTGGCCGGTAAGAAATTGCTAGTGTGCTGCCGTCGGGAGACCAGTGCGCATTCGTCTCCGACACGTCGGGCGTGTTGGTCAGGTTGATCGCTTCGCCACCGTCGCTCGGAACCGCGAACAGATCATAAAGCTCGCCTCCACCAAAATCCTGCTCGAAGACGATCCACTTTCCATCCGGAGACCAGACTGCACCTGATTGCCGGTCATCGGATTGCAGCAGCTGAATCGGCCATCCTCCTGCGGCCGACATTTTCCATAGATTGGCCCTCCCTGTCAGGTTGGTGGTGAAGACCACTTCGCGCCCATCTGGCGACCAGGCGGGCTGATACGTGCTCCGCGTGTAATAAAGCTGCGCAATCGGCACCGGTCCCGCTGCTGGATTCGTCTTCGAGACCACAGACTTCGGATCGGTGATCTGCCGATCATCGGGCGAGTTTGCAACGGGCGAATCCGCCGCTAACAAGGTGGCCGTTACCATTAACACTCCGACCATCATTCGGCCGATCTTGCTGAACATGCTTGCAGTCCGCATGATTTTCAACCTTCGCTGAGAATTGTTCGGGAGCCAGGCACTACACCGCTTAGAGTTAGGACAGCCCTATCTCTTGAACTCCACCGCAACCGTGGTCTCCACCACCGCCGGTTCGCCGTTGATGCGATACGGCGCAAATTTCCACCAGCGCAATGCATCCATGGCCGCCCGCGCCAGCACGTCGGGACCATTCAATGCATGCATGCTCACAACGGAACCGTCCCGTCCCACGACGATGTCGAGGGCAACGATGCCCTGCAGATTGGATCGCCGCGCTTCAGCGGGATAGACCGGCTCCACGCGATGAATGACCAGGCGTTCCATGACCTCGGCTGAAACCTGAGCCTGCGGTTTCTCCGTTGCCACCGCACTCTCGTTGTCCAGCCCAGACTCCAGCTCAGCCCACGACCGGTTCCATCTCCACCAGAAGATTCCGAGCCCAATCAGCGCCCAGATCACAACCAGCAGCAGAATGATGGACCAGGGCCCGGTCAGCCATTTTCTGGACGAAGCCTCCGTGGGCGCCGCTTCACTCGCAGCCTTCGGCACTGGTTTCTCAGCCGAACCGGCTTCGCCGCTTTTCGTGTCTGGCTTTCGTCCGTTCATCGCTCTTGTACTCGACGTTCTCTCTTCCCGTGTTTTTGCTTCTGCTGCTTTTCCTTCACGCTGTTCGGTCACATCTTTTTCCGATTCCAATTTAGCCGCCTTGGCCCAATCTCGAATCGCTGCCTGCTGTTCCTCCGTGAACCCGACAAACTCCATTCCGCAGCGCAACTTGTCCTGATATTTCACCAGGGCCCGAGCCCGCAGCGGATCGGCCATCGAGGGCAGTTGCAGTTCAACCCCCACCGTCTCGCCCGCCGTCAGTTCGCCCGCCATCACGGCGGCGATCCCGCGCTCGTTCAGGTTGACCGTGCGTCCCGGCACGGTATCCGGAATCCCGGAGCGAAGCACAGTCACGTCCAGCGGTGCCTGCATCTCGAAGCGCGGCATCCGCCGGCGCGATGGCCACATCTCATTCTGTGCCTGAGTTCCTGCAGCCAATTCAAAACCCTCTCGGTCGTGGTGTTGTCATCCTGAGCAAGCCGGCTTTCATTTAATAAAGCCTGCGCAGCGAAGGAACTGAGCGAGCCGCGTGAACTCTCGGGAGCCTGCCCTGAGGGAGCGAAGCGACCGAAGGGCGCGCGTTTGGCTCGCTTCCCTATCAGCCACGCCCGGTATCGATTGAAAACGCCGAGTCGCGGTCGAACCCTCTACCTCCGCAGCTCCACGACCTCACTCCCGCGGGCAACCAGCACCACGCTCGCCAGCCCGATGAATAGCCCATGCTCGACCACCCCCGGCATGTCACTCAACTGCCGAGCTAATGCGTCGGCATCACGAATCTGGCCAAAGTGACAGTCCAGAATGTGGTTTTGCTCATCCGTGACGAAAGGCCTGCCGTCGGTTCCAGTTCGTAGCTTCACCTCCGCTCCCAGAGCCGCGATCCGCTTCGCCACCAGCGCCTGCGCGAACCCGATCACCTCCACGGGCAACGGAAATTTCCCCAGCACCGGAACCTGTTTGGACGCATCAGCCACGATCACCACCTGCCGCGTCGCCGACGCAACAATCTTCTCCCGCAGCAACGCCCCGCCGCCGCCCTTGATCAGCCGCAATTGCGGATCGAACTCATCCGCCCCATCTACGGTGACCGCAATGTCCTGGCACTCGTCGAGCGTCGTCAGAGGAATCCCCAAACTGAGTGCCAGATCCCGCGACCGCACCGAGGTCGGAATTCCCCGCACGCGCAACCCGTTCTTAACCTTTTCTCCCAGCAGCTGGATGAAATACGCCGCGGTCGAACCTGTCCCCAGCCCGACCACCATTCCATCTCTTATGAACTGTAGGCCGGCCCGCGCCGCCGCCTCTTTTTCCTGATCGTTCGCCATAACAAACTCTTATTCCCACGCCACAACAAATCTTGTCATTCCGACCGAGGCATAAGTCCTATTTGTTTTGTCATTCCGAGCGGCAAAGCCGCAAGGAACCTGCTTTTCTGGGGACCGTTTCGGAGCCTGCCTTGAGCGAAATCGAAGGGATCCAGTCAGGTCAAGTGGGGCTCCACTGTCCACACCTGCCTCAACCCAAACTCCTCTCCGTGTAAATCAAATACCCCGCCAGCAGCAACCCAAACACCACCGTCAGGATCGTCACCAGATCCACCGCGAATCCCGCCGGCTCAAAGTTGCCCGAATCCAACTGCGCCCGCGTCTTGCGATACCGCACCTGCCCCGCCACCACGAGCAGCACGCCGGCCACGATCGAGCCGGCGCCCATCCAGACCGAAAAACCGAGCGTGCGCACAGGATGCCCGCCAAAAGCGGCCAGTTGCCGCATGGCGATCGAGAACCGCCCGATGGCGAACCCGAACACCACGATCGCCGCTCCCGTCCGCACCCAGGCCAGAAATGTGCGCTCATTCGCCAGATGATCGCGCGCCCGATTGAGATTGGAGCCGGCGTTGGAATTTGCTGTGTCCGCCACGGACCCTCCCTTTGCCGCCTGCATTATTCCACAGCTTTGGCGATCAGGCCTCCGGCCCCGGTCAGATTCTTGATCAACTCGGCCGGCACGCCGTGCCGTTGCTGCAGGTAATCGGGACTGTTATACGTCACCCAGACCTCGCCTTCGGCGTTCTCAGCCACCAGCGCCTTCAGCGGCAGGTCAATCGCCGAGCTTGGAGCCGCTACCATCAGCGGCGTTCCGCCTTTTGGGCTGCCAAAGATCACGACTTTGGTGGGCCTCATCTTTAGCCCGACTTTTTCCGCCTCGCCGCTGTGATCGATCACCGTGAACACCTGCATCCCCTTCTCCACGAACGCCGCCTTCAATTTGCCGACCGTGTCTTCAACAGAATGCCTGCTCCGAACCTGAACCAGTCCATTGTCCTTCGTCATAAATTCCCCACAGGCCCGCCCTCTCGAAGTACCCCCGCGGGCGCACAGATGCCAGACATGATAGAAGAAATAGAAGAATCTAGTCGGCAAGGCCTGCCTCCCGGATCGTTCTTTGGGGCAGTTGCTTGATTCATCCGAGCCACGTCAAGCCTCACTCGGATTTTGGCGGAGATAGCGTAATGAGTTGGTCTCAATCGCTGCGGCGGCTGATCCTGACGGCCTCTGTCTCGCTCCTGATCGGGGGCTTCCACCTGGCAGGTTATCAACCGATCTTCCTTCACGCAGCCGGACAACAGCCCTCGCAAGACAAGACCACATCGCGAGCATCTGACGAAAACGCCCTCGTCATTGAAACCGATCCCAACCTCCCCGACGCTTTCCCCAGGCGGAATTATCAGATCCGATTCACTGCCCACGGCGGCATTGGCCCACTGCGCTGGCAGCGCGAAGCCGGAGCGCTGCCTCCCGGACTCAGACTCGAACCCGACGGATTTTTGCACGGCGAGCCCGAGCGCGGCGGCGAATACCGCTTCACCCTCTCCGTCACCGATAGCGGCAGCCCCCGCCAATCCGTGCAGCGGCAATTTCTGGTTCGAGTCCGCTCCGCCTTCAATCTCAACTGGAAAAATCCCGCGCGCGTTGACGGCAACCGCATCGAAGGCAGCGTCGAGGTTTCCAACACCACGCCCGACGACATCGATCTGACTTTCTTTGTGCTGGCAATTGCCGCGAACGGACGCGCCACGGCGATCGGATACCAGCACTTTTCCCTACCCCACGGCGCTACTGAGCAAGAACTGCCTTTCGGCGATACCCTGCCGCGCGGAAGCTACATGGTGCATGTCGACGTAGTGGGAGAAGTCGCCGAGAAAAACCTGATCTACCGCGAGCGGCTGCAGACACCGGGACGCCTGCAGGTCACCGTCGGGCCCTAGGGCGCCAGCGTAGGGATGCCCCATTTCTCGCGCGTTTTGTGCGCGAGAAGTGGGAATTTTCATGAAGTGTTCCGTTCGGCCCGGCACTCCGGCCGAGCGCAAAAGGCCGATCTCGAGCGCACTCTGCTCTTTAACCTGCGTAGTGGCGCCTCGGCGATACCGTGGAGAAGGGCCAGGTCCTGGTCCGCGTCCGCAGCAACGACGTATCCGGCGCCTATCAGGGCGAGCGCGTTTCTCTCGCGCAACTCTGTAAGACCCAACTCGTCGACGGCGGTTCGGAAATCCACCGCGAAGGCAACCAGCGCTACGTCGCTATCAAGTACAGCGTCCGCGGGCGCTTCCTCGGCGGCGCCGTCGAGGAAGCGATGGACAAGGTCAGCCGGCAGGTCAAGCTTCCGACCGGTTACCACGTCGACTGGGTGGGAGAGTATTCGAGCAAGAAGCGAGCCGACGAGCGCCTACTCATCGTCCTGCCCAATTACGATTCTCATCATCTTCATCATCATCCTTTATACGATGTTCAAGTCATTCAAATGGGCGCTGCTGATCATGGCCAATGTGGCCATGGTGCGCATCGGCGGCCTGCTTGCCCTTCTGATTACAGGAACGAACTTCAGCGTTTCTTCGGGTGTCGGCTTCCTTGCACTGTTCGGCGTGTCCGTCCAAACCGGCGTCATCATGCTCGAGTACATCAATCAGCTGCGCGTGCGGCGTTACTCCATCGAAGACGCCGCGGTCGAAGGCGCCGTCCTTCGCCTTCGCCCCATCATGATGACCATGCTGGTCGCGACCCTCGGGCTTCTTCCCGCCGCCATGTCGCATGCTATCGGCTCGGACTCGCAGCGCCCATTCGCCATCGTGATCGTCGGCGGCCTGATCTCCGATCTCGTGCTCAGCATCTTCCTCCTGCCCACGCTCTACGTCTGGATGGCCGGCGAACGCGACGTCCTCTCGCCCGCCGAACCCGGCTTCACCGAAGGCGAACACGTGGATTAGTGCGGAAGTCAGCCCACCACTCCACTTTACGGCAAACAAAAAGCGAATATAATAACTGATCTGAGTGAGGGTCGAATGAAGATTCCAGATTGGGTCCAAAGCGTCATTTCGCGTTTCGAGCTTCGCACTGAGCCGTTCATGGAGGTAGAAGTCGCTGATGCCCTGCGTGCTGCATGGAGCGGACAAGGCGACCAAGGCGACGAGGATTGGAAGGGATTTTTGTCTGAATGGTCAGCCTTTCTTTTCTTGGAGGGCCGCGGCAGAGAAAATGTCTGGGGCACGTACTTCGCCCCCATGGCGTCGTGGAAGGAACAGAACGGAACCGAGCATTTTCAACCGGACATAAAGGCGCTGGATGCGGAAACGGTTGCGCATTGGGAGCAGCGAGCGAAGACCTGCACGAATCCCGTGATGCGTGCCAGATATTCCGACCTAGTCTGGGACCTCGGGAGCGCGATCACAGGGCAAAAAACCGACGCCGAGTACGCTCGGCTGGCAGCAGATTCCTATGTCGAGGCCGCCGACCGTGGCCTGTATCCGATGGAGATTTTCGGCATCCAGTGGCTGGGGCGTGCGCTGGACCTGTCTCGCTTAGTTAACGACGCCGACCGCATTACGCGCATCGTGGAATTCATGTTCGTGTTTTACGATCGCGTTGCAAAACTGGAGTTCGCGGGCACCTGGCTTTTTCTCTTCGACAACCTGTACGGAGAAAAATTCGTCACCCCGGAACAGGAGTCTCGCATCATCGGGAACCTCGAAACAATGTTGTCAAAGGCATCGGACACAACCGCCACGGATTGCGGCGTTCATCCGACGCTCGACCCTTGGGCCGCCGAAGCAGCCGCGCAGAGACTCGCTCGCCACTACCATCGCCGCAACGATAAGACAAATGTAGAGCGCGTCATCAAGGCGTACGGCGATGCGTTTCGCTATATGGCCGGGCAGGCTAGCCCGATGCTGCGATGGCCTGGTTGCAGCCTGTCATTGAGCACTACGAGCAGGAAGGGCTGAAGTCCGAGGCAGAGCAACTGCAGTTAATGGCAGCTGAAAAAGGGAAGAACATAAGTCAGGACCTCAGGCAGTATTCGGTTAAGGTCGAGGTGAAGCAAGAGGAGCTCGAAGCCCTCGTTGAGAAGCTTATCGGGCGCGACGACCTGAATTCCGCCCTCGGAAAAATTGCCGGCTATTTTATTCCGAAGGCCAATCACGCCAGGGAACTTCTCGAGCGATTGCGCACCGATGCCCCGCTACTCAGCATGATCCCAATCGACGTCGTCGCCAAAGATGGCCACACAACCGCAAGGATCAATTCGCTGGACGAGGATCCGGACGGCAGGTTGCACAAGCAACTGGCCGAAACAGTCGGTTTCTATCAACCATTTCTAGCGCATACGCTTTTGAAGCTTAGGGAGCGATATTCTCCCACGACTGACAACATTCTCGACTTTTTGTGCCAGTCACCGCTGTTCGTCGGACACCGGGACGGATTGCTCCGCGAGGGCCTTGTCGCGTACGCGCAGGAGGACTTCATCAAGGGATCCACGTGTTAGTCCCGCAGACCGCGGCCATATTGCGGAATTTTCTGGGGTACCTCGGCCGTCCTACGCTCAAGACCGTCAGGACCTCGCCGGGCGTAATGGACTGCAAGAATCTGAACGAAATTCTCCGCGACGAGCTGATGCGGTCTGCACTGACGGAGGACCTGTGGCGGTACTTGGAGGTGGTGTACGTGGACAAGAGAGGCTTGAACCTCAGAAACGACATCGCGCACGGGCTGCTTGCCTCGAATGTATTCAACCGAAACATGGCCGACCGCGTCTTTCACACGCTGCTCGCTCTCAGCCTTATGCGAGCTACCAAACCAAAAGGGGAGACAATCTAGGGGCGACCCGCGCGTGCGGCGCGCTCTCACCCGGATGCTTGGCGGCCATCCGCTGGTGCAACTCACATCCTAGTCACGCCAACAACCCCTCCTCCCACTTCTCCACGCTGGCCGCCACTTCGCCCCTCAGCAACGCGGCCAGTGCGTCCACCGCTTTTCGCGCATCCCCGATCGGGTAATAAAACGCCTCCCAGTTGTCGCTGTCCTCGCCATCGTGATTCGGAATCACATGCTGAAAACGCCACGCCTGTTTCATCTCGCGATAGGCGCTCCCGGCGCGCGTCTCAATGTCTTCCAGATCCTTGGCCGAGAGCTCCTGTTTCTGCCGCCGCGTGCGCCGCAACAGCTTGCGCCGCATAATGTCGGTCACCATGTCGGGCAGTGAGACATTTCGCTCCGGCGCATTCAGGTAAACGATCTCTTCCCTCGAAAGCGGCGACACAAAAATGCTGAGCTTGTTCGTCTTCGCCAGCTGCGGATGCTCCTGCAGCGCGCATCCCACAAACGGGCTGCCCTCGAAGAAAACGTCGCCACGCGCCAGCAGAGATTCGAGCTCTTCCACATCCAGCGCCTGCAGGTCCGTGCGCACTTCAATCAACGCATACCGACTATCGGAACGCAGGGACTCAATCTGAATTCGTGTGCGGAAGTGATAGTCCACGCCATCCACTTCACCCGGCCGCGGACGCCGGCTATTCCACATCACCAGCCTACGCAACCGCTGGTGCAACTCGGGATGAAACTTGGCGAGCGACTTATAAAGCGGAGTTTTGCCGACACACGACGGCCCGCTGAGAATCACCAGCCGTCCTCTACCGGAATTCTCCATCTTGTCCTTTGCTAAAGGAGGTACTTCATAACAAGTTTAAGGGAAGTGCGAAGTTTCCAGAGTGCCGCCCAAAAATTCCTCGCCCACAATCAGCAGATGAGAATCTGCCAGTGCTCAGCCGTGCAGCGGCGATATGTGAAAGCCCGGCACGGCAGTGCCGGGGAAGGAGTCGAACTATCAGAGCCGAGTCCCGAAGGGACGGCACGTGCCCTGCCCAAACCTGATACAAAATAACGCTTGCATCGCCGACGCAAACAGACGCAGAATTCTGTGGTTATGCGCCACCTTCGTTTTATCCTGCTCTTGTGTTCCGCCCCTGTGTTCGCAGGCACTGGCCATATCTATAACCTTAGCGACGGGGGGATAACCATAGTCAAATACAGCCGCTGGCATGGGGACCACGGACCCGCAACAGCGACGATGCCGTCGGGCGAGAAACTAAAAGGCGAATACTCAGTTACACGCGGGGGCTCGGCCTCCTGGGGATCGATCTACGCGTCTGTTTACGGTCCGGGTGGTTCTGCCACCGCAACCGGAAGCGGGAGCGGGCTGGCAGTCAGTATTCGCGGGCAAGGCACATTGATCCTAACAGGTGAGCATGACCGGAATCCGGTCACAACGAAGCATGAAAATGGGCGCGAGCTGCGGGACAATGGGATACCGCTGGCGAGCAAGGACGGTGGCCCATTCCTAGTTAGAGGTTGGGGGCGGTTCTCGACCCGACTCTTGGTAGAGTCGGGTTGGAAAACTTTCTCAGCGAAAGGAGAACCGCCTTGCGACGAAGCTATCACACTCTCAGTGCCAAAGGACAAACCAACACCAGGAGATTAGCGGAGTTTTTCAGCCGTCACGGACAGGGGTTGTTGCCGATG
>JASHPH010000400.1 GCA_030038255.1 Candidatus Sulfotelmatobacter sp. | reverse complement strand
TTCCCATGACGGTTGTGAATGCTCCAATGTTCGCCCCGATATCGAGCAACGTCGTGCCTGGCTTACAGACACGCCTGAGCAGCTCAAATTCGGCGTGACCTAAACCGAATCTGGCCGACCAGAACTGCGAGAACGATTCAGGCTGGACTAAGCACGCACCGGCGGGCAATGTCAATATTGGGGTGTGTCCGGTCATGCGCGCCGATACCCAGGTGGCGTATGGCGCCCACATGCCGGGGCGCCCCAGGAGACTTGCGGCATTCCGGATGAGATTCATACAGGTGACAACCGCCACAGGGTGTCAGTTGGAACTGAGGGGTGTAACCCGGAGGCGCTCGTAAACAGAAGTGATCTTTCGGGCCATTCCCGTGATCGAAAACGTTTCCTGTGCAAAGTGTTGGGCCCGACTGGCCAGCGCGAGCGCGGCTGTTGTATCTGTCGCCATCCTTACAGCCACGTCGGCGAGGGCCATGGGATTCCCCCAGGGGGCCGTTAATGCATTTTCACCATCGCGAATAAGCTCATCTGATCCGGCTCCCGTCAGGTATGCTACGACCGGTATTCCGAGCAGCATCGGTTCAATCAGCCTGATTCCAAACGCTTCCCGGGGCGCGGTAAAAATACAGACGTCCAGGTCAGCCCAGAACTGATTGACATCCCGAATAAAGCCGGGGAATCTGAATCTGCCGGCCAGTCCGCGGCCTGCCGCACGCAGTCGAGCCTCCTCCAGCAGCGGGCCTTCACCGGCCAATGCGAAGCTCGCCTCAGGCAATCTTCGCGCAATTTCCGAGGCGACCTCCACGAATTCAAGTACGCCTTTGTCAGCCGCGAAGCGAGTAGCCATTCCGAAAGTGCAGCCTTTGCGGCGCCTCACACTCAGGAATTCCGGGTTTTCCGGCATCCTGACACCGTTGTAAACAGTGAAGACAGGCACGCCGGTGCGATTGCCCTGTCTAAAGGCGTCGGAGACAGATCTGCTTACGCCCACAATTGCATCCGTCAGTCGCGAATTTGTGAACTTCAGCAAACGGGTCCGAATCTCAGTGCTGTCGGGTGGGTACGAATGAGCATGAAACAGCCACGGACATCGCTTGTCAGAGAGGCCCAGGAGGTTGGACCAAAGCAACCCTCCGTGAAGATGGACCAGATCCGGAGCCATTTCGCGAATCAGTGAACGATATCGCATCAATGCTCTGAGTGACGGCCTGCGACCGGCCACGGTATGACAACGGACGCCGTTGGCGTCCATTTCCGCGAGAAGCGCCGGGCTGTCATAAATAACCAACACCCGCACGTCCATCCCCTGCCGGGTCTGTTCAGATGCTAAGTCCGACACAAGCCACTGCATTCCGCCGTAAGGGGCTCCTGGAACGATGTGGAGGATTCTCACGTGAGTTCCTGCTCCATGCGCGTCGGACTAAGAATTTCCGGTAAATCAGACTCTGCGGAGGCCGGGCACTCAGGAGCGCGGTGAAAGCGGTCTAATGCGAGCAGCAGGCGCTGCCCATACTGTTCCCACGTAAAACCTCTCGCTCGCTCCCGCGCGGCGACTGCCATGCGGTCACGCTTAGCCCGGTCTTCGGTCAATTCTTCGATAGCTGAGGCCAATGCCTGAGGATCGCGTTCAGGGACTATGCGGCCCTCCACTCCATCCCTGATCACAGATCCTGCAGATTCCGTCGTGATTACCGGTACACCCGCAGCCAGCGCTTCGTACGTGACTTCAGCGGAGCCCTCAGCCAGCGAGGGCAGGACGAAAAGGTCCGCCGTCCGAAACTCATCCTGCATCTGATTTCGCGGAATCCGGCCAAGGAATGTCAGACTGCTGCACGCGGGTTGCCGCGCCACGCCTGGGCTGACATTGCCGGCAACGCGAATTTCAAGACCCGGAATCCGCGGCATAAGCCGTTGCCCCGCCATCGCGAGATAATGTATGCCCTTGCGCAACTGGGCGGCCCCCGCGAACAACACGCGGCCGCGCTTTGGAGCGGGCTTCAGGCTAAGCCAGCGACTTGCTACTCCGTACGGCACCACGACCGAGGCCTCCGGACGCACGCCGCGGTTGACGATTAAGTCAGTGCGAACGGCGGCTGACGGGCAAATGAGAAGGTCACTGTGGGACAGCATCACTCTCGCGCTCAGCGACTCTTCTCCGAGGCTGTCGTACCTGGACGACTCGGGTTCCCAGGCCGGAAACTGTTTCCGCTCGCGCGCCATAATCCTGTCAGTCTCGAGCAGGAGGTAGACTTCAGATACAATCCGAAGGCCCCGCGCTTTTGCCGCCATCAAAAGCGTTGGAAATTCGCCGAACATCGAGAAGAGGTGTGTCGCCTCTCCCATCTCTTCCCGAGCCATAGCAAGGCCGAGCGCGCACTGCCAGTCCATGTCGTGGCGGCATTCATCAACTGGCTGCACTGGCCCCGACCTTCTCCGGAACTCCCGGAAAACCGTACGAATTGGCCGCGTCCGGGTGAGCGGTGCGACATCCGGGGGGACACAACGCTGACGGAGGCGGGCCAACGATGTCGATAAGCCACCTGCCGCCGCAAACAACCGCCCCAGGCCGACATTTCCACAGATATCTGTGTGGAATCTGGAAAGCATGCCGGCCGAGGCAAGTATCGACGGGACGGCGTAACCTCTCCGGGCGCCCACCTGAGCCACGATGTATTTGGGCGGTCTCAATTAAAAAGGTTGGTCTGTCAGGCTAACGGCAGCCTGACATCCGCTTTCCCGAAAGCGCGCCTTCCCGTGGCAGTTTGTTTCCGATCAGCCTGAATTCGCCGGTGAGCAGCCATCACCGCCGCCCGCCGGGTAATGAATCCGAGTCTTTCCGAAGGCAGGCGCGCGGGTATTCGAATGAAATGCAGACATGCCACCGGCAGGGCAAAATACTGTACGGCAACGGCCAGCGGGCCGCCTTCGACGTCGGCTACCATCGCCGCCATCGCGGCGCTGATAAGAAGAGCGTAAAGGTAGGCACCAAAGGGGTCGCTGACAACGGATCCGCGAACCCAAAGAAATTTCATGCCGCGCGCGATCAGCCAGAACAATACAGCCCCACCGTAGCCGAACTCGATAAAGGCAGATGCCGGGCCAGTAGGTGCAATATCGGCCGGCTTCACCCATGCATACGAATTACTG
>JASHPH010000399.1 GCA_030038255.1 Candidatus Sulfotelmatobacter sp. | reverse complement strand
CCACTTAACCTGAGCAGGGTGGGACTCGTGCGAGTTCCACCCAGTGCTCAATCATAAAACCAGCCACGAAGTAAAATGGGATTGGGGGATCTCATGTCAGTTTCAGGAAGAGCTCTGAAGTTGGGATTGTGTGCCGCGCTGGTGCTGCCGGGCTTACGCCTTGCTGCCCAGAATGACTCCAGCGTGGTAGCCAATGTTGGCGGGGTCCAGGTCACGATGTCTGAACTGGAGCAGGAGGAATCGGCAAAACTGCTGACGGCGCATTATCAGTACTACCAGGCCGAGATCAAAGCACTGAATGACCTTATCGATAAAAAGTTGATTGAACAGAAAGCAAAGAGCGAACACCTCACTGTTGAGCAGTTGGTTGACCGGGAAATTAATTCGAAGGTGACGGACCCCACGGAAGATCAGATGAAGGTGTACTACGAAGGCGTAGAGACCAACCAACCCTACGAGGCCGTTCGCGACAAAATTCTTGAAAAAATCAGGCAGTTGCGCACCGCCAAAGCGCGACTGGAATATGTGAGGAAGTTGCGCGCCGAAACCGAGGTCTACATCGCTCTGGCTCCGCCGCGCGCGAACCTCGACACACAGAACGCACAGAATGCTCTGACGCTTGGGCCGGAGAAAGCGCCGGTGAAGTTGGTCGAGTTTGCCGACTACGAGTGCCCCTATTGCCAGAAAGTGGCAGCGGATGTGAAGAAACTGGTCGCTGATTATGGCGACAAGGTCGCGTTCACGTACCGGGATTTCCCGCTGCCGATGCACGCACGTGCTGAAAAGGCGGCCGAGGCATCCCGCTGTGCCAGCAAGCAGAACAAGTTCTGGCAATTTCACGACGAGCTGTATCACAGCAAGGAACTCGACGTCGATCAGCTCAAAGCGCAGGCCCGCGCTTTGCAGCTGGATTCAGTAGAGTTCGATAAGTGTCTGGACTCCGGAGAGCAGGCCAACGCCGTCGAACAAGATCGCAAGGAAGGTGAGCACCTTGGCATCAACGGTACGCCCAGCTTCTTTGTGAACGGGCACTACCTGAGTGGGGCATTGGATTACGCCAGTTTGCGCCAAATCGTGGAGCAGCAACTCGCCGCTCCTGCAAAAGGTGCTAATGGCGCGGGAAATTGAGGTCTCAGGCCCTCCCCCAATCGACTCTCCGGGCCTGCGCCGGAGGTACAAGTTCGACTTGGACCTCCGGTTCTGTGTGGTCTTAACAGGCTAACCCTTTACGGTTAACCCAAATGGGTGATTGAACGGTAAGATAACGGCAAGGTAAGTTACCCCGTCGTGGCCGCATGAGTCCCCCCTCGCGGCCCCCCAAGGCAACTCCCCCTCATTTCTCCCCCTCGGTACTTGTGCCATGGCAGTAGTGCGACGTGTGCCTGCGTTCGTCGCAATAATCAGTTTCGCCGGCACCTCGGAATTGGCAGTGTCGGAGTCCGAACTTGAAGCGCAAGGAACTGGACCCCACCGCTCAGAACGCCCGCCCATGGCTGGGTAGAGACAGGTTGGACATCAAAATTCGACGATCGAGGAGACTCCATGTTGCGGCATAGGTTCGTGGGACTTGCACTCTATTTATTATTTGGGTCAGTGGGGATGACACTCGCCCAGGCGGCGCAATTTCTCGAGGCGCCTCAGTACGCAACAGGCACCAATCCTCAAGCCGTGGCCACTGGAGACTTCAACGGCGATGGGAAACTCGACCTCGCGGTGGCCAACTCTAGCAGTAACACGGTTAGCGTGCTGTTAGGCAACGGCGACGGGACGTTCGCACCCAAAGTGGACTACGCAGTTGGGAGTACACCCAAGGGTATTGCCGTCGGACAATTTAGAGGCAGCGGACAACCCTACGACTTGGTAGTCACCAACTCGCTCGACAACACGGTCAGCATCCTTCTCGGCAATGGCGATGGCTCCTTCCAGACACAAACGGTTTACAAGGCCGGAACTAAACCGATAGGAGTTGCCGTCGGCAACTTTAGCAGCAGCGGCAACCTCGACCTCGTAGTGACCAACTCCGATGACAACACCGTCGGCGTGCTGCTCGGCAATGGCGATGGGACCTTTCAGACCATGGTCACTTACCGAACCGGGGTGAATCCGACTTCAGTCGCTGTGGGCGACTTCACCGGTAGCGGCGTCCTTGACTTGGCGGTTGCCAACAACAACAACAACGATGTCGTAAGCATTTTGATGGGCAACGGCGATGGCACATTTCAGGGACAAACGCAGGTCGGAACAGGAAACACACCGATCTGGGTCGCACTGGGGGACTTCAACGGAGACGGCTATCTCGACATTGCAGTTGCGGATGAGATGGGAAACACCGTCAGCATATTGCTGGGCAAAGGAAATGGCGGATTCCAGACCCACGTGGATTACCCGACGGCTTTGTTTCCCACGGCCGTGGCGGTTGGAGACTTCGATGGAAACGGCACGCTTGATCTGGCTGTGTCTTCAGGGAATGGCAACACCGTGAGCGTGTTGTGGGGAAATGGCGACGGCACATTTTCCGCACAAGACAACTTAGGGACGGGTGACATTCCCTACTCGGTGATTACCGGAGACTTCAACAATGACGGGAACCTCGACCTGGTAGTAGCCAACTCTGGAGGAAACAGCGTTAGCGTCATCCTGAACGATGGCGGTCAGGCCTTCCAGGCGCGGGAGGACTATCCTGCCGCGGGCATAGAACCATATGCAATTGCTGCCGCCGATTTCAACGGTGATGGCGTCCTAGACTTGGCGGTGGCGATCAGCAACTGCCCCGTCTTCCCCAACTGCGGGCCGGGAGGGGTCTCGATCATGGTGGGCAACGGCAACGGTACGTTTCAAACGCCGACCTCTCTTATCTCCACGGGTACTAACACGGACCCCGACTCCATCGTGGTGGGCGACTTCAACGGAGATGGAATTCCTGACCTTGCGGTAGCAAATTACGCCACGGGAACCGTCAGCGTGCTGTTGGGGAACGGCGGAACCCCCCCCACTTTCCAGGGCCATATCGATTCAGCTGTAGGTAGCGAACCTGCTTCGGTGGCCGCTGGGGACTTTAACGGTGACGGCAAACTGGATCTCGCAGTCGCGAATTTCCATGACAACACCGTCAGCGTGCTATTAGGCAACGGCAATGGCACCTTCCAGTCGCAGGTGACCTATAACGTGGGCCACGGTCCTGTTTCTGTCGCGGTGGGAGACTTCACCGGAAACGGCATTCTCGACCTCGTGGTCATCAATGAAACCGACAATAACGCCAGCGTTCTGCTCGGCAACGGCAATGGCACTTTCCAGTCGCAGGTGGAGTATCCGATCGTTGACGGCGGCAACCCGCTCTCGGTCGCGGTAGGCGATTTCACTGGCAGCGGTGTTCTCGATCTGGCGGTCGCTGATTATCAAAAGCAGGAGGTGAGCATACTGTTGGGCAATGGCACAGGTGGGTTCGGAACCGCGACCCAGTTTCCCATGGGCGCGAATCCATCTTCGGTGGTCATTGCAGATTTCAATGGCGACGGAAAGCCGGACCTCGCGCTCACCAGCACTCCGTTGGGGAGTGCGCCGGGTAACGTGGTCAGCGTATTGTTAGGCAATGGCGACGGTACGTTCGGTACAGCGGTGCAATTTGGAACTGGATCCCAAGCGTATTCTGCCGCAGTAGGATCGTTCAGCAACGACGGCACGGCGGACTTGGCCGTGGCAAACGGAATCAGCAACACTGTCAGTGTCCTCCTCAATACAGGTGGAACGCACATCAGCATTACTCCTTCCACCAATCCTTCCAGTTACGGCCAGTCCGTTTTGTTTACCACAACGGTCGCGGCCAGCCTGACTGGAATGCCCGCACCCACCGGTACGGTTACGGTAAAGAACGGAAGCACGGTCCTGGGTTCGGGCACTCTCGTGAACGGTGCTTACTCGGTCAGCACCACAACTCTGCCGACCGGTAGCGACACAATATCCGCGTCCTACTCCGGCGACAGCAACTTCCAGCCGCACACGGTCAGTGTGACTCAGACGGTCCAACCTGCGGGCAGCACGACGGCGGTCAGTTCTTCCGCCAATCCGTCAGGGATGGGTCAGGCCGTGACCCTCACCGCCACGGTTACTTCGAGCACTACGGGAATTCCGACTGGAACCGTGACATTCCTGGACGGGACGACGCAACTCGGCAGCCCGGTCAACTTGAACAGCAGTGGCGTTGCGACTTATTCGACGTCCTCGCTCAGTATGGGAACGAACGCGATCACGGCCAACTACAGTGGCAGTTCGAACTTCACGGCCAGCAGTGGTCTGTTGAATCAAGTGGTCGGCCAGGCCAGCACGACTACGGCGTTGAGTGCCAGTTCCAACTCGCCGAGCCTGACACTGACAGCCACGGTAAGCTCCTTGGCCCCGGGTACGCCGACGGGCACCGTGACGTTCATGAACGGGAGCACGCAACTGGGCAATCCGGTTCCCGTGAACGGCAGTGGCGTCGCGACCTTGTCCTCGGTGACGTCGCTTCCTGCCGGAACTCAGAACATCACGGCGGTTTATAGCGGCGACACTAATTTCGCCGGCAGCACCTCGAGCGCTGTTCCCGTAAACGCGGGCTTCGCGCTCACCGATGTTGCCTTGTCGCCGTCCTCGATCGCCCCGGGTTCTTCGGCGACTTCGACGATCACCATCACGCCCTCGAACGGATTTAATCCGGCTGGGGTGACGCAGTTCGCCTGCAACATCACGCCGACGGTAAGCCCGGCACCGACGTGTGCCTTCGGGACGGTCACGGTGGCGAACGGTGTTGGTACGGCCTCGCTGACCGTCAATACAACGCCCAACGCCAGGGCGCTTAAGGCGAGCTTCATCGACCACCGTCCGGGCGCGATGCTTGCGTTCGGGCTGTTGATTCCGGCTCTGCTCCTGGGCGCGGGCGGTCTGAGTAAGCAGCAGCGTCAGAAGATGCTCGTCTGCTGCCTTGCTGTGCTGGTGCTTGGTGGTTGCCTGTTCCAGGCGGCCTGCGGCGGCGGTGGCAACTCCACCAGCACGCCACCGCCGAGCGGTGGCACTCCTGCGGGAACGTACTCGATCACTGTTACCGGCAGTTCAAACGGCGTACAGGAGTCGGCTCCTGCTCTGAACCTAACGGTGCAGTAGCCAGCAGTTTTGATGCGGGCGGAAACCAGCACATGGGTTTCCGTCCGTTTTTTTTTGCGAGAGCCTGACAGCGCAACCCGGGTCACTTCGCGCTAATTACCGCCTCCGCCTTGAGAATGGCCCTCTGCTTCAGCTCCCAAGCTTGAATGGCCTTGCGGCATCCTTCTCGCGCCGGGCTGGTGCTGAGCTGCCTCTCGGCTTCATCAAAGGTGTTTTCCGCATCCATTCGGGCGCGGTAAGCTTCATCATCGGCTGCTTTGATTTTCCGGGCGATGAGAATTGCTTCTGGATCGATTCCCGAAGAATGATTCTGCCGTTGGCCCCCATTGCGTGCAGCGCCCTGCACCGCCAAACTTTCATAAGCAGCGCGGACGCCATTACTCCAGCGTTGTTTGACGGCGTCGCTCAGGCGATCCAGTGCCGCATTTGCCTCGTCGGCCGTTTTGCGCACCGCCTTTTTCTCGCGCAGCCACTTCATCACCGACCAAGCCATGGCTTCGGTCATCAGGGCGGTCGCGGTCTCAACTTCCGGCAGTTTGTCCATGCAGGGCCTTTTGGGGAGCATCATTTGCCGCAAATAAAGCTCGCGTAAGTCCGGCAATTCTGAGAATAGAGGTCCGCAGTTTTAGAGTGCGTGACGGAAATCACACTTTATCGTGATGCGGCGCAATATAGACCATTGAACTATTGACTGCCCAGCCAATGAATACTACAGTGTTCTTGAATGCTGCAATGCAGCAATCGGAGGCGGTTTATGCCAACCCACACGAAGGCCCACGAGCTGCACTCTCCCCTGGCCATCTTCACCGAGTTGGCCGTCGAGGGAACGGCGAGTCTCGTGGAGGCGCAGCGCACGCTGCTGAACCTCGCACAACAGGAAAACGAAATCATTCTTAACGGAGTCAAGGAACGCATTGGCGGCTTCGTGCCGGCGGTCGCCATGACCGATCTGGTCAAACGGAGCGTCGATACCCTGATCGGAATGCAGCAGGAACTACTGACCAATACCGGCAAACAAACCTTGCACTGGCTGCAGTCGGAGAAAGTCGGTAAGGGCGAGGGCCGTGCCCGCCTGGTGGAGTTTGCCCGGGAAGGCGTGGAGACCTTCACCCGCGCGCAAAAGAAATTCCTCGATGTACTCGGACAAGAGGCAACCAGAATGACCCGTGGCAAACATGAGCACGACGGCAAGCCAGCGAAAAAGACGGAACTGGCCCACCTGGCTCGTGAAGCCGGTAATGCCTTTGTAGAAGCCCAGAAGCGGCTGCTCGATGTCATGGGGCAGCAAATGAACGTCAACCTCGACTTGGCCACGCGCAGCCTGGAACTGATTTCTCCGGCGCAGCTACTGCCGGTTGCCAACATGACCGGTGAGGGCGTGAAGCACTTCGTGAACGCGGAGAAGTCCATTCTTGGATCGCTGATGCGGCCGCCGAAGAAAGTTGCGGTACGGGCGAAGCACAAACCCGTCCGCGCCGTCCATCCGAAACCGGTGGCGGTTTAATCGGGGATTCGCGAGGCCCGGCTTGAGGTCGCAAATTGTGACCTCAAGAGCCAAGGGCCTCGCATGCCTTCAGGTACGTGCGGAGGAAGCCGTCGCTCCTCGCGCTAGCCCGCGGTCTAGCATGCGGTTTAACATCGCTTGTTCCCACTGCACCCACAAGCGACTTGTAAAAAGCAGCGCGCTGCACTGCAAGGTGAGCCAATCCCGCGTGCGCAGCGGTGATCGGTAGGCTTGACGATTGGCCAGCCAATGCTGGGCGACGTGACGAGCGATGGTGAACCCCATGGCGGAATTGGGTCCGACAATGTCGCCCAATATTCCCTCCAGCGTGAACATCACCTTCGACAGCATGATCAGCGAACTCGGGAAACGGATGCCTTTCATCGCGACCCGCTCTAGTAGACGCATGGCATCCGCCCCGCTGGGCATCGTCGATGCCGGCAGTTCCTCGAGGAATTGCGTCACGGATGCGCGCGCGGCGCGGCCTCGCGGCGAGGCCATGCGAAATGGATGCTGACTGAGCACCGAGACTTCGTTACAAACGCCGACCGGATCGCGCAAGGTAACCATCAGAAACAACAGCGCCAGGTGGCGACGCTGCTCACGACCGAGGCGCTCCCGTAAGGCCCAGTCAAGGATGGCCAGTTCGCCGGTGCCAGTGTCATAAAGCAGATTGCCCGCGTGGGGATCGCCGTGAAAGACGGCGTCCTGGGTCGCTGCGAACAGAGGCACGGCCACCAGCGCTTCGACCAACTGCTCTGCCACTCTGCGCCGGCTCGCGGCGGGCAGTCGAAATGCTGCGCTCGTCACTTTGATGCCCCGCAGTTCGGTGAGAGCGGTGACTCTCGGCGTGCATAAAGGTGAAATCACTTGCGGGATCCGCACGCCCGGAAATGTACGATACAGCGTCGCGGCTTCCATCAGCGTCTTCTGCTCGCGGCGAAAGTTCACTTCGTGCCGCAGCAGCCGCCGGACTTTGCGAAACGTATCAGAGATCAGGTGTGCGGGAAAACCATAGGTATGGTGCCGTTCGCCGAAGTAATGCGCCAATCCCTGCAGATAGTCCATGTCTTCGGAGAAATATTCGGGGATGTGCGGCTTCAGCACCTTGAAAACGCCGCGCTCGCGTTTACCAGTGTTGGGGTTTCGCCACCTGAAGCGCACCACCGCGCTGACGCTCGCCTCTTTGAGTATCTTCGGTGCGACTTCGACGGCGAAGCGTTCCATTCGTGGGCCGAGTTCCCTCTCGATAATAGAGCGGACGTCTTCCGGCTTCACGTCGCGAATGCCATTTTCCAGCTTGGCTAGTGCGTTGCGCAAAGCCGGGTGGAGATGCTGGTTGCGCGCGATGACCTGGCCTAGCTTCTGCAGGCCCGGCACTCTTGCAATGAGCCGCAGCAAGCGCGCTTCGGGAGGAGTGTCGAGCGGAAGCTCGATCTGCTCCAAAAGCTTGGGAGCGAGGCGGGCCGGCGAGAGACGCGCCACCACGAACATCATCGAGTCGCGCACCGGAGGCCGCCATTTCACATAGGCGCTCGGAACCAGCGCATCCACCGGCACAATCCCATCTACGATCCACTTCGCCATGGTGTCGCGCAGTGATTCGCCGAGCGGGCTCTTCAAGCCGTCCTCGATGGTGCGAATTTTTTCCTCCGTGGTGGCGCCCTGCGGAAGAAAATTCTCGAGCGCGGCGCGCAATTGTGCCGGCGCAATTTGCCCCAGACCTCCGGCAATGGCGGTCGGATCCAGCATAGGGACGAATGTACCAGCTCACTATGACCGTCGCTGCCCGGAATGCGCAGTGACCTGAATCACCCTGGAAATCCGACTGTCTGTGAGAGACTCTGGTGTCTCGAGAGTGCAATCGGAGATCGCCAGCTTGCCGACGCTCAATGAAGTATTTTCCACGCGAACTGTCGGGCGGCGTTACGAGGTCTGGTTTGTCCGCCTGGGTTTGG
>JASHPH010000398.1 GCA_030038255.1 Candidatus Sulfotelmatobacter sp. | reverse complement strand
AGCAGAACTTCGGCCCGCACATCGAACAAAACGCCGCGTCTTTGAACCCCTCCTCCGGCAGCGTCTCATCGTGCATCGACCGCGCCGTCTCCGGATCCAGCGACAGCTCGAACTGCCGGTTCCAGTCGAAGTTGTAGCGCGCGCGTGACAGCTCGTCGTCGCGATCCCGCGCCCCCGGCCTGTGCCGCGCCACATCCGCCGCATGCGCCGCAATCTTGTACGCGATGATGCCCTGCTTCACGTCTTCGCGGTTCGGCAGCCCCAGATGCTCCTTCGGCGTGACGTAGCACAGCATCGCCGCCCCGTGCCATCCGATCATCGCCGCCCCGATCGCCGACGTGATGTGGTCATAGCCCGGCGCGATATCCGTCACCAGAGGCCCCAGCGTGTAGAACGGCGCGTCGAAGCACATCTCGCGCTCTTTGACAACCTGCAGCTCGATCTGGTCCAGCGGAATGTGCCCCGGACCCTCGATCATCACCTGCACGTCGTAGTCCCAGGCTTTCTTCGTCAGCTCGCCCAGTGTCTTCAGTTCCGCGAACTGCGCCTCGTCGCTCGCGTCGGCGATGCAGCCCGGCCGCAGGCCGTCGCCCAGCGAAAAGCTGACGTCGTACTTCTGAAAGATTTTGCAGATCGCGTCGAAGTTCTCATACAGCAGATTCTGCCGGTGATTCTTCACCATCCACTCCGCCAGAATCGCCCCGCCGCGGCTCACGATTCCCGTGATGCGCTTCGTCGCCATCGGCACGTACTGCACCAGCACGCCCGCATGGATCGTCATGTAATCCACGCCCTGCTCGGCCTGCTCTTCGATGACTTCGAGCATGACGTTGATGTTGAGGTCTTCCACCCGCCGCACGCGCGACAGCGCTTCGTAAATCGGCACCGTCCCGATCGGCACCGGCGAGTGGCCGATGATGGCTTTGCGAATCTCGGGAATGTCGCCGCCGGTCGAGAGATCCATCACCGTGTCGGCGCCATATTTCACCGAGTACCGCAGCTTGTCCAGCTCTTCCTCGATATTCGAGGTGGTGGCCGAATTGCCAATGTTCGCGTTGATCTTACACTTCGACGCCACCCCGATCGCCATCGGCTCCAGATTCGTGTGCCGGATATTGGCGGGAATGATCATCCGCCCCCGCGCCACTTCGTCACGGATCAGCCCGGTCGAAATCTTTTCGATCCGGGCGATGTACTCCATCTCCTCCGTGACGACGCCCCTGCGGGCATAATGCATCTGGGTCCGGACTGAATCGGACATTCGCTTCTCAACCCATTGCGTACGCATCCTAAGGCCAGTGTATATCCGACAGGATCGCAAGGCGGCGGGCGATTGGTTTGTATCGTCTGCCTTTCTCCGGCAAAGTTGGCGGCGTGTCTGTCGCACCGAAGCGCAGGCCTTCACATACCGGTGTTTCGCGCTCGCACTGGACTGCCCAGTCCGAAGACAGTGGCGAATCCGGACGCGCCTGGTCACGCGATCGCTATCCGGCGATCGGCCGTGTGACCGGAAAACCGCCACAGGTGAAAGCTTCCGCGCCGACCCAGGCAAAACGCGCCGCCTTCATCCCGGTCCCTCCGATGCCATGCGGGCGACGATGCCGAACGTGTTTCGCAAACCGGGCATGCCGGTCTGGGCCCCTGGTCGCATCGACCGGACACGACGCGATCAGATCGACTGAATGTAAAAAACGAGCGCCGGGCAAAACCAGCCCGGCGTCCCTTTGCGTTTATCCTGCCCAAGCCTCCGCTCGGAAGCTTCACCAAAAGCATTCGCTCGCCCTCTACAGGGAAGCCCTCCGCGTTCAGCGGGCCGGTAAGCCCGGGGTCATCCGGCACTGGGAGGGCTTGCGCCGACTGCTTTCGGAGCCAACTCCGTCGCTTCGGCTTTGGGCATCCGTTCGGGCGCGACCCCGTTCGGACACACGTATTGCGTCATCACCAATATCTTGACGATCCGAATCCGGACCCAGATTACGTCGAGTATCAACGCAGAGGCCTCACTGGAGAAAACCTGCGGAGGGACGTACTCAAGCGTTACCTGCGCACGCTTAACTGCTGAGACCATTGCACCGGATCCGCTTCGACAGGTAACGACTTCGGTGCGAACTGGCGCAGACAAATCGAGCCATTCATTGAAAAATTACTTGACTCAACCTCTTAACTCCGTTATTATTGGTTTGTGAGCACTGAACCAACCACTCTTCAAGAAGCGATCCTGTACTTCTCCAGCCCCGAAAACTGCGTCAAATACCTCGCAGATCGGCGCTGGCCGGATGGCGTTGTGGTTTGCCCTACCTGTGGTCGCAAAAACCCCCACTACAACGCCGAACGTAAGGTTTGGGTGTGCTCGATCAAGCACGAAAAGCGCCAATTCTCCGTGAAGCTCGGAACCATCTTCGAGGACTCCCCGCTTCCGCTCGAAAAGTGGTTGCCTGCGGTGTGGTTGCTCTCCAACTGCAAAAACGGCATCAGCAGCTACGAAGTCGCCAAAGACTTGGGCGTGACCCAGAAGACCGCGTGGTTTATGCTGAGCCGGATTCGTCTCGGTCTTCAGTCTAAGGATGGCGGAATGCTCGGTGGTGACGTTGAGATCGACGAAACCTTCATCGGCGGCAAAGCTCGTAACATGCATTCTGCAAAGCGCAAAGAGAAGATCAAAGGCCGAGGCCCAAACGGTAAGGCCGTCGTGATGGGTATGCTCCAGCGCGGCGGCAAAGTCAAGACCGCAGTCATTGCCAACCGCGACAAGGAAACTCTTCACGGACACGTTCATGCGAACGTTGCCGATGGGTCTAACGTGTTTACCGATGAACTGGTGGCCTACTGGGGTCTTGATGAGAAGTTCGTACATCAGGTCATCAACCACGCTGAGAAGTACGTGGACGGACAGGTCCACACCAACGGCATGGAGAACTTCTGGAGTCTCCTGAAACGTGGGCTTAACGGCACCTACGTTAGCGTCGAGCCTTTTCACCTGTTCCGCTACATCGATGAACAGGCGTTCCGCTATAACAACCGGAAGGATATGAGGGACGCAGATAGGTTTGATCTCGCAGTGCGGCAGTGCATCGGAAAGCGTCTCACTTGGGCCGAACTGACCGGCAAGGAGACTCCGACGCAACCGGAAGCTTTCTAAGCTTGAGGCGGATCGGCAGGGACGGGGGAAACGGAAGGGTGCCTGACTCTCTTCGTTCTCCCGCGCTTGCCTGGATTCTCTTTCCATTCTTCGAGACGTTTTTGGTAGACCTCGCGAGGGACGGACAGAATTTGGCGTATTGCGGCGTCGAAGCGCTGAGACTCGCGCGAGCGCGGCAGATCGTCTTTCATTCTTTCGATGGTAACTCATCTCGTTCGATATTTACTTCGCCTAATCCTTGCCAGATTCTAGGTAAAAAGCGGTCGGCGTCTCGTGATCCTGAGAATGAAACAAGTCGATTATGCGTTCGACGATAGGCAGAGGCTGAACAGAGTCTCTCGTCGCGTTTGTGCGCGCACAGTAGGAAATCATGTCTGCGATCTGTAAGCCCGGCATCACTGCATCGTCGGCGAATGTTATACCAGTGACGCAAGATTTCAGGTCTTGTCTTCGCATTCTCATCTTGTGGAAGAGCCTGATGCACTTCACTGAATATTCTTCCGACAGGTCGCCGCGCGAGCGATGCGTGCCGATTGGAGATTGTTCTTCATGCCGACCTCCTGATTTACTTCTAGCCAAACGACCGCGTTGTCCGCTAAGGATTCGGCATCCTCATTTCTATCTACGGCCGATTCCGCGGCCTTCCGCGAAATCGGCTGTATCTGAATGATTCCTTTGGTCGGGGCGGGGCGATTTGAACGCCCGACCCCCTGCGCCCAAGTTTTGCAACTTGAGTATGCTGGCGATTTACCTCGATATACGAAAGCCAATCCACCTTTACTTTTCATCCATTTAGAGACATAGTTGGTTTAGGGTCTTCTGTCGGAATTCATCGGTCAGGCTTTCTGGCGGCTTTCTGGCAAGATCTCACGTCTGCAAGTTATGCCTGAACAAATCTTACCCACGCGTAACCGGATGCCTGAAATTGACATCACGGATCGAGCGATTCGCGGCATCAAATTGGGCACTGACA
>JASHPH010000397.1 GCA_030038255.1 Candidatus Sulfotelmatobacter sp. | reverse complement strand
GTCATGTGAAGACCGTAAACTGCAGATTCGTTCCCTCGCCGACCTTCGACTCCAGTTTCAGCTCATCAGAGCATTTCTTAATGTTGTGAAGTCCCATACCGGCTCCGAAGCCAAGCTCCCGCACCCAATCGGGCGCTGTCGAATACCCCGGCTGCATAGCTAGCTCGACATCAGGGATTCCGGGACCGTTGTCGACGGCGGTCACCGTCACTCTGCCCGGCTCGACGCTAGCGGCCAGCTCGCCTCCCTCCGTGAAAATGACCAGATTCAATTCCGCTTCGAAAGAGGCGATGGCGATTCGCCGGACCACATCGGGGGAAAGTCCGAGCGTCTGCAGACTGCGCTTCAGTTTGCTGCTGACCTCCCCCGCCTTCTCGAAGTTCGCACCATCGATGTGATACCGGAGCGAGAGGGTGGCTCGGTCGCAATCAAGCTCCGAAAACCACTCCCTGGGTATGTATTGTCGCCTTTCCAGGTCGTGGTAATTGATTTCCAGGTGCTGGAGCATGCAACGGATGATGTCCACTTTGGTCAGGATGCCGACAAGCGCCTTGGTCTTCCGGTCAATCACCGGGAACCTGCCATAGCCATGCCGCTCGAATTTCTGCACTGCGTGGACCAATGGCTCGTCGGCATAGAGCGTCGTGACGTTCTTGCTCATCCATTGCTTCACGGGCTGTGAACTATTCCCCTGCTGAAACGAGCGGACCAGGTCCTCGACGCTGACAATACCTACCATCTCTTTCCCCTTCATCACGGGCATTCCGGAATGCCTATTCTCTTCAAGGACTCGACTGACGTCCGCCATCGTGTTCTCCGGCTCAACCGTGATCACCTGCTTGGTCATGGCTTGCTGCACTCTCAGCTCATAAATCATTTCCTGCGTTCGTGTGGTCTGAAGCGTCCCGTTGACGTCGCTGTCTTTCATGTTTCCGAGTCGCCCTTCAGACCCTTCCGGTACAATCGTCCACAGCTCTCGTACATGGGAAGGGTTGTACTTAGAAGAACTAGGCCTCTTTCCTCAGCCAGTCGCACTGTTTCTGCCTCCGGTTTCTTCCCCCGGACATAGCAGACGACACTGAGGTCGGCCATCTCTGCCGTATAAACGCTTTGAGGAGTGACCAGTCCGGTCAAAAGCAGCGCGTGGGGCTTGAGGCGACTGAGCACGTCGCTCATCAGGTCGGAGCCGCACGCCCGCTCCACGACCATCTCCTGATCGTGGCCGTTCACCATGATGGTTGCTTGCAGCGTTTCAATGATCTCTCGAAGCGTCATGCGCACTCCCTGTGCTCCAGGTCACACTGGCACTTGTTCCTGCTCCGGCTTCCCCTTCTTCTTCTTCCGTTCCACTTTGATTCCGCGCTCGACCGACGGCACGGGCACGCCGGAGAGTTTCTTCACGGCGTCAAAATTCGGCGGACAGACGTCGAAGCAGACTCCGCATTTCGTACATTTGCCCTGGTCGATGACATGGATGATGTTCTTTTCCCCGTAGATCGATTGCCCGGGGCATTCCCGCATGCAGATCAGGCATGCCTGGCACAACTTCGGATCGATCCAGTAGGCAGTCAGGCTCTTACACACCTTCGCCGGGCAGCGCTTTTCCTTGATGTGGGCCTCGTATTCATCGCGGAAAAATCGGATTGTGGTGAGAACGGGGTTGGGAAGAGTGGTCCCAAGACCGCACATGGAGGCATCTTTTACCGCCGCTCCCAGTTCTTCCAGGAACTCCACGTCGCCTTCGCGCCCCTCGCCTTGCGTGATTCGTGTCAAGACCTCCAGCAGCGCGTCGCTGCCGTCGCGGCAGGCGCTGCACTTCCCGCAGGACTCGTCATTGGTGAACTGAATGAAGAACTTGGACACATCGACCATGCAGGTGTCTTCATCCATCACAATCATTCCGCCGGAACCCATCATGGAGCCCACTTCCTTCAGGCTCTCGTAGTCAATAGGGAGATCGATGTGGCTATTCGGGATGCAGCCGCCCGAAGGACCGCCCGTCTGCACCGCCTTGAACTGTTTGCCGCCCGGGATGCCGCCGCCGATGTCGTTGATGATCTCGCGCAGTGTGATCCCCATGGGAACCTCGATCAGACCCGTGTTGTTAATCTTTCCCACGAGTGAGAAGATCTTGGTTCCCTTGCTGGTCTCCGTGCCGATGCCGGCGAACCAGTCTGCGCCGCGGCTGATGATCTGCGGCACGTTGGCCAGCGTCTCCACGTTGTTGATGACCGAGGGGCAGCCCCACAGGCCAACCTGTGCAGGAAAGGGGGGCCGCTGGCGCGGTTCCGGGCTTTCACCTTCGATTGAGTGGATTAGCGACGTCTCTTCGCCGCAGACGAACGCCCCCGAACCCTGGCGGATCTCGAGTTCGAAGTCGAACCCCAAGCCGAGAATGTTCTTCCCGATCAACCCGTAGTCACGAGCCTGATCAATGGCAAGCTGCAGGCGCTGGATCGCCAGGGGATATTCCGTCCGGATGTACACGAATCCTTGCGAAGCGCCGATGGCAAACGCCGCGATGGTGATGCCTTCCACTACTGAGTGCGGGTCGGATTCCATCAGACTGCGGTCCATGTAGGCGCCGGGATCGCCCTCGTCGCAGTTGCCGATGATGTACTTCGGCGTCTTCTTCTCGGCGCGGCATACCTTCCACTTAACGCCGGTGGGGAAGCCGGCACCGCCGCGCCCTCTCAACCCGGACCGGGTGATCTCCTCGATCACATCCTCCGGGCTCATGGAAGTGAACACTTTTTCCAGCGCGGTATAGCCATCCCGGGCGAGGTAGTCAGTAATCTTCTCCGGATCAATGATTCCCTTGTTGCGCAATACCAGGAGCATCTGTTTCTTGAAGAACGGGATGTCGCCAAGCAGGGGAATCCGCTCCTTCTTTTCCGGGGGCATGAACATCAGCCGCGGGACCGGTCTGCCCTTCAAGAAATGCTCTTGGACAAGGAATGGAATGTCGTCCGTTTTGAGAGAGCCATAGAAGATCTGATCCGGCAGCACAACCAGCAACGGCCCTTGGCCGCAGAAACCGTTGCAACCAGTCGGCACGACAGAGACCTCATCCGGAAGGCCGTGGCGTGCAAGTTCTTCTTCCAGAGCCTGCTTGATGTGAAGTGCGCCGCCCGCCACGCAGCCCGTCCCAGTGCACAGCATCAGCTCAATCCTTCGCGCAGGCATTGCCCTATGCTCCCCTTTCTGAACCAATTCCAACAGCGTATTCGGCCGCAGCCGTGCCGCCGACAACGTGATCGTGGAATATCTTTCTCGCCTTCTCAGGTGTGAGTTCCCCGTACCTTACGGGAGGCGAATTCCGCATCTCGATCGTGGCCATCGGCTCCTTCGAGCACAGTCCGGCGCATCCAGAGGTCGTGACCTGTATGTCTTTTATCCCGCTCCGTTCCAGTTCCTCGAGAAAGGTGGCGACGATACTTCTCGCCCCGGCGGCAATGCCGCATGTGCCCATGTGCACATTGATCTTGCCGCGGAATTCACCCTCCCGGAGGTAGACAGTCTTCTGTGCTTCCGCCCGTTTTTGTCTGAGCTCATCGAGCGTTAGCTTTGCCATTGCCATTACCTCCAGCGTACTTCTTGGCTATGCCGGCAACATCTTTGACGGTGAGCTTTCCATAGACCGAATCGCCCACCATCACGGCTGGCGCCAGCCCGCAGCATCCAATACACCTGACCCCCTTCAGCGTGACGAGCATGTCCGGTGTGGTTTCCTCCGGCCGGATCTTGAATGTCTCGGCAAAACGGTCCATCAACCGCTCGCTACCACGCACGTAGCATGTCGTCCCCATGCACACATTGATGATGTACTTGCCTCTTGGCACAACGCTGAAGGCGCTGTAGAAGGTCGCGACACGATAAAGGTGAGTAAGGGGATAGCCGGTTTCTTGGGCAATGTATTTCAATACGCCCTCAGGAAAATAATTCAGAGTTGCGTTGACCTCCTGCAGGATGGGCATTAATGGCCCCTGCCGGTTCTTGTGGCGAGCAATGATGTTCGCGACCGGTTCCTGAAGGGAGGGGTCAAGTTGGACCGCCGGGACCTCGACGGGTTGTACAACAGTGCGGGTTGGACAGTTGGCCACACAGGTGCCGCACCCCGTGCATTTGGATTCGTCCACGAACCGCGGCCGCCTGCTGATGGTGACAGTGAAATTTCCTGGCTGGCCTTCAATGCGTTCCACTTCGCTGAGGGACAGGATGTCGATATCTTTGTGGCGCCCAATTTCCACCAGGCGGGGCGCCATGGTGCACATGGCGCAATCATTGGTGGGGAAGGTTTTGTCCAGCTGCGCCATCACTCCGCCAATGGCTGGCTTGGAGTCGGCAAGATAAACTTTGATGCCGCCGCTGGCCAGATCCAGTGCGGCCTGCATTCCACCAATCCCTCCGCCTACCACGAGGGCCGCACCTACCGGAACTTTGGATTCGTCAGATGGCATCGGAAACTGCCTCCCGCGCGGGCGCTTGTTGACTGGCGTTTTCCTTCACGGCAGTAAAGTAGAGAGCCAGAGGACGGTAGACCATGTGCGACCACTTCCCGAAGGACATCTCGATCACCAGCATGGGAGTGGCAATAATGACGTGCAGGGCATACACGTAGTGGCAGGCGAGCCCGAACCCGAGATAGCGCAAGATGTGCGCAGCCAGGCCGCTGACCGCCGTCGACAAGATCAGGACTGGGAACGCGACATCGTGGAAATGTGTCTCCTTGTAAATCTCTGTCTGTGCCCGCCAGCGGCCATACAAAATGCCTCCGATTCCATAAAGAATGAAACCGGCAGCCAAATACCCAAGCCAGCGCTGTGGGTTATAAATGGGATAAATGTTGTCCGTCTGGAACCAGCGCAGTCCGAAAACCTTGATCGCCAGCATGATCACCGTGCCCACCGCGAGAAGTTCGTGCTGGAACCATCGCCGATGCTCGGGACATTTGCGCATGGTCGGCTGGGCGACGAATTCGTAGAAGTAGACCCACGCCTGGCGGAGGTACGTCGTCCACCCGATTCCCTCGCCAGCCATGCTCAGCCGCCAGATGTGGAAGATGCGCGAGAGCAGCAGCAACAGGGGCAAGAGAACGACCGTCAGCGTGTAATAGGTCATGATCGGGAACATGTGATCGAGACCGAAGGGCGTGGTGGCAAAATCCTTGGCCGCCATTCCGACATACCAAAGGTGATAGCCGATGATGGCCAGCAGGGTAAGAATGGCAACGGAGATCAGGGAACCCAGATACCACGCCTTCGACTGAAGCAGCTTTGCGCCGATGCCCGTCCATTCGTATTGCGCACATAGGAATCGACGCAGTGTGAGCATCGAGATCCGGGGTTCAGCGTGGCGGGGGCAGACGAGCGAGCAATCGCCGCAGTCATGACAGATCCATGGATCGAGGCCGCGGAGCAGCGGTGCTCGCAGCCCAAGAAGGGCGTAGCGAATGCTTTTTCGGGGGAAGGTAGCTGAATCCGAAACTAGCTCACAGGAGACCGTGCAACTACCGCACTGATAGCAACCGGTCGGATCGAACTTCCCATACCGCCGAATATCAGACAGCAGGGTCGGATCGCATTGAATCGGGAAGGCCCTGACCGCCATACGGCACATCCCTTTCTGAGGTGGCCCTTTAGGTCTCGGTCAATACGTGCTCCTTCACAGTTCTTCGGGTGTAGACAAGGAACTTGCCCTCTTGTTCCACCATCCGGACTTCGAAATTGTCCTTCTCGTAAGCTGCTGCCTCGCGCAAGCCCTCGTCCCGGGTTTCGAAGAGACGACCGTCCCACATGAACTTCTTGCCCTCGCTGATTAGGGTTAGAGTCGGGCTCACACTCGGCCTCCAGCCTGTCCGGACTGTCCGAGGAGGAAGAAACCGTGATCCACGTCACCTCTCGGTAATTCGACTTGGATTCAGTCGCACTCGCGCTGTCTGGCACCGCTCTCTCAGCGGCGAGCGTGGGTGTAGATATCCCATGTCGCCCGTCTATCGTCTGTGAGTCGAGTCACGAATCACTGTGATTTACCACACCGGAAGCCTGGACTACGCTGCAGGAATTGCAAAATGCAACAATCAGCTGGTTTGCCGGGTCAAGGTGCGAACCAGTCGCAGTTGTGAGCATTCCAAAGCGGTGGGATACTTCTGTCCGTGACGCTTGAAGAGTGCCGCCGGTTCTATTCCGAAGAGATCCGCCTCGCCGCTAATATCAATTCCGCCACTCTCATCGAAGCCTTCGCTCGCGTGCCAAGGGAGAACTTCCTTGGCTCCGGCCCATGGAAGATTGCTTCGGTCGATTTTGGGCTGGGCGGAACGACATACATTCAAACTCCAGACGGCGATCCACGACACCTCTATCACAACGTGCCTGTGGCGCTTGATCCAACCCGCGACCTGAACAACGGGCAACCCGCTGCATTAGCCAAGTGGATTGACGCTCTTGGAATCAAGAACGGAATGCGTGCATACCACTTGGGCTGCGGTGTAGGGTATTTCACCGCGATCATGGCTGAAGTGGTCGGACGAAACGGCAGCGTTATAGCCAGCGAAATCGACTCCGAACTCGCAGCGGGAGCCAGCAAGAACCTCGCCGGATATGCGAATGTTTCGGTGCACAGCGGGGATGGAATAGACTTCGATCCCCGTACGTGCGATGCCATGCTAATCAACGCTGGTGTTACGCACCCCCACTCAAGATGGCTGGAGAACCTGAACGAGCGCGGCAGCTTAATGCTGCCACTCACGGTAGCGGCTGGCATGGGTATGGGAGCGAATCTTGGCAAAGGTGTTATGCCAAGATCACACGTGAAGCGAACGGCTTCTCAGCGAGGGTTGTGAGCTTCGTCGCAATTTACTCATGCGTCGGCTTACGAGACGGGCAGATGGAACAGGCATTGGGCAAAGCCATGGGAACTGGAAAGCTGTTTAAGCTCCAGTCATTGCGGCGTGATGTCCACGAGCTGACGGACACCGGCCTCGTACACGGGGCTGACCTCTGCTTCAGCAGCGAAGAAATAGGCACTCGCGTGGCGGCATGATCCGCGACGACTTTCTTAGGAAGTTTGGAATATGCAGAAAAGCTTGATCCGTGAACTAAAAGACCGCCTCGCCCGCATCCGCCAAATCTTGTCCCGATGACTTCGCCGACTCCTACAGAACCTCGGCATCTATATTACGCTTGGCGTTTTCTTCCCAGCTAACTTTAGATGGTGGAGCTAGTCGGGCTCGAACCGACGACCTCATCGTTGCGAACGATGCGCTCTCCCAGCTGAGCTATAGCCCCATCTGCAGATTGGAAATGCCGGCCGCTCGACTTATTTTAGCAGTGTTCCCAGATTGCCACCAAGCGAGGACCGGGACCGACGGACGACCCAACCCTGCGGACTGGAGAGCAAACAGAGGAGTGTCCCGAGGCGAAAAATCGTTTGACGAACGGTCCCGCGCAGCGTCTAAGTAAGGGAGGTCTAACCAGAAAGAGGCAGATCACGCTTACCTGTGGGTCTATTGGGAATCAGAGATGTTCGCTCAAATCAGTCTTGGCACCACGCATCAGCGTCGTCTCCTTGCGGGATCCGTTGTGGTGCATGGGCTTGTGCTGGCCTGGCTGCTGTGTTCTCCCGAGCCATTGAAGCTGCAACCGAATTCTGTGGCGATCGGCCGGAATGGAACTTCTGTCACACGACTCTACTGGGAAAGTAAGTCAGCCGACAACAGCAAGCATAGCTCGCCCGACAGTGCGACCGAGCGATACAAGCACGAACAGTTGAGCCAGAACAAATTAACTTGGCAGCCGCCGGCACAGATAGCGACGTCAGGTTTGCGGCAGAGTCCGCCGCTGCGGACACAAACTCAGGACGACGCCAAGACGCAGACGCTTTCAGCGCTCGGTCACGGAGCGCTGGCAGGGCTTCCCTACGGAACGCTCAGTCGCGGTCCGTTTTATGGCGACGAAATTCGGCCAGCCTTGCCTATTGCGACTTCCGATCCGGTTGTCTACCCGTGGCAACTGCCGAGCTCTCCCGGCAACGAAGTGATTGAAATTACGATTGACGAACGCGGAGAGATCACTCGCAAGACAGTGCTGGTGAGCCTGGGTCCTGACATCGATGAGAAGTGCCTGGCAGCGCTCGACAACTGGCGCTTTAATCCAGCCACGCGCAATGGGGCCCCCATTCCCTCCAAGCAAGATGCGATCTTCCCCTTCAAGGCGCGAGGATAGCGCAGCGTAATTTCCCGGTGCACAGATTGATTCAGACAGTAGAACCATCCGGAGTGCGAATGTTGTTCGCGCAACATTGCGCGCTGCGCGCGCAACCCCGGACGAATGCGTCCGGGGCTACATCGCTCATCTGTTGCGAACACATGTCGTGCTGCGAGGTTTCGCGTCGATGAATTTTTCTGCGTTCGAGAACTTCTGCAACATTCGTGGGTTCACAAAAAACGAGAGCGAACGCTCTCGAAAGATTAGCTGATAGTTATTGGGCGGCGCTCATCACCGTCAACGCTGGCTATCCGGCCAATAGCCACCTCCACACACTTTTGGAGACAATTATGAAGAATCGCATTCGCCTCACACTTGCGTTGGCCCTCCTCTGCGTTGCCACGATGAGCACGGCCGCGTTCGCTTCCGAAAACGCTTACATGTACCTGGTCCAGGGCGTTCCCGGCCTGGATTACTCCAGCAGCACAGATCCGCAATTTCCGGTTGATGTGCTGATCAACGACGAGAGTTGCTACGCGCGTGGCCTGGCTTTTGGAACCATCGATGGGCCGCTCACGTTCACTCCGGGCAGCTATGATGTGAAGATCAGCGTCGCCAATTCGCTGGCTCCGTGCAGCGAGTCTCCGCTGGTCGACAGCACCGTTACGCTCGACGGCGGAAAGAACGTTTCTGCCGTGTTTGCTCTCGATTCCAGCGGGGCGCCAACACTGCAGACGTTTACCAATAACTTCGGCGCGGTGACTGCCGGCAACGCACGCATTTCGTTTGCGCTGGCGGCGGATTCCCCGGCGGTGCAGGTCATCCTGCAAAACAGCAGCACACAGAAGCTGTACACATATTCGGCAAATCCGGGAACGCTGCTGAACGAAGTTCTTCCCGCGGGCAATTACACGATTGAAGTCAACGAGGGCACGACGACGCTGGTCGCTTCCACGTCGCTCACGCTCTCGTCGCAATCAGTCGTCATGATTTTTGCCGACGGGAAAGAGAGCAACAGCACCATTTCGCTGCAGACCAAAACGGTGCGCAACGTCATCTAGTTGCGAGCCACGGTTAGGATGGGCCGCCATATGGGCGGCCCCTTTTTCTTTGTGGGCTCGGGCCAAAATGTCTCGCCCGCTATAATCGATGTGTGACTACGAACGCAGTTCGACAGGTGGCATCGGCGGATTTTCCCACGCGCTGGGGTCATTTCCGCATTTATGGTTTTCGCGGGGAATTCGGCTCTGGAAAGAATCGTCGGGTGGAAGAGGCCGTGGCTTTGGTGATGGGCGATGTGAAGTCAGAGCCGCCGCTGGTAAGAGTACATTCCCAGTGCCTGACCGGCGATGTTTTTCATTCACTGCGCTGTGATTGCCGCCAGCAGCTTGAGTTGTCTCTCTCCATGATCCGGGACGAGGGCGCCGGCGTACTGATCTACGAACAGCAGGAAGGGCGCGGTATCGGCCTGATGGCCAAGCTACAGGCTTACGAATTGCAGGACGCGGGGCTCGACACCGTCGAAGCCAACGAACGCCTCGGTTTCAAAGCCGATCACCGCGAATTCGCCCTGCCCGCCGAGATTCTCAAGGCGTTGGGGGTCACGCGTGTGCGGCTGCTTTCGAACAATCCCGATAAAGTTGAGGCTCTCGGAAAAGCCGGAGTGAAAGTGGTCGAGCGCGTGCCGTGCGTAGTCACTCCCAGTCCCCACGCGGAAGAGTACCTCAAGACGAAAAAAGAGAAACTCGGGCACCTGTTCACATCGAGCTAGACAGATCGAACTTGCGGTTTGGTGCTGGCTACCAGCCGTGCTCTCCGGACCGACTTGTCGCCAAACACCCCTCATGGGAGTGCACTCAGGCTTCTGTTGGAATCCCGCAGCCACATTCAAGCGATTGAAAGAAAACTGCTTGAGGTTGGCTGCGGAGATTTAACCACCAGCCTTTATGAGGCTAAGCCTGGCAAGTACGCCGACATGTACCTTCACTCACTGAGCTTTTTCCATTGCGATGGCGCGCGGAAACAAGATGTTGTTCTCAAGATGAATGTGCTGGTGAAGGTCGGCCTCGAAGCTCACCAAGGCGTTGTACAGCGTTTGATAACTGACGCAGGCATCCGCCGGTGCTCGAAAATCGCTGCTGGCCTTGCGCATGCTGCGTAGCGCAGCTCCGGCCGAGTCGTGCTCGTGTTCCATCATGGCGACTGGATTTTCCACATTTCCGAACGGGGCTGGAAGTACGGGCTCTTTCTGAATGACTGCCTCCTCCATCCTCACGATGTAAGGGAAGAGCACCATTTCCTCTTTCATCAAATGCATGGTCAGTTCCTGGGCCAGGCCGCTGAAAGTCGACTGGATTTCGAGCAACTCTGGATGGTTTTTGCCGTGCACAGAGCAGACCTTTTCGAGCAGCGCGGTAATGCGAACAGTTTCTTCTCGCGTGTATTTATGGTGCGTATTCTTGATGTGCGCAACGAGTTCGCTGAGCGGTTCGCGCTGCCAGTCACGTACTTGCTGCGCCGCGCGCGCAGTTTCCTCCTCCATTTCTATGGAATCCACGACTTCATCGACTGAAATGCCGGCTTTTTCGCACGCCTGTTCAAGAAGCTGGCTGCCGCCGCAGCAGTAGTCGATCCCAAATCTTTCGAGAACGCGGGTTGCGGCTGGATTCTCCACCGCTACTTCGCGTACTGTTTTCGCCGTTATCACCGTCATCGCTATTCTCCTTTGTCGGCTATCGCCTCGTGACACTGCCAAGATAGCGAGGGACGAGTCCGGTGCCGATGACTTATGTCACAGCACGAGAGAAAAATGGGGGTGGGGATCGAAACTATTCGGCGGACTGCAGTTCAGCTTCCAAAGCTTTGAGGTCGGTGACGGTGACGCTACGGCCCTCGATTTTCAGGATTCCTTCCGCTTGAAACCGGGAAAGATTTCTCGAGACCAGCTCGCGAACAGTGCCAATCTGCGATGCCAACTCTTGGTTGTTTGCGGGCAAGGTAATCTCAACACCGTTTCGCGTCCGTTTGCCGGATGCCTTTGCCAGTCTCACCAGAAGCGCTGCCAGGCGGTGCCGGACTGTCGTGAAGGAAAGTTCTTCGATGATGCCAACCAGCCGGCGCAAGCGCGCCCCGACGACTCTCAATACTTTAAGGGAAACCTGGGGATGAGCTAGGCAGAGGGCCTGAAAGTCCTGCTTGCTGACGAACAAAAGAGTAGCCTCGTCGACTGCGGCTGCGGAAGCGGGGTAGCTGCCGCCATCAAACACGGGAAGCTCTGCGATTGAACTGCCGGGGCCTTCGATGCTGAGAACGTGTTCTCGTCCGCCCGCAGAGCTCTTGAAGATTCGCACATGCCCCGACTCAATCACATAGAGTCCGGCGCAGGGCTCGCCTTCGGCGAACACAGTTTCACCCACGGAGAATCGACGCGGGACAATACGTTGGGCCAGGAAGGCGAGTTCGGCTTCGCTGAGTCCGGAGAAAATGCGCACTCGCGCCAGCGTCTCACTACGATTCAGTTTTGCCTCGGGCACGCCGCCTATTGTAGCGAAGGGGCGCGGCCTCGTGGGTTTGTCCGCACCAGTGAATCAGAGCGCACTGCTAGCTGAGGAGAAAAGTAGGTGTCAACCGTTACGATCTGATGGTTCAGGTGATGGGCTCTGCGCTCGGTGTCTTTAGTTTAAGGGTGGCATTGGCGATGAGAGGTTTTGCCCAAAAGCCAACACTCAGGACACACCCGAAGGTGAGATACAAGAATGCAACTCCGGAACGTAAGCCGAAATGGTCGCCGAGCTTGCCAATAATGACCGGCACTACTGCCCCGCCGATGATTCCCGTGCTCAGGATTCCCGCAAATGGACCGTGATGCTCGGAGACAGAATTCAGCGCCAGCGAAACCAGGATCGGCCACATGACCGAGGCGAAAAGGCCGATGGTGGGAAACGCAACCAGGGAGACGTTCGCTGGTCCGAACAGCGCCGCGGTCAGGCAAAGCAGGGCTCCGATGCTCGTGCCAATCAGAACCCTCCTGCTGTCGAAAAGCTTGAGCAGTCCCATGCCGATAAAGCAGCCCGCGGTCAGCAGCCCCCAAAACCACGAGACTGCGGTCGCACCGGTCGTGTGTGGATCGTAGCCGTGATAAACGGAAAGAAATTTCGAAATCCAGTTAGCGGTGCCTTGCTCGCATCCCACATAAGCGAACACGGATAGAAAAAACGCCCACACCATCGGCCGGCGCAGCAGGCTCGTGTACATCTGGAGGGAACCGGCTGATTCGTCCGCAGTATGTTCGACCTTCGGAAAACGGAGAATTCCCAGCACCACGACCATCAGCGCTGTCAACGCCACAAAAATCCAGTAGATCGAAGCCCAGGGAAGCGCGGGCGGAGTCAACCGGGCCAGGATTGCAAGCAGCAGATTGCCTTGTGACCCGCGGCCCAGATTCTCGACGAGATAAGAATAGATTCGCGGGCTGATAAACGAAGCGCTGCCGAAGACCAGCTGGGCGAAAGCGGAATTGAAAGCGAAGTGTTCTTCGCCTCCGGCCACGCGCAGAAGCGGATTGATAGCCACTTGCAGCGTTGCCATTCCCGCTCCGATGACGAAGAACGAAGGTAAGGCTACGTGATAGGTGGGCCGGAGCGCAAAACTCAGCGCCCCCGCCGTCGCGGCAACAAACGCCACGATCATGACTGGCTTCTCGGTGAAGCGCTCGACCCAGAAGCCCGCAGGAATCGACATGACTCCATACGCGATAAAAAAGGCGAAGTTCAGAAATGCCGCTGCTGCCAGGGTGACGCGGTAACTGACAATAATGTCGGGAATGAGCGAGTTCAGAATATTGGTTACGAGCGACATCACGAAAAACGTGAGAAAAACTAACCCAACCATGGTGCGGTTTCTTGCCATGATGTACGTTCTACTCCGTAGTCGTGACCTTTGTGGCCAACTCGAATTTTCCCGGTTCGCGCCCGGCAAGTGCGGCCAGAGCGAGAGTGATCATCTGAATGGGCAAGATTTCAAGGATGGGGCGAATACTGCTCCCGTGCTCTCTCAAACGAAAACATTCGAGCGTGGAAGTCTCTCCCACCAACTCTGCTCTTCCGCCTCCTTGTTGAATGTCGGCCAATAGACGATGGTTCAAGTCCCGGGTTTTATCGTCGCCAGAGAAGACGACCACAAATGTCTCTTCGCTTAGCATTTCCAGCGGACCATGCCGGAAAGCGGCGCTGCTCATTCCCTCGGCATGAAAATGGTCGGACTCTTTGACAATCAGTGCTCCGGTCCCGACCGCGGCCAGCGATGCGCCGCGTCCTACAAGAAAGAGGTGACGGATGCGTCCCAGCATCGCCGTTAGACTGATCACGTACTCCTTCCAGTCGGCGAGGTTGGCGGCAACTGCTGGAGCAGCGTTCTTTAGCTCGCGCCGGCTCTGCTTCGGGTCTCGCTGACAAAGAATGTCACCCAACCACTTCAGCACGATCAGTGCGGTCACATAGGTCTTGCACGACACTGAAAACTCGCGTCCCGCCCGCGTAAACAGCGCTGCCGTTGCCTGCTTCACGAGCGGGCTTTCCGGTGTATTGGTGACGGCAATGACCGCCGACCGCTTGCGATTCACTTCCGCCAACCGCACCATTTCCGCACTCTGCCCTGACTGGGACACCGCGACGATCAGCGTGTTGGGATCGAAGAAGCGCGCTTTGTAGTGGATCAGTTCCGATGTCTCCACCATGATCGCCGTGAATCCATGGCTGATGAGCTGCAGATTCAACGGATGGAGCGCATGGAAAGAAGATCCCATGCCCGTGAGGACTACGCGCTGAAAAGTTCCCTTCTGGAGTCGCTGGGCCAGATCCAAGAGCGGCTTCGAGGTATCGAGGGCCGCGAGCGTATCCTCGAGGGCACGAGGCTGATCGAGGAGATCCTGCAAATACTCGCCTTCGATCACGCTGAGATCAGCACGCACGTGCGCTTCCTCCGGTGGCGAATCGGTGGTGCCAGACCCGGGCTGCGCCGATCAGATTCGCGTCTTCTCCCAGGGATGCGAGAGTCAATTCCGTCTTTTCGAATGGAACGAAGTGGCAACTCTCGCGAATCACTTTGCGAATGCCGTCCAGAAAAAGATCCGCGCTCTTCATCATGCTTCCGCCCAGCACAATCGCGTCTGGCACGAACATGGTGACCAGATTGGCAAGGCCGAGGCCGAGATAGTAAGCCTCATGTTCGACGGCGCGCTTGGCCAGGTCATCGCCTGCCGCGGCCAGTTCACAGATTCGCTTCGCGCTCAAGTCGGCGCGATGCGGATAGTTCGCCGGCGCTTCTTTCTCCATCCACGCGGTCATCGCGGGACCGGCGGCCAGAGACTCCCAGCATCCGTGAAACCCGCAGGCGCAGGGCGGTCCGGATGGATCGACCAGGTGGTGGCCGATTTCCGGGTGAGAATGATCGACTCCGCGATAAAGTTGCCCATCCACGATGAAGCCGGTTCCGATCCCCGTTCCTACCGTGACGTAAATCAGCCTCTTCTTGTTCTTGCCCGCGCCCCAGCTCGCTTCTCCGAGAGCGGCAGCGTCGGCGTCATTTTCCATGGCGACGCTCACATGAAAAATACCGGCAAGATCTTTGACCAGATTCTCACCTTTCCACCCTGGAAAAAAATTCACATCCCCAAACTCGCCCGTGAGCGGATCCACGGGCCCGGTCGAACCAATGCCGATGCCAGAGACTTGAGTGCCTGCGGTAAGGGCCGTCGCTTCCAGCATTCTCCGAATGTTCGCGAGGGCTTTCGAATAACCACCATCCGGATCGGTCGGGCATTCGAGACGCGCCTGGACTTTGCCCTCATCGTCGATCATGCCAACGGCAATCTTGGTCCCGCCGATGTCCACCGCACCGATCAATCGTCTCTCCTTCGCTGATTATCTCTCGCGATTGACTGCTTCCACTCACTACTTCCACTCGAAGACAGCGCCTTCATACGCTCCCAGATCAACTTTAAACGTAGAGCCTGAGATCTTCATTTGAGTTGGCCCTTCGGGCGTAATTCGCGAGACAGAGTGCAGCGACGCGGCTGCCGTGATCGTTACCGTCTGGCTGCCGGCACCATGGTTCGTGACGACCGCATAGCCTCGTTCTTTTCCACTGAGTGCCGCAACCTCGACCGAGAGCTGATCGCTGTGAAACAACGGCTTGACGCCAGACCACTCCTGGAACGCCCGATAAACTGTGTAGGTGTTCTCAGGCTTGTCGAAAACAGCAGGTACACCAGCCAGGTAGTTCTCCAGTGGATAGGCGCTTAGCAGAGTCTTGCCCGATCCGACCGAATTCGCGACGAGTGCGGGCCGGCCATCCTGATCTACTGCAATTACCGTGCCTCCTTTAATGGCAAGAACTGCGCCCCATGATCGCGGACTGGCCGCAGGCACCAAGTAATGAAACGTGTCGCCGACCTTCAGAGATCCGAAGGGAGCGACGATCTTAAATGTGATCTCGTCCCCGTCCTTTTTCGGAATCGCGTCGAGCAGTCGTGCCCCGAAGAGAGACTCCATCTCCGGGATCGCAGCGTCGGCAGCGACCGAGGCGTACAGGGCTCCGCCCTGCGCCACATATTGCTTCGCTTTCTCCCAGAAGTCGGAATGCACATGCACCAGGAAACTATCGGTGCTGGTCAGGGGGGACGGCAAAAGCACCATCGGCCGCTTCTGCCAGTCTTCGTACTCGCGTGGAAAGTCGGCCTTCATTCCGGCCCGGCGCGCCAGAATATAAGAAGATAGCCAGGAGCCGGTGATCCACGCGTTTTCCTCACTGAAGCTGGGCTGGGATTGCCCGGCTACGTTGGCGCCTTCGTCCGTGGAAACGTAAGGCACAACTTCCGGACCGGTCAGGCCAAAGTGCGAAAAATCGCCGCGCGGCTTTGACCACTCGTTGGGAACGATGATTCCCGCATCTGCCGGGGCCGGCTCGATGCCGGTGAGATCGAGACTGCCCACGATCTTCTCGAAGTCCTGGAACATCTTCGCCGAGGGGCGCTCTTTCCCATCCCAGGTCGTGAGTCCGAATTGCGTTTCATGCGGCGAGCGCAGGTAAGGGACTTTGCGGTACTGCTCGGGCGCGGCATCGGTATAGCACCAGATCAGGAATCCGTTCGCTCCGGCACCGAGCCCGGAGTAGAGGCTCGCTCGTAGAAACTTCGCAATTTCGTCGGGATCATACTGCGCGGACGAAGCGCCGATCTCCTGCACCATGACGGGATGCCCGGCACTCCCGGAGAGCGCTGTCTCAAACGCAGAGCCGTACGTTCCTCGCTCAGAGAGCATCGCGTCAGGAAACAGCTTCGGAGCGTAGATTGAATACGGGTGGACGCTGAAGAAATCCGCTTCTTCGCGAACGTTGTCGGGGCGGAACGGTCCGTGACCGACGTCTTCCATGCTCGTGCCTACCACGATGGGGTGAAGCGAATCGTAGCGCCGCATGGACCACGTCAACAGGCGAGTCCAGTTAATCGCCATCGCGTCGGTAGTGTTGTCGGCGGCGATCCAGAAGGGAGGCTCGTCAGTCAGGTCCCAGCCCAAAATCGCGGGCTCTTTCCCGTAGCGCCGCGCCAATTCGCCAACATGATCGGTCTCAAGGCGCAGCATGTCCGGGTCAGAGTGCGGATGCTTGCCCTGCCGGTAAGCAACGTCCCAATACGCCTCGCCGACTTCGCCACCGATCAGCAACTCAGGATGCAAATAGATGTGGTAGCGGTGGGCAAGGGAAATGAGGAAGTCGATTTCGCGAAATGCCTCCGGGTTGTAGTCGCCGGGACGTGGTTCAATCCACGCCCACACAAAATCAAGCCGGATGGTGTTGAAGCCGAGCTCATGCATGCGCGCGAAGTCGGCTTCAATCGCCTTCGGATCCCATTGCGTCGGCCACTGCATCGCAGCTTTGGCCGGAACCCAGTTCGCACCCACGGGAATGAAGCGGTGCCCGTCGCGAGAAAAATAGTTGCCGTCCAGGTGCACAGCGGGCAACTGTGCTAATTCTGCTGAACTTGTGGAGGACCTGCCAAGGGAGGAAATCGATTTGGGTGGTTGAGCGGCTGTGAGCGACTGTTGCGCGACAGCATGAATCTGCAGCAGGATCAGCAAAAGCAAGGCCGTCAAATATCGCATCTGTAACGTGATCCTCCTGCACAATTGAAACCTCCATTTTCGCCCGCCGGCCAACACCTAAATTGCCCTCTACTCAATCGCGCTCGACTACACCATTAGAAACTAATTTTCGCCACTAACTGAATCTGTCTGGACGTATTTACAGTTGTCGCGACTGACGGCGGAGTACTATCGACTGAAAGATTTACCGGCGGCGCAAACTGAGGCGTATTGAAAAGGTTGAACACCTCGGCCCTCAACTGCAATATGGCGGTTTCCCCGAATTTGAAGTTCTTGAAAACCGAGAAGTCCGTATCATAGACCGCCGGTCCGCGTAGAATGCCACGTCCGGCGTTGCCGAACTGAGTTGAATACGACTGTTGGACGCCGTTCACCACCGCCAAGGGCGGGGTGGCAAACGCTCCGGGATTGTATAAGCAAAAGGGTGTTTTGTGAGTGACGCCAATGCAGTCGGTGGGGGTGGGCAGCGGACCGGTTGGCTCCACAAAGCCTGTAATGTTCGAAAAATTATTGGGATTGCCGATGAGCTCCGGACGCGGACCGCCTGAGCCGGTGTTTGTGGGATCAGAAGACAAGTAAGGCGTAAACGACTGCCCCGAATACATGGAAATGATGCCATTGAGCTGCCAGCCTCCGGCAATCCAATGCGCCGGTCCATCCGAGTTGAAGAATCGCTGACCCGGCCCGAACGGCAGCTGATACGACCAAGCTGATGTGAACTGATGGCGATAGTCCGGAGCGATGTCGCCGCGTTCGGCTTTTAAATTGTAAGTATCCTGCGGCTCGGCCCACTCATTCTCTTCCGTCTGACCGATCGTGTGCTGGTAGGTGTAGCTGCTCAGCATGCTCCAGCCCTGGGAAAACCGTTTCTCAAACCGAACCTCGAGCGCGTGAGTAATCGAATCCTGGTCGTGGCCTTCAGTTCGAATTTGCGCCACGTTGGGAACCGTGTTGAAGTATGGACGGCCGTAATTGGACGGCACGCCCGGCACGCAGGTGAAATTGGGAGGAGAAATAGGCGGGCAGTCGACAAAGTTCGTGTCCAGCGGTTCCGTCGCCTGGTTTTCGTTTCTCAACAACCCCAGATGTACGCCGTGCGTGCCCGCGTATTCGATCTGCAGCACGGCATCCTTCATGAGTTCGCGTTCCACATTCAAGTTCCACTCTTCAATATAGGTCGTCGGATTGTGGAAAGGCGCCGCGCTGGCGCGTCCGCTCGGGTTGCTGATCGTCGGAAATGGCAGAGCGCCCGTGGGATTGGCCGCCGTCGCGAAGCCGGTGAAGAGCCGCTGCGGAATGACGGTGGCCGACGAAGGCGGCGTGATGCTCTGCGTCCCGTAAAGTCCCGTCGGATTGAATGCGAGTTCCGTGTCGTTCTGGTCGGCCTGCAGGTCATAGAAGATTCCGTAGCCGCCGTGGATCGCAGTCTTGCTGTCCCATGGTGTATAGGCGAAACCAATCCGCGGCGAGAAATTGTGATAGTTCGTGACTACATCGCCGGACCGGCTCGTGTCGGGCGTCACTCCCGGTTGAACGAATTCTCCGGTTGAGAAGTCGAAGTTGGCCAGACGATTGAACTCTTCCACTTGGGGAGTGTAAATGTCGTAGCGCAGTCCCAAGTTCAAAGTGAGCTTCGGCGACACGCGAAAATCGTCCATGAAGTACGCTCCGAATTCCCACCACCTCATGCCGAACAAGCCGTTCTGTGCTGTCTCCGCGCTGCCGAAGGGGTATCCCAGCAGGAAATCCGACAGAGCGTTTCCGGTGAACTGCCCAGTGAAATAGAAGTCGCCGTGCGTGTTCTGTGTTTGAAAGAACCCGTGCATGCGACGGCGAAGATCGGCGCCCATCTTGAACGAGTGCTTTCCTTCCACCACGGTGAAAGCATCGATCAACTGGTAATTGTTTTCGTGCAAATGCTCCGGAAACCAATCGCCGTTTCCCAGGGAGTTCTGCAGCGTGGTTCCACTGAAGCCAAAGGGTGGGATGTACAGTCCAGGCAATCCTCCGATCACGCTGTTCTCATAGATGCCCGGAATGCCCAACTGCGTCGCGATCGGCTGCCCCGTGAAAAACGGAACCGCATCCACGAGGTAGCGCGTGTAACCGATCTTGAACTCGTTGATTTTGGTTGGCGAAAAAGTATGTACATCGCTGACGCCAGCCAGCAGCGACTTGTTGTTTATGTTTCCCGTAAACTGCCCGCCCCCGGCGACGCCAGGAAACGGATCCGGGTCGTGCGCATCCACATTGCCGAAGCTCACCAGCGCAAACATGCTGTCGTGCGTGAATGTCTGGTCGACCTTGATGTCGAAGGCATCCTGATTGTTGCGGTTGATTGGATTCGAAAGGTAGTTAAATCCGGTTGGACTATTGACCAGGTTGGGCGCGGGAAACAAAGCGATGAGATTGACCGCCGCCGGGTCGAGACATGACGGCCCATAGGATGGACTGGTACAAATTGGAAGGCCGTTCGGCGTGTTCGCGTTGGCAGGATCAAGCTGTGTGGGACTAAGCGACGAGCCAGTTCGCGGGTCAATCATCGAACTGGAGAAGTTCGATGCAATCGGCAGCGTCGGAACAAGCGACAGATCGGTCTGAGACTGACGCACGCGCCGACCCTGGTAATCCACGAAGAAGAACGTTCTGCCCTTGATGATCGGACCGCCGAACGTGGCTCCGAATTCGTTCCTCTTATAGGGAGGGATGGGCATACCGGGTAAGTCAAAGTAGTTCTTGGCGTCCATCCAGGAGTTGCGGAGAAATTCGAAGGCGCCGCCGTGGAACTGGTTCGTTCCGGACTTGATCGCGATATTCACCACCGCGCCGCCCTTGCCAACATCGGCGGTCATGGTGCTGGTCTCGACCTTGAACTCCTGAATTGCGTCGATCGGCGGCTCGATCAGCTCGAATCCGATCTGCTGCTCGTTGTTATCGAATCCGTTCAGCAGGTAGTTGTTGTTCGTGGCCGTCAGACCGTTCACCTGAATCGAGCCATTGTCGCGCTCATTCTCCGGAATGTTCCCTGACTGCACCGTGCCGGTTGGACCCGCATTCACGCCCGGACTCAAGTAGGCCAGCGTCATGAAGTTTCTTCCGTTCAGCGGCAGTTCCTCGACGCGACTTTCCTCAATGACCTGGCCGGTGGAAGATGTATCCGTTTCAATCAGCGGTTCTGCGGCCGTGACGGTGACTGTTTCCGAGATCGATCCCACGGTCAAAGTGAAGTCCACACGCACGACCTGGTTCACGTCCAGCTTGAAAGCCTTTTGCACCGCCTTCTTGAAACCCGCGCGCTCGACCGCCACCATATAAATGCCGGACGGGAGTTCGGTGACCACGTAGTCGCCTTGCGCATTGGTCGTAGCTTTTCTCTCCACGTTCGTCTGCGTCTCGGTGACGGTGACGACAACGTTTGCCAGCAGCGCACCCGACGCGTCTTTGACGGTGCCGACAATTTTTCCAGTCGTGACCTGTCCCTCGACGAGTGCTGCGACGGAGATGAGAACCGTCAGGACGAGAAAACGAAGCTTTAGAGTAGTGCGGGCTCGGTGTGTGGGTATGGTAGTCATAGCGCGATCTCCAGGGTTCCACCCATCTCAAAAAGCATGTAAACCGCGTATGTGTATATGGTGTCAAGACAATTTTGGCAGGAGGGTTCTACCGGCAGCCATCAGGATGCCGTTGTTGTGCATTAAGTTCAATTGCAACAAACACATACATTTACACCTCGAATGTGCAGAAGTGCAGCTGGAGGTGGAGTGTGTGGCATTTATAGATTGACATATATACATTGTATGCTATGTTTGGAGCGCGGCAAACGGAACGGAGCATCATTTTGCAGCGGACCACCGACACAGCCGATCTCGTTACAGTCGAGCAACTCGGGCTGACCATTGACGGCGACAGCTTCGTTCCTTATTACGTGCAGATCGTCGATCAGGTCCGCGAGCTGATCAAAAAGAAAAAATTAAGCCAGGGCCAAACGTTCTGCTCGGAAGGCGAGATCTCGCTCGCGCTGGGCATCAGCAAAATGCCGGTCCGCCAGGCGTTCCAGAAACTCAAGTCCGAGGGATTGCTCATCATCGCCAAGGGAAAGCGGCCGGTGGTTGGGTCGGGACGCGTGCCCTGGAATTTCCAGCAACTGCGCGGCTTCAGCGAAGAGATGCGCAGGCGCGGCCTGGTCCCATCGGCGCGTTTGCTCAGCATGAGTCTTGAGGAACCGGATCTGGAAGTGGCGCAGGCTCTGAAACTCGCTCCCGGGGAGCGGGTCTATTGCGCGCGGCGTCTGCGTTCGGTCAACGGCGAGCCCGTTGCAGTAGTCACAAGCTATCTCCCTGCTCGAATCTTCGCCGGCATCGACAAACTGGATCTCGAACATCAGTCTCTTTACGCTATTCTGGAGCACAACTACAAGCGCAAGCTACACTGGGCGGAAGAAATCATCGGCGCGATGATCGCCGGCGAGGAAGAGGCCGCGGCTCTCGAAACTTCGGCCGGCAGCGCCGTGCTGGTGATTCGCGAGACCACGTACGACGCACAAAGCGTGGCCATCGAATACAGTCTCTCGTTGTTGCGGGGAGATCGCTACACCGCGTCGGTGATTTCAGTCAGGAAAAACTGAGAAGCGGGTTCAGCAGCTCAATCAAGAAAAGAAAGCCGGGCCAGATTTTCGGTCCGGCCCGAAGCTCGAATCTATGGTTGGCTCTGCATGTCTGTATTGACAATCTCCCAGACCGAACCTGAACTTGAGTTGTAAGGGACGCACGTATCCGCCCACTCCCAGAAGAAAACTCCGCTGGTCCAATTCGCCGAGAAAGGCAGCGGGTATGGGTCCATGCTGTACCCCTCGCTCAGCAGAGAGCTCAATTTGGAGCCGGTAAGTTTCTTTGTGCTGTAGCCCCATTCGCCGAATCCGATCTTTGCGTTGGGGAACAGGTTTTGCACTTGCGTAAAGAAAGTGCCCTGGTTTTTAGTTTGGCAGCTTCGGTCAAGTACACATTCGCCAATTCGTCGTAGCCTGAAGGATTGGGATGCTGGTGGTAGTCGACGCACCGGTTTGCGTGTACGGGCCACCGCTGGTCGTACTGCGCAGCACGTTGTAACTCGTTGCGCTGCTGCTTGCACTCCACGCGAGGCTGACCTGCCCGGTTCCACCCGTTGCGGTCAAACCGCTGGGGGCCGCAGGCGGGTTGCTTCCACCGCCGCCACCGGATCCCGATCCACCCGACCCTGCGCAGCCCTGAAGAAGAAGAGCTATGGCAACAACAAGCAGTGAACGCAATCGCACCAGATTTACTCGGCTAGCCATAGACCTAATGCTAGCCAACTATGCACGGTTTACTGCGACACGAAGGGGCACGTTCGGTCTGACCGTCGGACACACGATCATGTGCATACCGTGTACGACACGGCATTGTCCTGTTTTTGCCCGGGTGAGCCACAGATGGAGCAGCGCCCGGATGCGATCCTCGCCGAGGAGAATTTACATTCGGCTAGCGCTACGCAGCATCAGTATTCCTCGCCGAGCTTGTTAACTCTTGGTCTTAAGTCATGCGCGAAATTCGGTCACATTTGGCGTATAAATGTGTGTTAGCGGATGACTCGCTGGCACAAACCGGAGGGGGCATTCTGGGCGTCCGCGGTCGGCAGTGCAATGTTCGAAGGCTTCTGCCGGACGTTCTTCACTGTCTACTGTCCGCTCACCGTCGAAGGGCTGCATTACCTTCCCGAGGGGCCTTTCCTGCTGTGCAGCAATCACTCGAGCCACGCCGACAGCGCCGTTCTGATGACTGCGAGCGGACGCACCTTTCGCAGCTTCGCCCTCCTCGGCGCAAGCGACTATTTTTTTCAATCCCGAAACAAACGCTGGATGGTTGCGCCATTGATGAATGTCATACCGATTGAGCGCCGTCCTGGCGCCAGGTCACTCCGTTCCTGTCTGGATATATGCCGCCAGTTTCTGCAGCAAACCGGTGGCAGCCTGATTCTTTACCCCGAAGGCACGCGATCGCCCGACGGTCACATGCAGCTCTTCAAGGCCGGCGCCGGTCTGTTCGCTACTGAGCTCGGCGTACCGCTGGTTCCGGCATACATCGAAGGCACGCACAGAATTTTGCCCAAGGGAAGAACGCTGCCACGCTCCGCCCCGGTCACCGTGCGCTTTGGAGAGGCATTGGCCATGGCGAAGATCAGCGGAGGAGAAGAGTCGCTCCGGCATCTGCGCCGCGCCGTAGTTGAACTACTCTTTCGCAGCGTCTCCCTTCTCAGCGAGGGATACCAGACTCAGGAGTTGGTAGCTCATATTCAGGAAAAGGGATAACATCGAGCGCGCGCGGCAGTGAAGAACCAGAAGTGAGCAAGCAATGACCTACGAACTCAGGCACATGAAATGGTGGGGCTGGGGGAACGAGGATGCACAATTCAACGCCCAGGCTCATCCTAGCTTCTGGCCGTACGCGAAGACCGTGCTTGCCATTGAACGCGAAGATTTCACGCCGCGCGAATGGAACCTCGACAGCATTGAACTGCCTGAACGCTGCATCGACGATCGTTTTCTGACCCGATTGCGCTCCTTTCTCAATCCCACCCAGATCACTGACGACTGCAAAGAGCGCGTGATTCACGCCTACGGCAAGGGCTTCCGCGATCTGTTTCGTCTGCGCCACGGCATGGGAAGCGGCGCACCGGACTTAGTCGTTTATCCGGAGAGCGAGCGCGACGTGCGCCTGACGCTTCGCGCTGCGGCCGACCGCGACGTCGTCGTGATTCCGTTCGGCGGCGGGTCGAACATTTCGGGGTGTCTGGAGCGGATGGAGCCCTTGCGCATGACTGTGTCGCTCGACATGCGCCGCATGCGCAGGGTGCTGCAGGTCGACCGACGGTCGTGCACTGCGCAAATCGAGGCTGGAATCTTCGGCCCGGATCTGGAACAGCAGCTGGGTGCGCAAGGCGTGACCCTCGGCCACTTCCCAGACTCCTTCCTGCACTCGACGCTGGGCGGCTGGATCGCCACTCGCTCGGCCGGAATGCAAAGCGACAAATACGGCAAGATCGAGGATATGGTGCTCGCCCTGCGCATGGTGACGCCGGAGGGCGTCTTGGCGACCCGCGCCGTGCCCAAATCTTCCAACGGCATTGACGTGAATCATCTCTGCATTGGCAGTGAGGGAACGCTGGGCGTCATCACCGAAGCCACGATGCGCGTTCATCTCAGACCCGAATCACGGGTCGTGAAAAGCTATCTCTTCCGCGAATTTGAAGCCGGCATTGAGGCTATTCATGAATGCGTACGCCAGGAAATCCCGCCCGCGATGGTGCGATTCAACGATCCCGCGAAGACTGCTCTCTCGCTGGCATTTCGGCCACCGTCATCCGCTTACTCCGAAGCCGTCAGCAGCATCTTCAAGAAGTATCTACGCGTAAAAGGCTTTGCGCTTCCGCAAGCCTGCCTGATGTTGACCGCCTACGAGGGCACGACAAATGCAGTTGCCCGCCAACTGCGCGAAGTGCAGGCCATCTATCGGCGATTCGGTGCCGTGAGCATGGGCGCGACCGCGGGGAAATCCTTTGAAGCGACGAAGTATGACTTTCCCCACATCCGCGATTTCCTGCTTGATCGCGATGTCACGACCGACGTGAGTGAAACCTCGACGGTATGGAGCAACATCCTTCCTCTTTATAACGAGACGATGGCCGCTCTGCGTTCGAGCATTGCAGCAAGCGGAGTGCAGCCCTGGGCCGGTTGTCACATCAGCCACACCTATCAATCCGGCGCGAGCGTCTACTTCACGTTTGGCTTGCGGCAACAGCCCGGGCGCGAAATCGAACAGTATCTTCGCGTCAAGCGCGCGGCCCAGCAATCTTTCATGGACCACGGCGCCACGCTCTCCCACCATCACGCCGTCGGCACGGAGCATCTGCCGTGGCTCGCCGACGATATCTCTCCCCTGGGTATACAGGCCGTCGCGGCGATCAAGCGCGGGCTTGACCCGGGGAACATCTTGAACCCCGGTCGCTTGATGCCGTCCTCGGATCCGTTCCGCGAGTGGACGAGCGGCGACTGGATGAACATAAACCGGTCGGCACACACACCTCGTGTTGCATCCCGTTCGTCCGCTTAGAGTTGTGCCTCCTCAGCAGAATCTGTGGGCTGATTCCGGTTCTGGAAGTCGCCCGAGTGTGTGATATAACGCGATTTCCATCGCTTCGTAGGTGCGGAAGCCATAGGATCGTCTGGTCACTACTCGAATCTTGTTGTTGAGACCTTCGACCGTACCAGCGGAGATCTCACCTTTCGCACGGAACCAGTTCAGAATAAGTTCC
>JASHPH010000396.1 GCA_030038255.1 Candidatus Sulfotelmatobacter sp. | reverse complement strand
AACAGCATCTGCCTCCCGTGCTCGTTAATTTCACCTTGGCGGACACGCCACTCTGGCGCTGGATCGCACTGCTTACCGTCGCGATTCTTCTGGCGACCGCCTCGCGCTGGCTTTCCAGGCTTGCGGTGTTTCTGGCCGATAAAGTTCTCGGACGAATCGTCCCGCAACTCGAGGGCGCCGCCGGTCACCTGAAGTCCCTGATTGCGCCGCTTCAGCTGCTGTTTCCGGTTTTGGTGTTTCAGGCTGTGATGGCATCGATGGGACTTCCACCTGTCCTGCGACTGGTGCTGGAGCGGGTCGTCACTGCCCTTTTGTTTCTCGGCCTCGCGTGGCTGTGCGCCAGAGCGGTGGACATTTTCATCATCCGCCTGCAGGCCGTTCTCAGGACGCGCAGGAGCACGGCTTATCGGTCCGTCCTGCCGCTGGCTTCCCGCGTGACGAAGCTGTTGATTCTGCTGCTCATCATCGCGGCTGTTCTCAGCAACTGGGGCTACAACACGTCAACGATTCTTGCGAGTCTTGGTGTGGGCGGGCTGGCGCTGGCGCTGGCGGCACAGAAGACAGTGGAGAATCTCTTCGGAGGCGTAGCCGTTATCAGCGACAAGCCGGTCGCGATCGGCGACTACTGCAAATTCGGAGACCGCGAGGGAACGGTGGAAGACATCGGACTTCGTTCGACTCGCATTCGCACGACAGATCGGACGCTCGTCAGCGTTCCCAACGGTTTGTTTTCCACCATGACCATCGAGAATTTCGCGCCACAGGACAAGATGGTTTTTCATATCAAGCTGAATCTCCGGCGCGACACGACCCCGAATCAGGTGCGGACCGTGCTGGGGTCGATCGGAGAGACGCTCACGAAAAATCCCAGGATTGAATCGGGCGGCACACCGGTTCGCTTCGTCGGAATTGGTACGTATTCACTGGACCTGGAGATCTTTGTTTACATTCTGACGCGCGATGGAGACGAGTACCTGAGGACGCAGCAGGATCTGCTGCTGACGATTCTGGATCAGATTGCAGCCGCGGGAACGGCGCTCGCGTTGCCGACCCAGGCAAGCATCAGCGATTCACTGACAGCCGCCGCCAACCCTCCTGCGCCGGCAGCCCCTCCGCAGAACGGCGCGCGTTGAGAAGCCATCCGAGAAACTCTGTAACTTCCTCCGGTCCGTGCAGAAAAAATCGCGCGGCTGTTGAGTCGTATTCGCCGACACGGATGGTGACTCCTTTCAATGCTGTAAAAACGTCTTCGTCCGTTTCATCGTCGCCGACGTAGCAAACGGCCGTGCTGCGATGCGGGAGTCGATCGCGTATCCAGCGCATAGCTGTTCCTTTATCCCAGTCCGCACGTGGTCGAATATCGAGCACCTGATCGCCCCTGCGGACAATCAGATCTTTGTGATCCGACCCGATGGTGGCATTGACCACACCGGCGACCTCTTCCTTTGCCGATTCTTCTGCCGCGCGGAAGTGTACGCTGGCACTGAGCCCCTTGTCTTCCACCCAGGCGCCGGGGATGCTGAGCAGCCTGCGCGAGAGTTGTGCACAAATTTGATGCAGCCGCTCCCGCTTGTTTTGCCCTTCAGGATGCCGGAAATTCAAACCCAGGCCGGTTATTTCCAGACCATGATTGCCAGCCAGAATGAGGTCGATATGAACGAAGGATTTCAGGTCCGTGAGTGCGCGCCCGCTGACAATCGCCACTGTGACGTCCTTCCGCGCGGCCAGACATCCGAGGGCCGAAACTGTCTCCGCGGACATTGCTGCGTCTTCCGGGCGCAGGACGATCGGCGCCAACGTACCGTCAAAATCAAGGCCCAGCAGAAGATGCGGCGCCGAACTGAGCGCCGCGCTGATCTCGTCCAGATGTTCGAAGACCGGGGCCGTCAAAACGGAACGCTCACCCCTTCCCACTCCCAGTTCGGAACGGGCTCGGGCTCCGGCGCCGAAGACTCGATCTTCAGCAGTGCCAGCAGAATTTTTCCGGCCCAGCGGTAGATGTTGTTTTCGGCAGTTGCAGCCCGCAGACGCTGCATGCGTCTGGTTGCTTCCGCCGTGGGCATACTGACTGCCCGGAAGACCGCGTCGGCCATTTCGTCGATCGAAAACGGATTCACCAGCAGGGCATCTGTCAGTTCGCGCGCTGATCCCGCGAAGCTGCTGAGAATCAGAACACCATGATCGTCGAATCGGCTGGCGACAAATTCCTTTGCCACGAGATTCATTCCGTCATGCAGCGGGCTGACCATGCAGAAGTCCGCCAGACGATGCAGCGCTGTGAGCTGCGTCCGGGAGTATTCGCCGCGGAAAAGGTGAATCGGAACCCAGTCTCCCCGGCCCCACTTTTCGTTAAGCCGGGCGGTTTGACTCTCGATGTCGTCATTCAGCTGACGATAGTCCGATATCTGCGTGCGACTGGGCACCCCCACCTGCGCGAACCCGACGCGACCGCGATACTCAGGATGGTTCTCGAAAAACATGTCCAGCGCCTGCAGGCGCTCCGGGATACCTTTTGTGTAATCGACGCGATCGATTCCGATGCCGAGGCATTCCGGCACAGCTCCGATCTCTTTGCGCCAGAACTCCATCATGTTATCCATTTCCGGGCTGCGTGCCATCGACTCGTGCCATTCGAAATCGATGCTGATCGGGAACGGGCGCACCATTGTTGTCTTGCCGCCGTGCGTGACTTCACTGTGTTCGTGCTCAATCCTGGCTTCAACGTTCCTGTCCACGGTGTCCAGAAAATTAGCACAGTGGTAGCGCAGGTGAAACCCGAGCAGGTCGTTGCCGAGCATGCCGTCCAGCAATTCCTCTTTCCAGGGAAACGCACGAAAAGTTTCGCGGTTCGGCCACGGGATGTGCCAGAACTGCGCGACATAGAGGTTCGGCGCGTGGTTTTTCAGCATGCGCGGCAGCAGACCGAAGTGGTAGTCCTGAATGAAAACGAAAGCAGGATCACCGGCGGCTTCTTCGAGCACGACATCCGCGAACAGCTGATTGACCTGGCGGTAGGCGTCCCAGGTTTTCTGGATGAAATGAGGCCGGTGAAAGGCCACGTGACACAGCGGCCACAATCCTTCGTTGGCGAGACCGTAGTAGTACTCCTGCTCCTGTTCTTTGGTCAGCCAGACACGCCGCAGCGTATAGCTCGGCGACTCCAGAGGAACTTTGATGCGTCCGCTGCGCCCGGTCACTTCACGGTCCGCGTCTCCGCTTCCGTGCGCAACCCAGGTACCACCGCACGCTCTCATCACCGGGTCGAGCGCGCTCGCCAACCCACTTGCAGGCTGCACACAGCGAATCTGTCCTCCCGCTCTCTTGTGAATATACGGCTCGCGGTTGGAGACGACGATGAATTTGACGTCCTGCATGCGAGTAGTAATCAGTTCGAGCAGGGACTGCTTCGTCCACGGATTGACAACCGTAGGAACGGGAATCTCTGATGAAGCCATATTCACAAACTTCCGGCAGCACGATGGCCAACGTTGCGAACCGTACTTCGGCTGATGCCGGGAGGCGATTGAATTGCTCGTAACCGAACTTACGAGATGGCCGACATCGGCACTCAGGCACATATTCAGGTTGAGGCAGACCGGACAGCGAATGACGATATCGTGCTTGGAATTCTCAGCTTTAATAACAGCGATACGATCAGCGGCGTGATCCAGGCAGCCCGCGCCGGCGCCTCAGAATTTTTTCCAGGACGGCGTTGTCTGCTGGTAAATGCCGACGGTGGTTCAAAGGATGGCACGCAGGCCATTGCCCAGGAAGCCGCTGCCGGGACGAAAGATTTTCTTCCCATCGCTTACCCGATGAATCCTGTAAACAGACGGTCGCCGCAATATCCTGGCGTGCCCGGAAAAACCAGCGCGATCAAGGCTGTCTGCAATCTGATGCATGAACACAGCGCCAAAGCCTGTGTAGTGCTCGATTCCGGCGTGCGCAGCTTTGAGAGCAGTTGGGTCGGAGCCCTGGCGCGCCCTGTAATTGAAGAGGGTTACGATTTGGTTTCGCCCTGTTATCTTCGCCACAAGTTCGATGGCGCAATTTATTCCGGAATAGTGTATCCATTCACGCGCGCATTGTTCGGCAGAAGGATTTTCCAGCCGATGGGTGGAGAGTTGGCCATCTCCGCTTCTCTGGCCGCACATCTGCTGCGCCAGCCGCAGGTGAATGGAAACGCCCTCGAGTCGGGTTCCGATCTCCGTATTACGATCGAGGCCATCACCGGTGGTTTCCGTATTGCACAGGCATTTCTCGGTCCCAGAGTCCTGGGCCACGATGAGCCAGCAATCGAAGTGAGCTCTATTCTCGCTTATACCCTGCATGCTCTCTTCACAGAAATGGAACGTACCGTACCGGCCTGGCAGCGGGTCCGGGGCTCGGAGCGCATTCCCGCCTTTGGCCGATGCGGCGATATCGACGCAGAAGCGACGAACGTGGACATCAATCCACTCATTCAATCGTTTCGTCTGGGCTATCAAAGCCTGCAGGACATCTGGAGAACAGTGCTGCCACCCGCGACATGGATGGACCTCAAGCGCATGTCAACCGAGAACCCTGATACTTTTCGGTTCGAAGATGGTCTCTGGGCACGCGTGATTTACGATTTTGCGCTGGCCTGGAGGATGCGCCTGATCGACCGCGATCATCTCCTCAGAGCTATGACGCCGCTTTATCTTGCATGGTTTGCCTCGTGGATCCGCGCCGTGCGGGATGCCGATGCGAAGCACATTCTCGCAGTGCTCGACGCGCTTTGTTTCGCCTTCGAAATGCAGAAAAGCCACTTTATTTCCAGATGGCGCTGGCCCGATCGATTTAATCCATAAGGGGATTTCATATGAGAGATGCAGCCGATCAGATACTGACCCAGGTTGGAGCCCGCGTTACCAGCGCGATCACCGGATTCCTGCCGGGCATAGTGGCTTTGTTTATCATCCTGGTTTTCGCCACGGGAGCAGCGTTTCTGCTGCGCCTGATCGTGAAACGCGCGCTCGATCGAATTCACTTCGACAGTCGCGTCGACCAGTGGGGCCTGTCCCTGGTGGCCGAATGGTCGCCGCATCGCAGTCCGGCGCTGCTGGTGGCGCGCGGCGCGTTCTGGTGCGTCATGGTTATAGGCGCCCTGATCGGGCTCAGCGCACTCGATTCGACTTTGCTGTCAGTGCTGGTGGTTCAGCTCTTCGATTATCTGCCGCACGTCGCGGCGGCTGCGCTTATCCTGTTCGTCGGCGTCGTCATTTCCCGCGTGCTGGCGCGCAGCGTTCTGATCAGCGCTGTCAACATGCAGATTCAGTCAGCCCGACTGCTCAGCCTCGGCGTGAAATGGCTGGTCGTCATTCTCACGCTGGCCATGGCACTGGATCATCTCCGGCTGGGGGGAATGGTGGTTCAGATCTCGTTCGCGATCCTGTTTGGCGGAATCGTTCTCGCGCTGGCCCTGGCTCTGGGCCTAGGCTCAAGAGAGATGGTCAGCCGCGCATGGGAACGGCAGCACGACCGGTTTGAACAGAGCGCGGAAGAACATTTCCATCACCTGTAAACGCGTCATCCCCTACATAGGCTCGTCTGCAGCCGACTGCGGCGGGTTCTGAAGCTCGAACCAGAAAAACGCGTACGGGCTCAGCGACAGGCGGTATGGCTCCGGGCCGATCCGCGGAAATTCCGTGTAACCCAGCATCTCGACCGGAACCATACCGGCCACATGCCCGAGATCCAGTTCTACAGGTTGCGAAAATCGCGAAAGATTCGCCACGCACAGGATCGAATCGGTCTCATCACGGCGAAGATACGCCAGAATTTTGCGGTTTGACGGCGTCAGAAATTCGAGCGAGCCCCGTCCGAATACGCGAAAGAGCTTGCGCAGCGCGATCATGTTGCGCATCCAGTGGAGAAGTGACGACGAGTCGGCCTGCTGGGCTTCGACGTTTACCGATTCATACCCATAGATCGGATCGATGATGATCGGACTGTACAGCTGTGCCGGATTGGCGCGCGAGAAACCCGCGTTGCGATCCGTCGTCCATTGCATCGGCGTGCGCACGCCGTTGCGGTCTCCAAGGTAGATGTTATCCCCCATCCCGATTTCGTCTCCGTAATAGATGATTGGAGTGCCGGGAAACGAAAACAGCAGACTGTTCATCAGCTCGAT
>JASHPH010000395.1 GCA_030038255.1 Candidatus Sulfotelmatobacter sp. | reverse complement strand
GGATTGTGAGCTGTGCGGCTGCGCGCACGACATCGCGTTCGTCGCAACCTGCGCTCGCGCCCGCCGAGCCGAACTTTCTGCCGTTCGCAGACACTCGGTCGCAATTTGGGGCAATAACTGGCCGAAGAAGTGGAAACCGCCTTCGGCCCAGCATCGGGCTCACCCAGCGGTTTGGGGAAATGCAGTCTGCCGTCTTTATGCCCAGGCGCCGGTTTCTCTGAATGTTCTCAATGCGGAAAGTCTGGAAGGCCACAACATGCGCACGTTCGAAGTTCCGGCAAGCGGCGGTGTCATGCTGGCTCGCTTCACGCCTGCACAGCATGAATTCTTTCCCGAGAGTGAGGCGGCGGTTTACTATCGCTCGCCGGCGGAGTTGGACGACAAGATTGATTGGTTGTTGCGGGATCGCGAGTTGCGGGCGCGCATTCGGAAGAATGCCGCACGTCTGGCGGCGGCGCAAACTTACGATGTTCGCGCGGCGCAGGTGTTGCGCGAGTGCGGCTTGAATGCGCCCGCGAACTCATATCCATCTGAGCCCAGTTCAGCTCAATCAGGAGGCTTGACGGTTTGAGCGGCGCGATGCGCATTGCGTTTGTGAGCCATCAGCGCCAATGGTGGCGCAAGCAGCGGCTGGCGGCGAAGTATCTGAAGATGCGGCTGGAGGGCGTGATCTATCCCGACGTTTACTGCCTGGCGCTGATGCTGGCCGACAAGTTCGACTTTCTCCTGGAGGATGAAAAAGTTCCGGCGGGCAAGTACGACTTGATCTTGTCTGAGCTGGGCGCGTCGGAAAGTCAGTTGCGCTATCTGGAATCGCTTGTGGGTGCTGGCGATCCTCCCGTTGCGGTGATTCCGGGACCTCCGGCGATTCTTTCGCGCGAACTTACCGATGCGAAGTTGCGCATGGTGAAGCGCATCTTGAGTGGAGCGCGGCATGTGTGGGCTTACTCGCCGGAGCTCAAGACGTTTTGCGATGGGCTGATTGGAAGCGAGCGGGCCGCCGTCATCCCCTGGCCGTATGATCTGGCAGCGACGCAGCGATTGGGGCAAGGGTCGGAGCGCAAGGCGGGCCGGCACAAAATTGTGGTGCAAGTTCCTATGTGCTTCCATGACATCGTGCTCAACCATCCCTTTTTGCTGAAGGGCGTGCTGCTTGACGTTTGGCAGGAGTTGCCCGCTGTGCTACGTGAGCGGCTTACCTTCCACACTTTCGTGTACAACGCCACGGACCGGGAGAGATACCACTCGTCCGGCTTTGCCGATGGGCTGCCATTCGTGCTCGAAGGCAAACGCGGATATCGTTCATTCGTTCGCCTGGTGGCGGAATGCGACGGGGTCATCAATCTAACGGCGGGCAGCATTCTGGGCCGGATCACTTTTCTTTCGGCGGCACTCGGTCGGCCAGGGATTTTCAGCGATAACAGCCCGCTCAATGCCCGGCTTTATCCCGGCTCCAGAGTGGCCATGTTCGACACGGTGCGTCTGCGAGAGTTGGTGTGCACCATGTTGTTCGGCCTGGTAAACGGCACGACCGACGAGAGGCTCTTGCCATCGGCGGCTGCAGCTGCCGAAGTCGGAGACTTTGCCCGTAATCAGGCACGTCTGGGACAAACTGCGGGGCTTCAGTGAGCGGCGCTGATGAGATTTCATGTACTTTGATCGCGCTGGCCATTTTCATCATGGTTCTGAGTTACGTCGCCGATGAGCAGGTTGCATTCGGTCTGGCGGGATTAGTCGGCATACTGGCCCACGAGATCGTGGTTCTGCTTGTCCCAGCGATGCTGTTTTCGCGACGTTGGAGGCGTGCGTTGTGGTCTTGCGCGGTCTGCGCCCTAGGCTTCTTACTGACTCGATTTTGGATGGGCGCAGGATATGGCGGTTCTTTAAGGAAGGAAGCGCTTTTCTATTCCTATCATCTGGCGCATCCTGCCGAGTGGCTGAAGGAGGTCGTGCTGACTTGGTACTTGCTGTGGTTATTGTTCGGAATGGGCATTGTGATGCTGCCGGCAAAGAAAATGCCTTTGCTCGTATGCACTGGATTGCTCGGGGGTGGGGCATTCGTACTGTCTTTGTTCGTGCTGGATACGGAGCGGACTTACTCCATCTTGGCGCCCGTGGTCGCCGTTGGCGCCGCGGTAGTGTTCGACCGGCTCTGGAGAGAGCATCGTATCAGGGCGTTGTGCCTGCTCACGGTTCCACTCGCTGAGGTTGCGTCAGCGCAGGCGTATCGGACTGGCACGCGTGATCTTAAGCTGCTGCTTGTGTGCTCTGTTCCGGCGATCGTCTGCCTGGGATACGTCGGTCTCTATTTGCGGTCGCGGCGGGGTCAAGCGCAACCGTTGCAGAGCGCGTGATTTTGAAACTTGCAATTTCAGCGGGAGGGATAACGAGTATCGGATGTTGACAGGTGGTGCCGGACTACTCGGCGCGACATAGGGCTCGCGACGTCATGTATCAGACGCTCAGGGCCCGGTATCTCTCCTGCGAAGATTGCGCCCAACTCAACGAATATGAACAGGTGATTTTTGATCGCCCCGGCATGCGGCACGGCTGCTGGATTGGCTTGCCGACCCAAAGTATGCCGACCCCAAGCGCCTCAATCGGTACGAGGCGCAGGTGTTTTTACTGAACGGGGGAGGACG
>JASHPH010000394.1 GCA_030038255.1 Candidatus Sulfotelmatobacter sp. | reverse complement strand
CCGAAGCCAACAACGTCTGCCCTGGAAACAGATGCTTGGGCTGGGCGAACGGTGGCTCCCTCGGCCCCGCGTGCTCCATCCTTATCCCGTAGTGCGCTTCGCCGCTACTCATCCGAGATAAGAACCGGATGCGCTAATGAGCGCCCGTCCGGGTCCGTCCGGGGGGTGCCACGTAAGTGGTATCCCTACCGGGATCTCACGACCGGTGCTTGCTCGTCAAAAACGAGCAGGGGCAAACATGCCTTTCGGTTCGGGAGGGTCCACCGGCATTTGTGTGTTCGGTCGCTGCTGTCGTGATGCCCGTCACTGCACTGCCGGCAGGTCGCGGTGAGAATGAGGCTACGGGAACGGCGAAGTCCGGCGCGATGGAGGGAGTATGGGAGCGTGGGCGAAAGCCTTATTCCAAGAAGCGACCTCCCGGATCAGCGAGGATTTTCTTGGTACGCTCCTCGCCCACTACCCGAGGCGTGATTTTCAGGTTCGATTCCCGGACGGCAGTGTTTGGGGAGCGAAAGACCAACCGCGGTTCACATTAGTCCTGAAGCACCCAGCAGCGCTGCGCGCGTTGTTTCCCTCACCTAGCGAACTTACATTAGGAGAAGCCTACATTTACGACGACTTCGATATTGAGGGTGATATCGAAGCCGCTTTTGACCTGGCTGACTACCTCGTTGGCGAGGAACGTAGCCCGGCGGAGAGTTTTGATCTCAACGAGCGGTTGCAAAAACTGCCCAAGAGCGAGCGTGCCCGAGGGGGGCAGCTCCTCATTGAGTTCAGTGGGAAGCTCCATACCAAGGATCGCGACCGGCAAGCGGTCAGCTATCACTACGATCTGCCGAGTGAGTTCTACGCTCTATGGCTGGATCAGCACATGGTTTACTCCTGCGCCTACTTCACCACGCCGGAAGACGATCTGGATGCTGCCCAGGAACGCAAGCTGGATTACATCTGCAGGAAGCTACGACTACGGCCAGGAGAGCGCCTCCTCGATATCGGCTGCGGCTGGGGTGGGCTGGTCATGCACGCCGCCGCTCACTATGGCGTCGAAGCTACAGGAATCACGCTGAGCGTGACGCAGGCGGAATTGGCCCGACAACGCGTGCGGAATGCGGGCTTGACTGATAGATGCCGCATAGAAGTCTCCGACTACCGCGACATTGATCATGACCCGCTGTACGACAAGATTGTGAGTGTCGGCATGTTTGAACATGTTGGGGAAGCTCTTTTGCCAGAGTATTTTCACCAGGCTTGGAATCTATTGCGGCCAGGAGGAGTCTTCCTGAACCATGGGATCTCCTATTCCGCCACCTATCGCAGGAAAGGGCCCTCCTTCGTTGACCGTTACGTGTTTCCCGACGGCGACCTGGTCCCGATCAGCACGAGCCTTCAAGCTGCCGAGGCCAGCGGCCTTGAACTAAGGGACATTGAGAGTTTGCGGGAGCATTACGCCTTGACCTTACATTACTGGGTTCAGCGACTGGAAGCTCATCGAGAGGAGGCGCGCCGCATCACCAGTGAGACCACATACCGTATATGGCGGCTGTACATGGCCGGCGCTGCCCACGCATTTCGCCGAGGACGTCTGAACATATACCAGGCATTGTTTGCTAGACCACTGTACGGGCATAGCGGCCTGCCCCTGACGCGGGCAGACTGGTATCACCCTTGAGCTCAGACTCTTCGAGGGTGCGTCAAAAACTTCGACGCGCTGTATGCCCTTCCAGTGCGAGGCGCGGTTGAGCGAAGACATGAAAGGAGGAAACGCATGAGCCCCCAGCCTTTTCGCCACATTCCCGTGGAATTCGCGATCGTGTTAGTGCTCAGTGTGATGGCACTCTCAGGACTTCTTACCGCGCAGGCCACGATTTCAGCCGGTCCCCTTCCGCTACATGACGTAAGGACCATCTATATCGCCCCGTCATCAGACGATTTTGTGCAAGTCCTCAAGGCCCGTATCGAAAAATGGGGAGCTGTGATTGTCACTGGGCAGGTGGAGGAAGCCGACGCCATTTTGACGTGTCAGACGCAGAGCAGAATAGTGCCCGCCAAAGTGGTGGTGAGAGTGATCGACGCACAGGTTCAGCTTGTGGATCGCCACACTCAGAGACTGATATGGAGCACGAAGAAGTCGACGAGTTGGGGCGACAGACTGGCAGACGACATCATCGACCAGCTCAAGAAGGATCGGGAGAGATCTATCCACAACTATTAGGCTCTGGCTTGGGTGTTGATGCCGATGCCGATCTTCTTGTAGAGAGCGTAGGGCGACCAAAGTAGAGCCTTCCGGCAACTTTGCGCAAACGCGACTTGTGGATTCATCCGCCCCAGCAAATTGAGCGCTCGCTATCCCCGGGCCAAATGCCTGGTTGGCCAATGCCAGACGGGACCTAGTTCGCAGAACTCGTCGCGGGCATATTCGGTTCTGTATATGACAATGCTACTCTCCTCCGGCCGCGTCGTAGACTAGAAGGAGAAGAGTATCCCATCCGGGGGTGCGCCATGTGTGCGGAAAAGATGTCGGCAGAACGCCCGGGCGTGAAGAGCGCAGCCGTAATCATGCATGAGCTCCGTTGGAGGCAGAGAGTCCTTCTGGTTGGCGGACAGGAGCCTCGACGAAGCTTGCGAACCAGCATTTTTCGGGCTCATGGACTTCAAGTGGACGTGGCTTGTGGCTTGGCTGAAAGCCTTCCTCTTTGTCAACGACAGGCCTACGATTGGGTCTTGCTCGACGTGCGCTCTCTGTTCCCGGGAGAAGTGATGGACTTCTGCGAAGAGCTCAGGCACGTGACACCGCAACCGAGGATTGCGTTTTTCGTGGGGCCTCCCAGTTATGTCTCAGTCAACTGGCCGTGGCCGAGAGACGCCATGACTGAAGACAAACAGGAAGCACAGAGCGCCGCGGAGTTCGAAGCAGCTGCTTGAAGTCTGAAATCGTTGCTCCCGGGATTCTCAGTCACAGTTGGTTTTTCGGAGGCAGTGCACCGGGCTAGGGGATGACATTGCGGTTCGCGTCGGGCGTTCTTTATTCTGGCCATTGATGCCGGCATCGTGGTTTGAAATGACTCCGAAGCCATGAACCGAGCAGAGTACCAACCCGCTTATCTCAAGTTGTGGCAATCCGGCGAATTGTCGCGCCGCGTCGAGCTCGGTTTAGAGAAGCTGGCGGATTGTACTCTGTGTCCCCGCAACTGCCACGTCAATCGTATTGAGGACAAGACCAAAACTTGCCGAACCGGGCGCTATGCCGTCGTCAGCAGCTATTTTGCCCATCGCGGCGAGGAACGCTGCCTGCGCGGCACGCGTGGCTCGGGGACGATCTTCTTCAGTTGGTGCAACCTGCGCTGTGTTTTCTGCCAGAACTTCGAAATCAGTTGGCGGGGCGACGGCCGGACCGTCAGACCTGATGAATTGGCCGACATGATGCTTGCGCTGCAGGCGCACGGCTGCCACAACATCAATCTTGTGACTCCCGAGCACTTGGTTCCCCAGATTCTGGAAGCCGTGTTGCTGGCGGTGGAGCGCGGCCTGCGCCTTCCTCTGGTCTACAACACGAGCGCCTATGACTCGCTGGACTCCCTCGCGCTCATGGACGGCGTTGTCGATATCTACATGCCCGACTTCAAGTTTTGGGATCCGGAAAAGGCGCGGCTTTATGCCAAAGCCCCGGATTACCCCGAAGCGGCGCGGTGCGCAATTCGTGAAATGCATCGACAGGTCGGACCGCTAGTTACGGACGAGCGAGGCGTGGCACTGCGTGGAGTACTGCTGCGGCACCTGGTGATGCCTGGCGGCGCAGCGGGAACCGAGGAGATCATGCGGTGGATTGCTCGCGAATTAGGCCGCGACACCTACGTAAACCTGATGGCACAATACCGTCCCGCAGGTCATGTCTCTGCCAACCGCTATCCCGAAATCGACCGCGGTATTACCAACGAGGAATTCCAGCAGGCATGGGAGGCCTTTCGCGCCGCCGGCCTGCATCGGCTGGATGACGATGCGGCCGCCATTCTAGAAGAAATTGCCTTTGTTCAAGCCTCAAGGCTGTAGTTCATGTGATGTTGGTGACTGCAGCATACCCTCGATGAGCGCATTCATCCGCTGATAGTGCGATCCCTTCCAATAGACCCTGTCACACTCTGGGCAATGATGAAAGTGGTCGTAACGCCGCCTCGTTCCCGGGAGCAGGCGATCGTTGACCAGTTCTTTCGGGACAGGCTGCAACGGAGTGTTGCAGTGGAGGCACCGCCGAAAAGGAGCAATCGACTTGGCGAGGTCAAAACGGCTCAATACTTCAATGAGCTGTCGACGTGGCTGGGTTTCACGCACCAGGTATCCGTGCGTTACCAGGCTACGTTTCAGTAACCCGCGATCCCTGCTGAGCAGAGTTCGTTGTTGGCTTGCTGCGATATGCGCGAGATCGCTGTCCTGATAATCATTGCGATACAAGCTGTCGAAGCCCAGCATGCGGAGGTAGGCCGCCAGCTTGCCGAGATGTGTATCGAGCGCGAAACGTATTTCGCACTGCGACTGCCGCTGCAAATAAGTGAAGGGACCGGGATGGAGCGAACGGAATAAAGGATAGACGCTGATTCTATCGCCATCTCGCAGCAGGTCAAAGAAAGATGCTGGCTCGCCGTTCGCAAGGATGAGATCAACCTCGGTGTGTGGCACTCCGAACGCTTCGATTGTGTCCTTCAGGGAAGCAGCGGCTGGAAAGGCATGCGTAAAAGTCAGTCCTCTTCTGGGCATGGGCAGCAAGTCGTTCAGCTCTGCGTAAAATCGAAAGTACGCGTGCTTCATTCCTTGGCTTTCAATAAGGCATCTGCCGTGAACGCTGCGAGATCTGTGAACAGAGCTTCGGCCCCGGCCTCTTTCTCATCGTGAGGTAAAGCCAGGTGCCGATCAATTCTCGCTTCCATATCTTGCGCCGCAGACGCGCCCACATTTGCGGACAAGGATTGCAACAGGAGATGGTGGGCACGCTTGCGCTCCATGACCTCCAAGCCATCAAGAATCTGGCGATGCGCTGGTCCCTCCCAAATCGCGAGGATCATCGCCTCTCGCAGCCAGCGCTCAGCACGGTACTCCTGCAACGTGCCGAGCCCACCGTGCACTTCCATCGCCCACTTGGCGGTTTGCACCGCGACCTCCGCGGTCCAGTACTTTGCCAAATGGGCAACCAGCCGGAACACGTGGTAGCGGTCTGAATACGGAGGCCTTTCCTGCCATACCTCGTTCAAAAGCTCGAGCGCCTTCCAGGCCAACTTTGAGGCTGCTCGCAGTTGCAGAAGGCGATCCTCAAATTGACGCCGCATTAAGGGTTGTTCGATCAGCGGCTTGCCAAAGACCACCCTGCTTTGGGCAAAGAACAAAGCATCGGCCATGGCTCGCTGCGCAAGCGCAACGCTTCCCATGCTGTTCGCCACGCGCGACACGTTGAGAACTTCAAGAATGAGATAGATCCCGTGTTCTGCCTTGCCCAGGAGCCAAGCCTCACTATCACGTAATTCAATCTCCCCCGTTGGAACTGAACGCGTAGCGATCTTGTCTTTAATACGACGGATGAAGTAGTTAAGCTGGCCATCGCGACGATAGCGAGGAACGAGGTACAGAGCCAACCCGCGCACGCTTCGCGGAGCCCCTTCGGGACAGGCAGCCACAACCGCCAGTTCGGCTCCGGCGTTGCTGGCAAAATATTTGTCGCCGGTTAAGAACCACTGGCTACCGGCTGGCCGAGCAATCGTCTCGACCCCGGCTCCAAGATCGGAGCCGCCCTTGATCTCGGTCATCCATGTTGCCCCTTGCCAGACAGCTTCGTCTTTCTGCAGCAGTCTCGGCAGAAAGCGCTCCTTAAGTTCAGCGTCGCCGTATTTCAAGAGTGGAACGATTGTGCTCAGCGAAACGGTGTAGGGACACGCGAGCCCAGGGTCATAAAAGGAGGTAACGTAGATCCCCAGACCGGCTGGATAAACTGCGTTTTCCTCCGAGACACGCCAGAGCAAGCCAGCCTGATAACCGTGTTTCAGCATCCGCCAATACTCGGGCGGATACAGAATTTCATCCACTCGGTTTCCAGAGAGAGCAAACATTCGCAGCCACGGCGTACCGATACGATCGACGCTGTCGGAAATATCCTGACCTTCGTTCTCCCACCAACACTGGTACTGTTGCAGCCAGTCCGGCAGGCGAACATCCCTCAGAGTGGATTGCAGAAATCGAAGCGGTGACTGCAGGGTTTCGAAGCTCACGGGAAAATTATGATCTCCCTGCCGGTCGCATACAAGAAGCAGCGACAGCTTTTTCTTAGACACATCGTCCTAAGCCGCCACAGCTGGTCAGCGTTTTACTGGAGTCATTGTTCATGCCCGCTTGCTCGCGGGGCAGTGAGCCGCGTCACACCCCGCCGAAGTAAGAGTCAGCAGAATCAAAGGTTCGGTTACTGAGGGCGCTTATTTGTGCGCCGCGTGCCTCCGCAGGGACGGCAAGGCGAGACTACCGGCATCGGACTTGGCGCTCGGGCCAGGCGTCCACAATCACAGGTTGACGTGAGCCGAGGCACAGTTCTCCGCTGCTCCCTTTTGTAAAGTGAAACTGGCGCATCAGGAAATTCGGCAGGCGCCGATCCTTGTCCGGCGCACTGCTACTGCGCCAGAGATGAGCCGGGAGCGGCAAGGCATCAGCGTGCGGGACCTTCCTAACGAAACTTTCTCTGCGAGTCCGGACGAAACTGCTCTCGTTCGCTGAGCCACATCACGGCCAGTCAAGAGGTCAATCGCAAGATAAGAAAAGGAGGTGACCTATGATTCGCACCGCAGTTGCGATATGGAAAGGAGGCCCAGGAGCCGGGGAAGGCACGGTTTCGACCTCAAGCGGAGTAATTAACAACGCGTTGTACTCCTTTGGCTCGGGTACGGGTAACGAGCCTTGCACCAGCCCGTCGGAGATGTTGGCGGCGGCAGTTGCTTCGTGCATGTCGCTCATGGTTGCCAGAGAGATGGCTCTGGCTGGTCTTAAAGACGAATACGTGAAAACGGAATCGCACTTGACTCTGGAAGAGAAAAAGAACCACTGGGAAATCACCGGGATTCAACTGAACGTGGTTGCTACCGTGCCGGAAATCCATGTCAAGAAGTTCCAGCACGCCGCCGAGAGCGCGAAAACGAAGTGTCCCATTTCTCGCGCACTCAAAGTGCCGATCAAACTGAACGTGAAAGAGGAACTGGAGACGAGCGTTACAGCCGCCTGATTTGGCAGTCCGGCTCAAGGTCGGCGCTGAGGAAGGGTGGTCCTCGCTACCAGGATTCTCGAATACAAGGGAATATCCACCGTGCGCGAAGCAACTCACGATGTTCTGATTCTGGGAACAGGACTGGCGGGGTTGCGTGCCGCGGTGGAAATCAGCATCCGAACGCGGGGCGCGGCGGACATCGGCATCGTCTCAAAGGTGCAGGTGATGCGCTCGCATTCCGTGTGTGCGGAGGGCGGCACGGGCGCTGTCATGCGTCCGGAGGAAGGCGACAGCCTTGAGTTGCATGCCTGGGACACGGTGAAGGGCTCCGATTTCCTTGCCGACCAGGACACGGTGGATCGGTTTGTGCAAGCCGCGCCGGATGAGATCCGATTCCTTGAACATTGGGGGGTTCCGTGGTCGCGGCGGGAGGATGGCCGTATCATGCAGCGGCCTTTCGGCGGTCATTCCTTCCCCCGTGCCTGCATGGCGGCAGACAAAACCGGCTTCTTCGAAATGCAGGCCCTGTACGACACGCTGCTCAAGTACAACAACTTCAAGCGTTACGAAGAATGCTTCGTCACTTCCCTGTTGCTTGACGGCGACCGCTTCGCAGCTCTCACCGTTTACGATCTGCCCGGCGGCGAGTTTGTGGTTTTGCGAGGCAAGGCCCTCCTGATCGCTTCCGGGGGACTCGGAAATCTGTACGGATTCACCACCTACTCACAGACCGTCACGGGCGACGGACAAGCTATTGCCTACCGCGCCGGCCTGGCGCTGGAGGATCCGGAGTTCCTCCAATTCCATCCAACGGGACTGGTACCCTCCGGCATCTTGATGACAGAAGGCTGTCGCGGAGAAGGCGGATACCTGCGCAATAACAAAGGTGAGCGCTTCATGGAGAAGTATGCGCCCAAGATGATGGAGCTGGCGCCGCGTGACATCGTCTCCCGTTCGGAGATGACGGAAATTCTTGAAGGTCGTGGGTTCCCCGGAAGCGACGGGATGGACTATATCTATCTGGATCTGACCCACCTTGGAGCTGAACGCATCAACAAACGCCTGCCATTAATCCGCGAAGTGTGTATGAAGTTTCTGGGCATCGATCCGATCACACAACCAATCCCCATTCGGCCAGTAGCACACTATTCCATGGGCGGCATCGAGGCTGACATCGACGGGCGAACCAAGGTTGAGAATATCTGGGCCGCCGGCGAAGTGGCTTGCCATTCCATGCATGGCGCGAACCGGCTGGGCTGCAACTCGACCGCCGAATGCCTGGTATGGGGAGGCATCACGGGAAGCGGCATCGCGAAGTACTTGGAGCTGAGCCCGCCACTGAGTGAAATCCCTCAAGAACAGTCGCGTGAAGAGGAAGGCCGCATTTTCGATGGCTTGCTCAAGCAGAGCGGAACGGAGAGCCCGGCGCCGATCCGCTGCGAGCTCCGAGCTCTCATGGATAAGCATGCGGGCGTCTATCGCTCTGGCGAGTCGATGAGGGAGGGACTGGACAAGATCGCTCAGCTGAAGCAGCGCTTCCGAAACATCAGCATTCAGGACAAAAGCCGGGTTTACAACACGAACCTGGTTCAGGCCCTCGAAACTGAGAACATGCTCGACCTGGCCGAAGTGTTGCTCTTTGCAGGGCTGGCGCGTGAGGAGTCTCGAGGAGCCCATGCGCGCACGGATTTCTCCAAGCGGGATGACGAGAAGTTCTTGGCCCATTCCATGGTTTATTACACCGGCGGCGCGCCGAGACTGCAGTACAAGCCCGTGACCATTACCAACTGGAAGCCGGTGGAGCGGAGGTACTAGAGGAGCGTCTCAAGAGTTCGGTTTAGCGCGGCTTCAGCCGTGCCGCGCCTGGACAAACAGCGATGCGGGCTTTAGCCCCTGAGGGACACGTCAATGCTGAAGGGCACTGAGGCAGATATGGCGGAGATCAAGAGGTACGATAACCGGCTCGGGATTTGGGGATGGCTCGGAGGCGGGCGCTGGGGCGTGGAACGTTATGCCTACATCCTGCATCGCATCACCGGTCTAGGCATTCTCTTCTATTTCTTGCTGCATATCGTGGTTACGAGTCTGCGGGCCAAGGGCATCTACCTGTGGGCGGGACACGGATTCCTGCATCAACCTATTTTCGAGTTCGCCGAATACGTGGTTTTTGCCGCATTTGCCTATCACGCCTGCAACGGAATCAGGCTGGTGCTCGTGGAGCTCGGCTTCGCCGTGGGCAAGCCTGTCGAACCCGTTTATCCCTACAAGACCTCGCTTAACGTCCAACGCCCTTTACTGATCGGCATGATGATTCTGACCGCCGTGTTCTTGGCCATCGGCGGCTATGCAGCTCTCACCGAGGGATTGGTGCGGTAGGAGGAGAGATGAACGGAACGAAATACTGGACCTGGCATATGTCGGCGGGAGTAATCCTGCTGTTCCTGCTCGGCCTCCACATGCTGATCATGCACATGGTGGGGACGGCTCACTGGTTTGCCCCGTACGGCACCGAGGCGGATGAACTGAAGAATAGCCTCTTCCGCGATGGCAAGTTGTTTTTCACCGTGACGTACATTTTTCTGCTGGGAATCGCGCTCTATCACGGTCTCTACGGCCTGCGCACGATGCTCTTCGAGTTGACGCTCAAGCCGGCTGTCGAAAAAAGCATCACGATTGTTCTGCTGGTGGTGGGACTGGGACTGTTTGGCTTGGGAACTTGGGGAGCTGTGGTAGCGCACAGTATCGCACTGACGGCAGCGAGGGGGTAGTGTGTCGGAAACCGGCAAAGACGGGCGACAAATCACGTTTCATGTCAGGCGATTCAATCCCGAAACGGATCGCGCACCCTATATAAAGACCTACGCGGTTCCTGTGCGCGAAGGGATGACGGTCCTCGACGGCCTGCATTACATAAAGGACAATCTGGATTCCACGCTGGCCTGGCGCTACTCGTGCCGGATGGGAATCTGTGGGTCGTGCGGCATGCTGCTGAACGGCCGTCCGGGCTTGGCTTGCAACACCCAAATCCTGCACATTGCTGACGTCAACCTCACTGTAGGGCCATTGCCCAATTTCGAGATCATCCGCGACTTGGTTCCTGATCTGTGGACGATGTTTGACAAGCACCGTTCCGTGAAGCCTTACATCCTGCGTACGGATGAAGCTGGAATCAACGACCCGGCCGGCGAGTTCTACCAGTCTCCCGAGCAACTCGAAGGCTATCTTCAATTCACTTATTGCATCAAGTGTGGTTGTTGTATGGCCGCGTGCCCCACGTTAGCCACGGATGCGCGATATCTTGGCCCGATGCCTTTGACCGCGGCGGAGCGCTACAACGCCGATACGCGCGATGAGGGACGGCGCGAGCGCAACGTGGTCACCGGTGGGGCGATCGGCATTTTCCGATGTCATTATGCCGGTGAGTGCTCGCGGGCCTGCCCCAAAGGAGTGGACCCTGCTCGGGCCCTTCAGCTTCTGAAACGGCGCCTCGTGCTGGACTATCTCCACTTGGCGCGTCGGAGGGTGCCATGCCAGAAACTGCACGGTCCAGGACAGGGCAAGCTGATACCCGGCATCGCCGCCGCTCCGAAGCGAACAGTAGGGATTGGCGAAAAATAGGAGGCGGGCATCGCAACCTGATCGAAGATCAATTCGTCGTTAAGGCGTACGAAAAGCGAGTCGCCTTGCATCACGGCGTTTGAACCAGCCAACGTGGCCGCAGCGAAGTAAGGCGCAACGAAGCCGGCGTCAGTCGGAAATCGCACATGGCGCGGAAGGAGGGTCCCATGGAATTGAAGCTGAAGACTATATCGAAGAGCGGAATCCTGCAGGCAATCGCCAAGGCCGAAACGTACCGCTATCTCAACGAACCGGAAGAAACGGAGTCGATCTGCCGCGACGTCCTCGCCGTGGATGCTAACAATCAAGTCGCGCTCCGCCTGCTTGGACTCGCCATCGCGGACCAATTTCGCGGTGCTTCCTGCGATCGCTGCTCAGAGGCGGAAAGTGTTTTTCAGAGGCTGGCAGATCCCTACGAGCGGCTCTACTATACCGGCCTGCTCCACGAACGGAGGGCCAAGGCTCTTCTGCGCGCTGGCGAGCCTCCGCGGATGCTAGTACCCCTGTTCGAAGTGGCTATGACCTACTTCGAGCAGGCCGCTAGCATTCGGCCCGAGGACAACGATGATGCGATTCTGCGATGGAACCGATGCGTGCGGCTGCTGCTGAGCCTGCCTCGCACGGAACGGGAGGGAGCAGTTGAGCTTGACGTGGCCGATGGCGCGCCGGTTGGATGATTCGCCACGGGACTTTCGAATCCACCAGTCTGGCGATACCGCTTACATTGCCTTGCCTGGGAGCCGGGCCTGGAATCGGTAGCGGATGAATTGCCGCAACACGATGTCTTTCTGCAATCCTTCGGGTTGGGCAAGTACGACGTGACGCGCGGCGAATATGCGTCCTTCGTCTCGCGACACTGGATATCCTGCAGTGCGACAGGATTTTGCGCACACTCAACCACAATTTCCAGTAGATGTGCACACCGCTGCGGCGTCGGTGTGCGCTTCGGTAAGGCGGTAGTCCTTGTATTCAATGGTCAGAGTGGCGCGGCCACCTAGGCGGATATAGCTGACTGATTCGTTTCTTGCCGGTACCCAGGAGTTCTGTATTTTCTGGTATTCGTGATAGATCTCGCTCTTCTTGGTCCAGAACGAGGGATTCTGTGCCGGCTCGGCTTTGATGCGGGTGACGGCAAAGTCAGTTGCGTCAACCCAAATCCTGCCGCGGTACACGTATTTGCTATTGTGCTTCGGGGTCACGTGCATCTCGTATTGACCCTGTGCGGCGTCGAAGCCAACGAGGGCGAACTCGTAGTTTTCCCGGTTGAGCTGGGTCTCGGAAGCGATTTTCGGCTGAACCGACTCCTTCTCCGCCTCCAGAAGCTTGCTAAAGACCCGGTCGAGAATGATCTTCGATCCGCTCTGTGACACCACCTTGAATTCTTTCCTGGAGGGACTGTCGTAGGACGCCTCCACCGTCATTTCGGCTTCGCGACTTCCAGGAAAGCCGTGATAGGTCAGGTGATAAACGCGAGTGGCCTCGGAGTGCAGCAGGTTTCGCGACCGCTCAACGTTCCTTCGCACGAGATTGTCGATTACATCATCCAGCGGCAGAGGTGCCACAACCGAGGCTTTTCCTTCGTCGGAGGCCATAACTTCTGGCACCACCGACGAGAGCATCAGAATTGCCGTCAGAATCGCCGCGACTCGGGAAAATGTGCAGGAAACGGTCCCCATGGGTTCAGCGTACATGGCCCCAACCTCCGGCTTAGGACCTGAGTGCGGCGCGCAGCGACATCTTCAGACCAGCTCTCGCACTCGTAGGCGCCGGCCCTAACGCAACTTCATAAGCGCGATACACCGCTTGAAACACACTGTCCCACGAAGCGGCTTCCGCCTGAAGGCGGGCATTCTTTCGAAATGCCTGCAGCTCTGCCGAGTTATTTCGAAACCAAAGCAAGTGTTCCACGAACTCCGTTGCATTTCGGCAGATAAAGCCGGTTTCTCCAGGACGCACGACGAACTGTGGCCCACCTTGGTCTGTGACTAAAGCGGGAATTCCAGCAGCCAGCGCCTCGAGAACCACGTTGCCGAACGTGTCTGTCTTCGAGGGGAACAGAAAAACATCCATGTTGGCGTAGGCGCGAGCCAGTTCCTCGCCCCGCAGCACGCCTGCCAAAATCGCTTTCTTCAGATGAGTACGGAGAAAAGCTTCGCTACTGCCTTGGCCGACGATCAGGAACTGGTATTCCGACAAACCCGCAGCGTGCAAGCGTTGTTCAATGTCCACCAGCATTTCGACATTCTTCTCAGGGGTGATCCGACCTACGAATCCGATCGTAAACGGCCAGCCTTGCTGGTTTCGCCGTTTGGGATGGAAGAGTTCGGTGTCGACTCCCCGGGCCATTAGAAAGCAGGGCTTGCCGGTTGCTTTTTCAAGCAAGTCGATCAGTTCCCGGTTCGGAGCCATCAATACTCGAGGAATTTGATAGAAGCGCGCGGTCAGCCGAAAGCAGATTTCGCGGATATGAGCCCCAAGGCTCTGCCGCCAGCGCGAAGGCAGAAAGGCGAGCAGCGGCAGCGCCCGGCGCTCCGCATACTGATGAAGGTTGGTGTGCCAGGAACCCAGCAAGGGAATGCGCAAGCGGTGGGCCGCGAGGGCGCCAACAATTCCGACGTCGCTGGGTCCGGTGATATGCAGCACGTCCGGCGCAAATTCCCGCAGAACGTCTTCGACTCTTGCGAGGTAACGGATGAATCCCAAATCAAAGTCGTGCTTCCGATCCAGAGCGAATCGAAAGGGGCCGCGGGGAAGTTCCACACGATGAAAGGCTCCCTCGCGAACGATCTTCTCCTGGTCATATCCGCCATGGAGCAGTAAGAAGGGAAGCCCGTTGCGGCGCGCGTAGGCCTCGTACTGGCGCACCGTGTTTGCCACCCCGTCTACTTCCAGATAGGAGTCCGCGAACAAGGCAACGCGAATCGGCGTGTCTCTCATGGCAATACCTCAGCTTCCGCTCAACTCCAACCTCGGCATTTGCGGAGTACGATTGAAAGCAAACTGCAAAGTTCGACGCATCGCCTCGGTTTCTCCCATCCGCAGCAGATTGAGAATGACCGTTAAAAACTCCGGCGGTTTTTTCCAGAGCGTCTGCAGCGGCCGCGGCACTCCCTGCGCATCGGGGTGATGCACGCGCTCGTCCCAGCTGCGCGATCCCAGCGGATGATCGGGATAGTACCGAATCACATCCAACAACGTGTGGTAGACGCGCAAGTGGGTGCAGTCGGAATACTGCGGCATCGCCAGCAGATGGCTGTGGCCGTTGCGGATTTCCTCCACAAATTCTGAGAACGACCTCGCCGACGTAAGGTTCAGTAGCGCGCTCGGTTCACAACCATGCCTGTCGCCGCCAGCGATCACAGGTCGATCATAAGCCTTTGCCAATTCGATGACCGCACGATTTTCTTTCGGTGTCCGAAGTCCACCCAGCTCAAGCGCGTGAAGGAATGGAGTCGCTCGCTGCATGAAGCTCTTTACAGCATGAATGTGATTCGCATGACCGATGTGGGGCAGATCCCAGAGCGGATGATTAAACACCAGAAGTACCTGCGGAATGCGGCAGAGCGCGAAAAGCAGGTCCCAAAGCTCGGGAACACATGCCCGCTCTGTGTAGGCGGCCATTCTTTGCACCCATAACTCGGCTTCGGCGGTCGGCAGGTTGTGCACGCCGAGATGAAAAACTGTTTGCTCAAATGGAATTGACCATTCCATGGAGACCGGAATTCGCCGAGCTTCCGGAACCACGCGCAACAGAAGCGGCGCCTCGATGTTGTCGTGATCGGTCAACGAGATCAGGCTCTTCAAACCCAGGCCTTCTTCGATCTGCTTGCTCTCTACCTGGAATGCTTCCAGCGGCGGCAGGGGAGGTGTCCAGTAGGCCTTGAAGAAATCCACCTGGATCGCCGATTTGCGTCTTGCTTTGCGTTCCTGTTGAGAAAGCGCCCAGCGCAATACAGGCCGCCTGCTGGCAAATTCAGAGATGAAATAGAGGCTCTCGCGCGACCGATTGGTATGGCCGTGCAGGGAAACGGCCGTCGTGAACTGGCTGACAATTCCGCGGTCCTGGGCAAAGTAGGTGAGTTTGTTCGCCACTTGTCAGATCTCCGGTTCAGGACTGACTACCAGACTCGATGCATCAATTTTGGTGCAGTGTGGTGAACGGATGATTAAGGGCACATCACAGTTGTGTGAAAAAGGTTTACGAGTTTGGTGCCAAGCCGCGATTCACCATGCCTTAATATTCGTGCAACAACTCGAGGGCTATACTCGGCCCAGATATGCGGCATTCCGACACTGGACACGACTGTTCTCTCGCTGATCCGAAGACGCGCACGCGATCCTGGCTTCCCAGGATTGCGCTGTGGAATTGGAAGTCGGCAATCCTCAGCGTTGCCTTCCGTGTCCCTGTTTTTGCCTGTGTCACGATGTGGAGGGGCGTGGACGCGATGACCGGAGCGGTGCTCGCTGAGACGTTTGTCTGCGCGATCTATGCTGGTTTTTATGCGGCCGTCGTGCAGTACATTCGCGATCGACGTCCAGTGTGGCTCACTGGATTCATGATCGCCATCGTGTTACCTGTGCTCGGACAGGTAAGCGAATATGAAGTTCACACTTTGCGTGCAACGCCGCATCGCATTACTGCAGTGACGATTTCATCGATCCTTAGCGTTATGTCTTCCTTATTTAACTGGTACGTGATGCGGCAAGGGACATTTCTAGTGGGGCGTGAGCGGAGTTCCTTTATCGCAGATTTGAGGCTTTTTCCGTTGCTCTTGTGGCGTTTCTTCCTCCTCGGACCACGTTGGCTGATGCAACGCGTGGGCTGGGACGTTCAGCCTTCGAACTGAACCTGGAGGCGAGATCAGATTGCAGAATCCAGCGGCTTGGATACAACTGATTTTTGTCTCTCTGCTCACTGCAGCCGCATGGTTTCGGCCGCTACCGCGCCCGCGGCAATTCATGGTCAGCAAGCTAGCCCTAATCGCCATCAGCGCCATTGTTCTTGTCCAGCTTAGCGTCCACTGGCTCAACCCGGCAGCTTTCTCAATCCTGCGTGACTGGCTTCCCACCGTACTGCTGCTAGTTCCCTACTGGCAGATCGGGTGCTTTTTTACGAAATCAGACCCGCAGATAGAGGGCCGGCTTGCTGCATTCGATCGCGCGTTCTTTCGCAGCCTCGGAATTCACCCCTCCAGGGTTTCGATCAGCCTTGCCGAGGGCATCTATCTGGAACTCGCCTATGTCATGGTGTACCTACTCATCCCGCTTGGCCTTGTCGCTCTATACCTCACTGGCCTGCAGCGCTTGGTGAACTATTACTGGATCGTAGTCTTGCTTTCTACCTACGCATGCCTTGCCATAACTCCCTTTGTCCAGGCGATGCCGCCACGTTCGCTAAGCGATTATGAGAAATTCAGGATGCCGCCCTCGAGAGTCGAAATGCTCAATCACTGGATTCTGCGCCGCGCCAGCATCCAAGCCATCACCTTCCCTAGCGCTCATGTCAGCTCTTCCATGGCTGCAGCCCTGGTTTTGCTCCGCCTCGATCCTTGGGTAGGTGTGATTTTTCTGTTAATTGCACTCAGCATTGCCTTCGCTACAGTAGTGGGCGGCTACCACTATGCTGCCGACGTTCTGCTGGCCGTGCTGGCTGCTATCCTTGTGTTTGCGGGAACGTTTTCGATGTTGAAAAGTGGGTAGCGTAGTACGAATAACCCTTGCGTAAGAGCCGCCTCGGCCTGATGGCCTATGAGCCTGACTGGCATTCGACGTAGACTGCGCGCAGCTTCCTTCCAGCTGCGGCAAGCTCGCGTGGTAGTCAAGGCCATGAAATCGCGCTGTCATCCGATTGTTGCGCATATCGTGCCGATCCGGCGGTGCAATCTCTCCTGTACTTATTGCAACGAGTACGATGATTTCTCGAAACCGGTTCCAACCGCCGACATGTTGCGCCGCGTCGATCGCCTTGCGGAGCTTGGCACCTCGGTCATTACCATAAGCGGTGGTGAACCGTTATTACACCCCGACCTGGATCGGATTATTCAACACATTCGCTTTCGCGGCTGCGTCGCAACCCTGATTACGAATGGCTATCTGCTCACGCCTGCGCGCATCAAGCTCCTGAACCGGTCCGGTCTTGATCATCTTCAGATCAGCATAGACAATGTGCGTCCCGATGAGATCTCGAAGAAGAGCCTAAAGGTGCTCGACAACAAACTCCAGTGGCTGGCCGAGTACGCAGAATTTCAAGTCAACATCAATTCGGTCATTGGCACATCCGAGCAGCCTCAGGATGCTGCGTTGGTGGCGCACCGTGCGCATGAACTTGGGTTTGCGACTACGGTGGGCATCGTTCATGATCATCAAGGCCAGCTTCGGCGTCTCAGTCCGCGCGAACAACAGGTTTACCAGGAGATCGTGGGGCTGGATAACAAGTCATTTTCGAACTTCGCGTACTATAACCAGTTCCAGAAGAACCTGGTCCAGGGGAAGGCGAACGACTGGCACTGCCGAGCCGGAAGCCGATATCTTTACATCTGCGAAGATGGGCTCGTGCACTACTGTTCCCAGCAGCGTGGCACTCCGGGCATCGCTCTCGAGCGGTATGGAGATGCGGACCTTGAGCGAGAACGGCAAACGGTCAAACCGTGCGCGCCCTTTTGCACAGTTTCCTGCGTACATCAAGTGTCAATGATCGACCAGTTCCGGGATGCTCCTCAGGAGTCACTGAGTCGATTCTTTCCTGCGCAATCCGATCAAACCGTGCCT